>DKND01000116.1:225-11383 GCA_002470605.1 Opitutia bacterium UBA7397
GTGGGCGCGAGCTGGTAACTTCTCAAAGGGTGGAGGTGGCGGGAGTCGAACCCGCGTCTTCCTATCCTTACGTCGTAACTTCTACATGCGTAGCTTCATCATTGATCTCGACCGCGTTTGGAGATGAGCACCCGTGCGGCCTATCTGTATTCTCACTTACCCTGGAGATAACAACTAGAGGAGGGGATCGCCCACGTTAACCAAGCTGATCCAAGGCTGTAGGCGTACCCTGGGGCTTGTCGCAGTACTTAGGCTGCGAGCGCGAGAACGTTGTCGTTCTCGAACGTGATGGTGTTTTTAGCAGTTATAGTGCTGCCAGTTGGATTTAAGAGGTTACTGACTACCCTCTGCATGCCGTCGCGATATCTTGATTGGAATCGAATCCGGAACACCCCCGAAATGGTTAGTCGGTCATTATCGGGTCCGACTGAGAAGGAACAGCATCCATTATCCTTATCTGCCCCGGAATGTCAAGGGGGGTAGATAGTACGATGGATGATGTAAGTGATGACGGATGGATGATTTGATGAGGGGTTTGGGGTCATTCTTGTCCCCGTGTCACCGTGCCCCCTCGTCGACTTTTCTCTTTCCCCGTTCGCTGGTCGTGGAATAGTCGGCTTCGTCCATGAACGTATTTTCCGCTGATGTCGCGTTAGCGATCGCCCGCTTGGGTTTACTTATTTTGCTCGGTTGGTTTTTGGCCCATCGTGGTTGGGTCGGTCCGCATGCCCGACAGCCTTTGATGCGTCTCGGGCTCTGGGTTTTCTTTCCGGCGATGATCTTCGATCGGGTCAGTAGTAATCCGCTGATTCATTCGGGTCCGACCGCCTTACTCTATCTGGGTGCTGGTTTTCTGATGATTATCGTGGGGATTTTGGTCGGGCGCGCGATCGCAGCCTTGTTTCGTTTCCCGCCGGGAGATGCGAAGCGCACTTTCGCCTATGCATCGGGAATCAATAATTTTGGATATCTGGGTATTCCGGTGACCGCCGCGCTTTTCGATAAAGATGTTGTCGGGGTTTTGTTGGTACATAATGTCGGGGTCGAAGCCGCCGTCTGGACGTTCGGAGTCGCGTTTCTTTCCGGCGCAACTCCGGCTAAAAGTCTGCGACAGCTTGCCCAGCCGATGACGGTGGCGCTCGCGGTGGCACTTACCTTGAACCTGACGGGTCTGGGCGAGACGGCGTCGATTCGTTTCGCCGGGCAGTTCTGTCATTCGATTGGCGAATGCGCCATTCCCATCGGGACCATCTTGACGGGTATTTATCTCCACGAAACCCTGCAGGGTTTCAAGTTCATCGCCGATGCGCGGGTGAGTTTCGGTGCGATGGCCGTTCGTTGGTTGGTGATGCCCGTCATCCTGCTCAGCGTGGCATGTTGGTTCATAACGGATCCAGCCCTGCGCAAGGTCATGATGGTGCAGGCGGCCATGCCAGCGGGTATTTTTACGTTTCTTATCGTGGAATTGTATAAAGGTGAGGTCTCGGTGGCCCTGCGGGTGGCGGTCGTGACCGTCGTGTTCTGCCCGATTATCACCCCGCTTTGGCTTTATGTAGGTTCCCGATGGCTTGGCCTGTAGTCTGCGCCGCATGCATCTCCCTCTTTACACTTCCGCGAGTCGAAGCTAATTTCACCTCACTTTTTTTGTGCGTTCGACCCTATTAATCATTCCCAGCTTCGCCCTATTGGTGGGCTGCGCGGCGTATGTGGAAAAGGGGCCGCGGGTTCGTTCCGCCAGCGTCGAAGGGGATTACGAGATGGTGAGTCGGGTGGCGGCGGCTTCGGCCGAGGATCAGCCTAATGACGCTTTGGTTTGGAAGCTGGAAGAAGGTTCAGCCCTGCGTGCACAAGGGGAATTGAAGGCCAGCATCAAAATCTTCGAAGAAGTGGAAGATCGCCTCCGGGCGGAAGAGAGTAGGCCCGACTTTTCTCTGGCCGGAGAAGGCTTGGCCGCGTTTTCAAATAACTATGCCCAAGCTTATCGAGCCAAGCCTTATGACCGGATTTACGCCTCAACCTATCAGGTGTTGAATCACCTCGAATCAGGAAACAGCGCCGCCGCCCGTGTTTCCGTCAACCGTCTACGCTTCGTGCAAGAGACCTTTGGTTCCGGTCTGCTTTATCAGAAAGAAATCAAATCCGAAAAATATGACCTGGATAAGGCGACCAAAGATAGCCGCGCGCAGGAAGGTCTTTCGATCATCCAGGAGGAACTCGATGGTCTGACGCCGACCGCCGCCTACGACGACGCGTTCAGCCATTGGCTCCAAGGTTTGTATTTTTTCCGGATGGGAGACGGTGCCAGCGACAGGGAAAGAGCTCGTAAGGAATTTACCGCAGCCCATGCCTTGATCAAAAGCTGTCCTGCGATCGAGGCTGACCTGGCCGAGTGTGAGGCGGTCTTGGCTGGTGGTTCGCCGACGCAACGTGTCGTCTATGTCATTTCCGAAACGGGTATCTGTCCCGAATGGCGGGAGCAGCGCGTGGACATTCCGCTCTTCGTCGTTGCGATGCGGGTACCTTATGTTTCGGTGGCTTTGCCGGCCTTACGACCTGTTGGATATGATTATAAACTTCGCGTCCAATTGGAGGGTAAGCCGGTGGCTTTGGCGCTGGCGTCTCGCACCGAGGGGCTTATCGCCAAGCACTTCGAGGCTGCCTTACCCGGGATCAAAGCCCGGGCTTTCACTTCGGCGGCGGTGAAGGCCACCGCGAGTTATATCCTTAATAAATCAGCCGAAACCTCGGCTAATCGGCAGAACAGCGGCTCCGGGGCCGCTCTTTTCGCTTTGGCGACGAAGATTGGTACCGCCGTCTATACCGTCGGAACGACCAAGGCCGACCTCAGGAACTGGGGCGGTTTGCCAGCCCGATTTTCACTCGCAAGGGTGGGGGCTGCCGTGGGCGCTCCATTGACGATTCCCGGCCACCCTGAGCTTTCTTTGGCCCTGCCTGAGGGCAAGGTTCTGCTTGTAAGCATCAAGAGCACGGGGGAAAATAAGCCTATCACCTTACGTTGTACGACTCTCGTCCCATGAACAAACTCCTCCCTCTGCTCGCTCTCGGCTTTCTGGCCGGTTGCACTTCGATCATCAACACCGGCGACCGGATTGAGCGCGGTCTGACGCCACCCGATGCGGTCAACTACGCGACCACGCGCCCAGAAGGCGGTTTTACGACACAGATCAACGACAGCCGTTTTGGCAACAAGATCGAA
Organism: Opitutia bacterium UBA7397; assembly: GCA_002470605.1. Classification (GTDB taxonomy): domain Bacteria; phylum Verrucomicrobiota; class Verrucomicrobiia; order Opitutales; family UBA953; genus UBA953. Next base: position 3,443 of record DKND01000116.1, read on the forward strand.
TTACTGGCGGCTCGTAAGTCGAAGACCGCAGGAGGTTTTACGCAGGTTCAATTTGATTTACGGAACGGTTCTTACCTTGGGCAGACTGCGAACGTCAGCTTCGAGTGGCTGGCGGCCGATGGTTCGGTCACCGAGCGCCAAGGCAACTGGATGGTGACTCCTTTGGAGCCAGGCGCATTGACAACGATCACGGCGACCGCGCTTAAATCCACGTCGTCCGAATGTCGCCTGCGTGTCATCTCTCGCTAATTTATCCCCATGAATAAAATCTCCCTCCTCGCTATGGCATCGCTAATCGTCGGCTGCGACACCCCGGCTAGCTATAAAGACCCCGAAGGGCGCCAGCTCGTCGTCAGTCTTGAGAAAATCAATATCCAAGACTTCGCCACGGCGGGGTCCGCGATGTTGCAATCGATGATCACTTCTCCGGCCTTCAATGCTGCTGGAGCCGCACCCGTATTACAGATCGGGCAGATTACTAACGATACCGGAACAAATTTCGATACGAGCCTCTTGCTTTCCAAGATGACCGTACCGCTGGTGAATGCGGGTCGTGTTACCTTGATCGAGAGCGATGCCGTAGCGGCCGCCGCCCGCAAGAACGCCGGATCCAGTGCGAAGGTTCCCCAGCCTGACTTTGTCCTTTCCGGTAAGATTCTTGAGGATCGTTCGAACGCGGGCTCCACTCGTCAGTCATCCTTTGTGTTCCAGCTTACGCTCGTCGAAGTGAAGCGCGGCGTCGCCATCTGGAAGGACGAAAAAATCGTGACCAAGCAAGGTTCGAAGAACTCGATCGGCTTCTGATAAACCCTCGCCAGTCAGCTTGCCATCCATCAACCTGCCTCTTCTTGCGGAGATGAAGGTTGATTTTTTAATCGTTGGACAAGGCTTGGCCGGCTCGTTGCTCGCCAAGGGGCTGCGTGCCCGCGGTAAAACGGTGCGCGTCGTCGATGACGGCTGGAAGTCTTCCGCCTCGCAGGTGGCGGCTGGGCTGATGACGCCGTTGACGGGTCGACGTTTCACCCTGACGAAGGATTATCCGCAATTATTCGCAACGGCGCGCCAGGTATTGTCCACCGCGGATGTATTCCGTCCGATGGATGTTTATCGGATGTTCGTGGATGAGGAGCAGCGGACAAGGGGGCTGAAGCGAGGCGAGTGCGGCAGTTGTCAGCCGTTTATCCGAAAAATCACGCAGCATCAGGGCGAGATTGATGCCAGCCTGACCGATGCTTTCGGGGGTACTTTGATGCAGGGTGCGTGGGTTGATTTGCCTAAGCTGCTGGCTGATGCTCGCGCCGAGCTTAAGGCCGCCGGTTGCTTGATAGAGGATTTTTTTGAGCCTGAAGTAATGCGGGATGGTCCTGAAGGCATCGAATGGAAGGGGGTCAGGGCGGGTGGGGTCATTTTTTGTGACGGCTATAAATCAGCCCTCCGTGGGCCCTTTAAGGATCTGGCTTGGCAGCCTGCCAAGGGGGAGGCCTTAAATATCACCTCGGATGCCCCGCAGGGGGCTTTTATCCTTAATCGCGAGGGTTGGGCCTTGCCGCTCGGCAGAGGTCGCTGGCGGACCGGTACGAACTGGCAATGGGATCAGCTGGATGAAGCCCCAACCGAAGCGCAGAAGGCGAAACTCATCGCACGCTTTCAAGGGTATTTTGCGCAACCCGTAGGGGTGGATATCACCGCGCATGTTGCCGGTGTCCGCCCGTGTACGGCGGACAATCATCCCTTTCTCGGGACGCATCCGGCCCTACCGCGGGTGCACATTTTGAATGGGCTTGGCCCGCGGGGGACCGTGTGGGCTCCGACGGCCGTCAACGAGATGGTCGCTTACCTTGTCGACGGCCGGCCGATTCGTCCGGAATGTGACGTGCGTCGCAAACTGAGCCGAACGGTCGAATAGGGAAGCAGGCAACTGGATGCCGAGAATTAATTCCTAATCGCGGACCAGGCTTACTTCTTTTTCGACTTCGATATTTTAGTAGCCTTCGTCGTGCTGGTCTGCTTGCCGACGAGGAAATCCACGGCCAGCAAGTAGCCGTCAAATCCCAGGCCGGTGATCACGCCTTCGCAGGCGGAAGCCGTCACGGATTTATGCCGGAATTCTTCCCGCTTGTAGATATTCGAAATATGAACCTCGACGGTCTGCATGCTGCTTCCCGCGATACTGTCGCGCAGGGCGACGCTGACGTGGGTGTGGCCGCCGGGATTGATGACCAGGAATTTCACGCCTTCGTCGGCCCACTTCGCAATTGTATCGATGATCTTACCTTCGTGGTTGGATTGGAAGAAGCGCGTCTTGGCGCCGGAAGTTTTCGCATGCGCGGCGATGAGTTTTTCAAGATCAGCAAGCGTCTGCTTGCCGTACACCTCCGGCTCGCGCTTGCCGAGCCGATCGAGGTTAGGTCCGTTGATGACGCCGATTTCCATGTGCAATCATTAGGGGTAGGGCACGGATGGCTCAAGAAGCAATCGGGGGCAAAGGGCACGAAAAAGGGCGACTTGTGAGGTCGCCCTTGGTCTCGCTGGAGCTCTTGGCTTACTTTAAGATCTGACGAAGAACGTAAGGCAGGATGCCGCCATGGCGGTAATATTCGCCTTCGATGGCCGTATCGATGCGGGCTACGAGCGGGGCCTTATCGACACTGCCGTTGGCGCGGCGAATCACGAGCGTGACCGGTGTCTTTGGCTTGATCGGGCTGGAAAGACCCTCGAGGTCGAACGTCTCGGTGCCATCGAGGTTGTACGAAGCGGCATTCTTGCCGTCGGTGAATTCGAGGGGAAGTACTCCCATGCCGAGGAGGTTGGAGCGGTGGATGCGCTCGAAGGACTGGGCGACCACGGCACGGATGCCGAGGAGCGCGGTGCCTTTCGCGGCCCAATCCCGAGACGAACCCATGCCGTAGTCGACGCCGCCAAAGACGATCATGCCTTCCTTGCGACTTTCATAGATTTTGCAGGCATCGTAGATCGCCTCGATTTTTCCTTCAGGTTGAACCTTGGTGAAGCCGCCTTCTTTACCCTCGGCCATGCGGTTCTTGACCTGGGTGTTGGCGAACGTACCGCGAGTCATGATGCGATCGTTACCGCGACGTGAGCCGTAGGAGTTGAAATCTTTCTTGCTGACGCCGGCGGCGAGCAGGAATTTACCGGCGGGAGTTTCTTCTTTGAATGCTCCGGCAGGCGAGATGTGGTCGGTGGTGACGGAGTCGCCCAAGATGGCCATCGGACGAAGTTTCGTCAGGGATGGTACCGGCGGCGGGGTCATCGAGAAGTTTTGGAAGAAAGGCGGTTCCTGGATGTAGGTCGACGATTCTTTCCAGCTGAAACGTGCGCCTGTGCCGCCTTGGACTCCTTTCCATTCGGCCGTGGCATTAGCCAGGGAGTCGGCGGCATATTTGGATTTGAACATCGCTGGCTTAAGCCCGCGAGCGACGTGTTCCGCCACTTCGGCCTGCGTAGGCCAGAGATCCTTGAGGAAGACAGGTTTGCCATCTTTGCCCGTGCCGAGCGCTTCGGTGTCGAGGTCGATATCGACCCGTCCGGCGAGCGCGAAGGCCACGACCAGAGGAGGTGACATCAGGAAGTTTGATTTCACGGCGCCATGGACGCGGGCTTCGAAATTACGATTACCGGAGAGCACTGAAGCGGTCACCAAGTCGCCCTGTTTGATGGCGCCTTCGATGTCGGCATCGAGCGGGCCCGAATTCCCGATACAGGTCGTGCATCCGTAGCCCACGAGATTGAAGCCCAGCTTATCCAGGTAGGTCGAAAGATTGATCTCGTTCAGATAATCCGTCACGACACGCGAACCTGGCGCCAACGAACACTTCACGTTGGCATTGACGGTGAGGCCTTTCTCGACGGCCTTTTTGGCGACGAGGCCGGCGGCGACCATGACGGAAGGATTGGAGGTGTTGGTGCAGGAAGTGATTGCGGCGATGACGACGGAACCGTGATTGAGGGCGCGTCCGGTGGCGCCGACAGCAATCGAAGCCGAGCGGTCAGCGGCAGACTTGCCGAAACCGTTCTTGTCCTTGCCCGCGACGAAGAGGGTATTGAAAGAATCTTTCAGCTTGGGGAGATCGATTCGATCTTGAGGGCGCTTGGGTCCGGAGACGCAAGGAACGACAGTACTGATGTCCAGATCGATGGTCTGCGTGTAATCGATGCTGCCAGCCTTAGGTATGCCGAAGAGACCTTGGGCCTTGTAATATTCCTTCACTAATTCGATGTGCGATTCTTCACGGCCGGTTTGACGGAGGTAATCGAGGGATTTTTCGTCGACGGGGAAGAAGCCCATCGTGGCGCCATATTCCGGGGCCATGTTGGCGATGGTCGCACGGTCGGCAAGGGAGAGGGCTTCGGTGCCTTCGCCGTAGAATTCGACGAATTTTCCGACCACCTTCGCTTTGCGGAGGATCTCGGTCAGGCGGAGCGTGAGGTCGGTGGCGGTGACGCCTTCGCGGAGACGGCCGGTAAGATTGACGCCGATTACTTCGGGGGTCTGGAAGTAGACGGGTTGGCCGAGCATGCCGGCTTCAGCTTCGATGCCGCCTACGCCCCAGCCCACGACACCGATGCCATTGATCATGGTCGTGTGCGAATCGGTTCCGACCAGCGTGTCGGGATAGAAGACGCCGTTCTTTTCGAAGACCAGCTTGGCGAGGAACTCCAAGTTTACCTGGTGGACGATGCCGATGGCCGGAGGGACGACGCCAAAGGTCTTGAACGCTTGCATGCCCCATTTCAGGAATTCATAACGTTCGGTATTGCGGCCGAATTCTTCGCGAAGATTTTCGAGGAAGGAAGTAGCTGTGCCAGCACGGTCGACTTGGACGGAGTGGTCGACTACGAGGTCAACCGGGACGAGGGGCTCGATGACAGCGCTATCTTTGCCGAGCTTGGCGACGGCTTCGCGCATCGCAGCCAGGTCGACGAGGAGAGGGACGCCGGTGAAGTCTTGGAGGACAATCCGTGCGACGACGAAAGGGATTTCGGTATCAACGGGCTTGGTGGCGTTCCATTTGACGAGCGTCTTAACGTCGGCCTCGGTGACGGCGACGCCATCGCAGTTACGTAGGACGGATTCGAGAACCAGACGAATGGAAACGGGCAGGCGCGAAATGTTGCCATGGCCGGATTGTTCGAGAGCGGGCAGGGAGTAGATCTGTCCGGATTTGCCTCCCGCGGAAAACGGGCGAAGGGCTTTGAAGGGGTCTTGGGCGGCCATGGTTAGTGAGGTATGGAAAAGGGTGAACGCAGGGCGTAGGGCCAAGCGAGGGAATAGCCAAAAGCAAAGAAGGCGGTCGGGGCAAGCCCGACCGCCTTCAAATCAGCTTCAATTTCGCTTAGGCTTCGACGGCCTTCTTGATCTTGGCGAAGTTAGGCATCGAGGCCGGGTCGCGTTTGACTTCCGAGTGAACGACATTGCCATTCTTATCGGCGACGAAGACGGAGCGCTTGGCTACGTTAAGGAGGCCGGTCTTTTCGGGAATCACGCGCGTATCCTTAACCTTGAAGGCTTTGACGGCCACGCGGTTGAAGTCGGAGACAACGGTGACGCTGATATTGTTCGCTTTAACCCAAGCTTCTTGGGCGAAGGGGCTGTCGACGGAAATGGCGATAATATCGGCCTTAAGGGACTTATACTCATCGAGTAAACCCGAGAACTTACAGAGCTCATCGGTGCAGACTCCCGTAAAGGCGAGTGGGACGAAGAGGATAACGGTCGAACCTTTGCCGACATTACGACGCAGGCTGACTTCAACGAGTCCGGCATCGGTTTTTTGCTTAAGGCTAATTTCAGGGAGGGGCTGGCCAACTTTGAGGGGCATGGGTATGGGGGTGAGGGTTAAGGACTTACAAATAAGGCAATCATAAGCCCAAGAGCAAGAACGGAGGCTGAATTATGCCATTTATGGTCATTTTTCGCAACCCCATGGTCGTTGCGGCACTAAAAGCACCTATTTTTACCTTTAGGATTCGATGCCGTCTTTAGCTAATCCAAGGCGTTTAAACCATTTATGCTGCTTTCTGACCAAGGCCCAGGTGTCGAGATTGATGCGCTCAGCCAAGCCATCGAGGGCAACCTTACGTCCATCGGTTAGCCAGTCCATTGTCGCCCGGTAGCCCACGGCACGAGAGGATGCGAGTTCGGGGTCGAGATTAAGGGACAGAAGGTAGCTCGCCTCTTCGATCAAGCCCTCGCGTAGCATTGCCTGGGTGCGTTGGCCGATTCTTAGGCGAAGTTCCGAGTCCGGGCGTTCGAGGAGGTCAAAGGTGATCGTGTGATCGGCGAATGGGCCGCGTCGGGAAAGGAACTCGTCTCTGAGCGAATTGAGATCCCGAGCGGTGGCCAGACGGCGTTCCAAGGCTTTCGCGACACGGATGGGATTTTGGGTATCGAGCCAAGTGGGAAGCGGGCCGCTTTCGAGGTTACTCAGGCGGGTTAGCAAGGCCGGTAGGCCTTGCCGCATCAGTTCGCGGACCTCGGCGATGATCTCGTCGCTGATCGGCACGTCATCGGTCACGGGGCCGAAAAAGACGGCCAGATAAAAACCGCTGCCGCCAGTAATAAGAATTTTTTTACCTCGGGATTGCGCCGAGGCGATGGCGTTGCGGGCCATCGTGATGAATTGCAGGACCGAATAACGCTCGGTCGGTTCGACGAGGTCGATGCCGTGGTGGCGGATGCGGGCTTGTTGTTGCGCGTTAGGCTTGGCCGACCCGATATCCATGTGCCGATAGACGCAGACCGAGTCGCAGGAGAGAATCTCGGCATCATGCTTCTCCGCCCAATCCAGCGCAGTATCCGTCTTTCCGACCGCAGTGGCGCCGGTGATGATATGGAGTGGCGGGACGCCGTTCATCCCGCTTGTTTGGCCCAGGTCAGGCAGTACGAAAGTAAAATCAGGGCCGCCGGTGCGGTCAGGATAAGGCTATCAATCAGATCGAGCGCGCCGCCGATGCCTGGGATGGTGGCACCGGAATCTTTGACGCCCGCAAGGCGCTTAAAGACGGATTCTACTAAGTCGGAAGGGATACTCAGGATGGCCAGCGGCAGCGCCATAATGGCAGCTTTACCTGGGGTCATGAATTCAAGCCCTAGCGGGCCGCTGCACAGCCAAGCGAAAATCGCCGAGGCTAGGGCGGAGCACGCCAGACCGCCGAGGCATCCTTCCCAGCTTTTGGCCGGACTGATATTCGGCGCGACTTTGTGTTTTCCGAAGGGCACGCCAATGAGAAGCCCGCCGACATCCGTGAACTTCGTCGCGATGATGACCCAGACCACGTAGTAAAGCCCGACAGGTTTACGATTCAACAATTGGCCGTCTTCCATGCGGGCGATGGCTACCAGCGCCGAAAGCATGAACGGAATATAGAGGAAGCCGTATAATGTCGGCATCCGACGAAGTAACAGCGGGACTTCGCCGGGTCGGCGGAGAAGAAGAATCAAGTGGAGGCCGATGGCCAGGGATGTCGCAGTCAGGAAGTAGTTCGCCTGGGCCCGCGCGTTAGCGAAAAAGAATAAGCAAAATAGCAGAAGGAGACCGGCAAGGATGCCGTTTAACCTTGGTTGGGTGACGCCTGGGATCTTTTCGGCCAATTGGTAGAATTCATATTGCGCGACGGAGACCAGAAGCGCCAGCAGCGCGAACGCGGCTTGTTCGGCGACGGAGAATAGTCCGCCGACCCAAATGACGACGCCCACGACGACCCAGAGGCCTACGGTGCTTAAGGTGCGGTAGATCATGCGTTGGGGGTGGCCTGAACTTGTTCGCGGGTCATGCCGAAGCGACGTTCCCGTTTGCCAAATTCAGCCAGGGCCAGCTGTAATTGTTCTTTCGTAAAGTCCGGCCAGAAGACGGTGGAAAAGACGATCTCAGCGTAGGCGGATTGCAGGAGTAAGAAGTTGCTCAGGCGAAATTCGCCGGA
>DKND01000116.1:11460-44990 GCA_002470605.1 Opitutia bacterium UBA7397
GCTTGGGCGGCGCGGACGATTTCTTGGCGAGCGCCGTAATTGAGAGCGACAACGAGCGTGAAGGCGGTGTTGTTCTTGCTTGATTCGATGACGTCCGTGAGCGGAAGACGGATGAAATCAGGCATCCCCGAAAGGTCGCCGATGACCCGGAGACGAACTTTCCGCCTTTCCAATCGGGCGAGGTGAGCGCGTAAGATCCATTCACCGAGCTTAAAGAGCCCGCTGATTTCTTCGGGGGGACGTTTCCAGTTTTCGGCGGAGAAGGCGAAGACGGTGAGGGTGCTGACGCCCAGATCGATGCAGGCGTCGACGATTTCGATCAACCGTTCGGCCCCACGTCGATGGCCTTCAAGTCGGGGAAGGTTGCGCGCGGCCGCCCAGCGTCCGTTACCGTCCATGATGATGCCGATGTGGCGCGGAACGTCCGGTTTTGGGCTGGGATTGAGCACGGGGTCGGGCACGAGTGGGCAGAATGAATTACCTCTAATCCTTCTGGCAACCGCGAATCAACGCTCGTCGGCCGCAATCATCACTCCGGGGAAACCAGCGGTGCGGGCCAGTTCGCAGACTTCGAGAAAGGTTTGCATCGTTAAGGAGGCGTCCGCCTTGATTAAGACTGGCCTGGATGCGCCGCCTGCGGCCGCGACGCGGCGTAATTCAGTGCCCAGTCCGGCACGATCAACGACACGACCCGCGACAACAAAAACTCCGGTGCCGCGGGCTGAGACCAAGGTCACGGTCAGGGATGTGCGGGCCATGTCGCCGATGGTCGACTTGGGGGTCTTGAGGTTGCGAGAAACGGACACTTGGCGTTGATCAAACCCTACATACATTCCGGGCGAGTATACGAAGTCAGAAGCCAAGGCCGAGACTAGGCCGGCGCAGACCAAGGCGAGGGCCAAAGGAATGAAGTCGATCCCTTTTTCGGCAGGACGGACTTTCTCGAGAACTCCAAGAGGGGTGCGCACAATCAGACGGTCTTGGATTTATCGGCGGGAAGTTCGTGCCGGACGAAGGTGATAATCGCATGGGCGGCGATTTCCATTTCCATTACGATCGAGCGGACGCGGCCGACAAGGAAGTGGTGGGCAAGGGAACATGCGGCCGCGATGACCAAAGAGAAACCGGCGGTCGCCAGCGCGGCTTGGACGTCGAGCAGTAAAAAGTCGGCGGAAGCGTAGACGCTGCCGTCGCGCAGCGCGGTGGCGAGGTGGAAGCCTGAGAAGATGGCCCCGGCTAAGCCCAGGAGAGGGGCCATACGTCCGATCGCCGAGATGGTACCGAGTCGACGCTCTAAGACCGGTAATTCAAGCAGGGCGGCTTCGGTGGCCGCATCGCGCATCGCGACATCGCCATTAGATGCCCGGAGCAAGGCGGCTTTGACGACGCGAGGAACCGGGCCGGGGGATTCTTCGCAGGCGGCGAGTGCTTCTAAGGGACGGCCGGCACGCAGGTTATTGCGCACGCCTTCGATGAAGTCGGAAGAAAGAACCAAGCCGCGATGAAGGAACATGGCACGTTCGACCACGAAGACGAGGGCGAGAAAGGCGAGGATGAGTAGGAGCCAGACGAACGGACCGGCATCAAAAGGGAAAGAGAAGGCGCGGTTCATTGGGGTTTGTTCGATAGATTATTTGAAGCGGAGGTGCGCAAGGTCGCAAGTTTGCTTTCGGCGGTGGCTTGGCCTGGTAGGCGTGCTTCGCCCGGTGCGAGATTGCGGTTTAATTCAGGGATGATCCGGTATGCGGCTAAGGCCTCATCGCGGTCATTATCCTGTTCGCTGATTTCCCCTAGGAGCAGGATGGAGCGAGCGAGCCACAGCCTGCTGGCGGAATTAAAACGTTGGGTGGGATTAAGCGAGCCGGAGCCAGCCATCGGGGTGCGTAAGAGGTTGAGGGGACGGACTAAGGTCGTCCGCGCTTCACGTCGGGTTACGGTAGCTTCGCTGTTCGTTTCGGTTTTGGCGCGTTCGATCAGGGCCAGCGACCATTTGTACCATGCTTCAAGGCGGATTTCGTCGGAGTCTTTGGACCATGCCTCGGCGATGCGTTCATAGGCGGCAGCGGCGCGGGCGATGCGTTGGCGATCGATCAGACCGTTACGATCCCGCCGAAGTTCGGCTAAACCAAAAAGCGAATCAGCGCGGGCCATCTCGGCTTGAGGGCGCGAGGGGTCGGAAGGTTTGCTGCGGATAAGGCCTTCCAGCACTAAAAGTGCCTTGTCGAAATCGCCCAGGGAGCGGAGGATCTCCGCACGTCGCATCGCCACGCGGAACATGAGCGGGCTTAACGGATAATTATCTGTGAAGCGCTCCAAGAGTTCGACCGCATCCTTGAGTTTGGCTTCGCCTTCGGTGGGGGCCTGGAGGGCGGCTTGTTCGGCGGCTTCATAGAGCCCGAGTTGAGCGAACTCCGATAGGGCGGAGTCGCCTTGGAATTCTTTCGCTAAGGCTTCGAAGCGAGCTTGAGCTTCGGCGTTTCTTCCGGCGGCCGCGAGATGTCGTCCTTCCACCAGGTAGGAGGCGGCAGAGGCGGCGACCTTACCATATTTCTTTCGCAACGAGACCAGTTCTTCCATGCCTTTGATCGAACCTGTATCAAGGGCGGAGCGGGCTTTCAGCAAGGCGACATGGCCTTTCAGTTCCGGGACGGCGTTGCGAAGTTCGTCCGTGGCTTCGGCTGGTAGTTTCTCCAAGCGTGTTGCGATGCTATCGGCGATTTTTGCGGCTTGATCAGGGTGGTGGTTGCTCAGCGCAATCAAAGCCTTCAACCAGTCGAAGCGTAGCGTGAAATCAATCTTGGTGTCATTAATGATAGGCGCCAGGCGAATCAGTAAGCGCTCCGCTTCCGTAGGTTGATTGGCTTTGCGCGCGTCATCGATGAGATTCCATACGGCCATCCAAAGACGTTCGCGTGGAATCAAGCGGTTTTTGCGGGAAGCGTCTTCGATCACCTCGGCGGTGCGATTCCATAGGGCCGGTTCATCACCTTGAAGGAGGAGGCAGTGCACCCGTTGGTGAAAGGCCGTAAAGGCTAAGTCGGGTAGGGTGGTCTCGGCTTGAATCGTGGCGTAGGCTTTTTCGGCCAGCACATAATCTTTGGCCAAGAAAAGGCAGTCAGCCGCCACGGTGCGAAGTTTGTCGCGACGGGTCTCGATGGTGCCTTCGGAGAGCGTGGTGATATGGTTCGCGGCCAATCGGAAAGAGCCATCTCCCCAGGCGGCCAACGCCAAGGTGCGAGTCGCTTCTCGGGCGAGCGGGCTTGCGGGTACGTCGTGCAGCAAGTCTTCGGCAGCTTGGCGGGCTTTCTCGCGATTGCCCGCCACGAGCATCAATTGGGCCCGAGCTAAGTGGATTGCGTCAAGGATCTTGGGGTCACGCGGGCAAAGGAAGGCAAGCTGTCCGTCGTTATGTCGCATCAGGAAGTCATAGACTTCATTGCTGATGGCTTTGGCTTCGGTGGGGTTATTCTTTGCTAATTCATCTTCGGCGGCGAAGACCAGGGCATGAAGCGCGGTGATGCGAACCGAGGGATTTGACTGATTCTTGGCGGCATCCTTAAGGCGTTCGCGTCCGGCCGAGGTATTGGGGCCAAGAATAAGACCGGCCAAAAGGTCCGCTTCGGCTTGGCGATTGGCGGGAAGCGGCCCGCTTTCGGCAAGGGCGCGGGCCGCTTCGGTCGGGCGTTTGAGATGTGCTAAGGCCAAGGCAAGATTACGAGAGTAGGCGAAAGCCAGCGGAGTGTTCTTGGCGGCGGCGGAAAGATCTTTGAGGGCGGAAACCGTTCGCTCTTCCACATGACCTGCGATGATGGAAGCCCGGTAGCCTAAGATTTCGATACGTTGACGTTGTTCTTCGGAGACCGAGGTTTTGCTGACGGCCTCAAGGTTTACGTTAATCCCGAAATTATCGCCTTCGGCAGCGGCGAGCATCCATCTGAGCGCATAGACCCAAGCGAGTTCCTGTGAAGGGATTTCTGCGAGATTGATCTCGGCGACGAGCGGTTTGGCGGCGGCGAGGTCATTATCAAGAAGTGCCACCAAGGCTTCGCGTAGAGCCTTGCGGCTTGATGCTGGCAGGAACTTGAGTGCAGCTTTAGCTTCGCCGATACGGGTCCTTTCGATGCATGCGGCGGCGAGTCCAAGTCCCGCTCTTTCCCGGTCCGCGTCGTTGAGGTGTGCATCCGAAAGGCCTTGGGAGAAGAGCATCGAGGCGGTCGAAGATAATCCCGCGGCAAGGGCCTCTTCGGCTAATTCAAGCGTAGTCCGTCGTTCAGGTTGTTCACCACCGGAAAGATCGGCATTACGTGCGATGAGCGATGGCGGCAAATCCTGAGCATGGGCACGGAGGACGAAAAGTCCGGCGCAGGCTAGGAGGGTGGCCAAGGTGAACCGTCGCATTCCCCTCACTGTGATTGGGGAAGGCCTGACGGGCAAGAGGCGAGTGCCGTTCCTAGGCTTTATCGAGACCGAAGGCTGTATGTACCGCCCGCACCGCTGCATCCGCTTTGGCGGGGTCGAGGGCGATCGAGATTTTGATCTCCGAAGTCGTGATCAATTCACTGTTAATCCCTACCGAAGCCAAGGCCTTGAAGAGCGTCCCCGCTACGCCAGGGTGGGAGATCATTCCGACGCCGACGATGGAAAGTTTGGAGATTTCACCGGCGGAGCGCACTGAACCGGAGCCGAGTTTCTTGAGCGTATCGCCTACGACTTTTTCGACGCGGCTATATTGATCGGTCGTGACCGAAAAGGTGAGGTTCGATTTTCCGCCATGACCGAGGTTTTTGATAATCATGTCGACGCTCAGGCCGGCCTCGCCGAGGTCGTCGAAGAGAGCGGCGATCGCCTGAGGGTCGTCAGGCAGGTCGTTCACCGTCACACGGGTCTGGAGGCGGTCGAGGGCGACGCCGGCGATCGCGGCGTCTTCGAGGGTTTTGTCGATGGCTTTCACAATGGTACCAGGTTGGTCGTTAAAGGAGGATCTTACTTCGAATGGAACGTTATATTTTTGGGCAAATTCGACGGAACGAGATTGCATGACCTTAGAGCCGCTTGAGGCGAGTTCCAGCATCTCCTCGTAGGAAATCTCATGCATTTTTTTGGCATTCAGGACTATCCGAGGGTCGGCGGTGTACACGCCGTCGACGTCGGTGAAAATCTGGCAGAGGTCTGCTTTGATGGATGCGGCCACGGCGATGGCCGTAAGGTCCGAACCGCCTCGACCGAGCGTCGTGATTTCGCCGAGTTCGGTGACGCCTTGGAAACCGGCGACCACGACGACTTTGCCTTCTTCTAGCCGTTGCAAGAGGTCGCCTCCGCTGATGCGGGTGATGCGGGCGCGGGTATGGACGTCGTCGGTAAAGATACCAGCTTGGGCTCCGGTGCGTGAAACTGCCGGAACGCCGATGGCGTGCAGGGCCATGACCGTCAGGGCGATGGTTTCTTGTTCGCCGAGGGACATGAGCACATCCATTTCGCGTTCGTCAGGCAATTTGGACAGAGCTTTGGCCCGGGCAATCAGGTCATTCGTGACCCCGCTGCGGGCGGAGACCACGACGACCAGCTTGTGGCCTTTGGACCACTGTTCTTTGATTTTGGCCGCAACATTCTGGATGCGGTCAACGGTGCCGACGGAAGTTCCGCCGTATTTCTGGACGATAAGGGACATCCTTAGGATTCAGGAGAGAAGATGCGTAGAATGACGGGTTCTTCGAGTACCGTTTTGAGGCGGCGCAATTCGACAAGGACGGCGGACATCTTGCGTTCGCTCACGGGGTAGGTCGAAAGCGTGACGGTGCCGCGCCCTTTATTCGGGTGTTCGTATTGAATCACTCGGGCGATGGAAACTTTATGCTTAGAGAAGATCCGGTAAATCCCTTCCGAGACGCCGGCCTTATCGAGGAGCGAAAGACGGAGGTAGAAAGGCGACACGATCTCGTCGAGTTCGGCCATGCGCACCGCACGTCCCATGCGTTCACGTGAAAGCAGGGCGTCGCTGGAAAGGCCTTGAGGGGCGGCCCCTGTTAGGGCTGCGATTGCATCGACGATATCGCCGATTACGGCCGAAGCGGTGGCATCACCACCGGCTCCGCGGCCGGTCAGGGTCGTGGCACCGACGACATCACCACGTAAGGTGATGCCATTGTTGACTCCCGAAACCCGAGCTAAGATATCGCGATTAGGTACGAGGGCAGGGTACACGCCGACGGTCATCCAGCCGGCTTTGAAGTCGCGACGAATCACCGCGAGGTGTTTGAGGGCGAAGCCGAACCTGCGGGCAAAGTCGATATCCGCCGGCCCGATCTTGCGAATACCTTCGACCAAGGTGCGTGCGGCGGGTGCCCATTTTCCGTGAGCAAGCCAAGCGAGGATCGAAGCTTTATGCCAAGCATCGATGCCATCGACGTCGAGGGTCGGATCGGCTTCGGCATAACCAAGGGCCTGGGCTTCTTTGAGCGCGTCTTCGAAAGACAAACCATCTTCGCCCATGCGGGTGAGGATATGATTACAGGTGCCGTTCAGGATCCCAACGATGAGGTCAAAGCGATTGGCGACGAGGCCTTCACGGATGGCTTTGATGATGGGTATACCGCCGGCGACGCTGGCTTCGAAAAGGAATTGTCCGCCATGCTTGCGAACTGCGGCGAAGATCTCGGGACCGTGTTCGCAGAGAAGGGCCTTGTTGGCAGAGACCACGACCTTTCCTAAGCTCAAGGCGCGGAGGGTGAGCTCGCGGGCTTTGGTAGTACCGCCGATGAGTTCGCAGACGACATGGACTTTCGGGTCTTCGATGACTTCGAGCGGATTCTTGGTTAGCTTGGACGCGGCGATTTTTACCCCGCGCTTTTTCTTCAAGTCACGGACGGCGGCTTTACGCAGCTCAAGTTTTACGCCTAGGCGTGATTCGAGGTCTGACTGTTTTTCGGTCAGATGCTTCCAGACCCCTTGGCCGACGGTGCCGAAGCCAAGTATTCCAATGCCAATGGTGCGTGGGGCGGTCATATCGGTAAAATCAGGCTTTTTTGACGAAGCGGTTCTCGGTGCCGTTCAGGAGGCGTGCGATATTCGAGCGATGCGTCCAGACGTTGAAGGCAGCGATGGCGGCGGCGAACCAGAATTCCGCCGGAGAAAACTTGAAGGAAGTGAAGAGGGGAAGGATCCAGCAGCTGAGCGGAAGAGATACGCCGAGTAGAATTGAAGCGACAGAAACGTAACGCGTAAGTGCGAAGGCCGTGACCCAGAGGATGGCACCAATCAGAATGGGGATGGGCAGAAGGACGAGTAAGCCGCCGATCGTAGATGCCACGCCCTTGCCGCCTTTGAATTTAAGGAAACAAGAGAAACAATGCCCAAGAAGCGTTCCAACGAAGCCGGCGACGGATAGTCGGAAAAGGATTTCCGCGGTATTCGGCACGTCGATGAATTTAACGAGAACATGGCAAAGACCCGTGCCCACGACGCCTTTGAGAACATCGAGTCCGAAGACCAGGTTACCTGGGCCTTTGCCGAGTACGCGTTTGACATTCGTGGCTCCGGGATTGCCGGAGCCTTCCTTGAGGATGTCGACGCCGTATTTCTTCGCCACAAGTACGGCGAAGTTGACCGAACCGATGAGGTAGCCCAAGACGGCGAAAACGCCTAAGAGAATAAGGGCACCGTCCATCGGATTTAGGCGTCGAGCAACTTGGCGCTGACAATCGCAGGATTGCGGAGAATCTCCGCGAGTGTGGAGGCACCAGGGGCGGTATCGAGTTGGTAGACGGCAAGCGCATTGGCTCCGCCTGTGCGGCTCAGTGCCATGTTGGCGATGTTCACGCGATCCTTGGAGAGTAAGGTTCCCAGCGAGCCGATGATGCCAGGCTGATCTTGGTTTTCGATGAGCAGGAGTTTGCCTTCGGGGACGAATTCCAAGGTGCGCCCATTGATGGAGACGATGCGAGGCGATTGGGCTTTGCCCAGGATCGTGCCGGCGACAGAAACGGTTTTGCCTCCAGCCAGGATGGCTTCGACAAGGATCAGTTCCTTGTAGTCAGCTTCGGCGGATGAACGGACCGATTGGACTTCTACGCCGAGCGCCTTCAGTTTGCTTGGGGCATTGACGTCGTTGACGCCTTCACTGATGCCGCGGAGGTAGCCGCGTTGAATCGAGCGGGAGATGGCGGAAGCGCCTTGTTCGGAGCCAGCACCAAACGTGGTCAGACGGAGGGACTCGATACGTCCCGGGGCGGCGAGCTGGCGGGCGAGAGAACCCAGTTTTTCAGCGAGACTGAGGAAAGGACGAATCGTCGCGAGGGTTTGAGAGTCTACGGAGGGGAGGTTCACCGCGTTGGCAGGTGAGCCGCCGCTGAGGACGGTGATACAGGCTTCGGCTACTTCGACACCGACATTCTCTTGAGCTTCGGCGGTCGAGGCGCCGAGGTGAGGTGAGAGGTGGGCTTTAGGTAGGGAGCGTAAAGGATGATCCTTGGCGAGAGGTTCTTCGACGAAGACGTCAAAGCCGCAACCGCCGCATTGGCCAGAGGCGAGGGCGGCCGCGAGGGCGGCTTCATCGACGATACCGCCGCGGGCGCAGTTCACGATTTTTACCCCTTTCTTCATTTTGGCAAAAGCCGAGGTGTTGACCATGCCTTCGGTCTGTTCGGTCAGCGGCATGTGAACGGTGATGTAGTCGGCTAAGGCAAAGACTTCATCGAGCGTGGCCATGGTGACGCCCAAGGATTTAGCGCGAGCTTCAGTCAGGTAAGGGTCATATGCGGAAACCTTCATGCCGAAGGCCAGCGCACGCTTCGAGACTTCGGCGCCGATGCGACCCAGTCCGAGAACTCCCAAAGTTTTGCCGAAAAGTTCCGTACCGGAGAGATTCTTGCGATCCCATTTTCCTTCGCGCATCGATTGCACGGCTTCGGGTACCGGGCGAGCGAGTGAAAGCAGGTGGGTGAAGGTCAGTTCCGCCGTGGCGATAGTATTGCCCGAAGGGGTGTTCATGACGATCACGCCGCGATCGGTGGCGGCATCGACGTCGATGTTATCAACGCCGACTCCGGCGCGGCCGACGCAGACCAGACGGCTGGCGGCGGCGAGGACTTCTTTGGTGATCTGGGTCTCAGAACGGACCAAGATGGCGTCCACATCCGCGACTAGGTTTAGGACCTGTTCGGGAGTTGAGCCATAGGCTTCGACGACCTCGTAGCCTGGTTGGGCTTTGAGGAGGGCGACTCCGGTGGGCGAAATCTTGTCAGCAACGAGTACCTTGGGCATGGCGATGGCGTATAAAGTTTGGTTTAATTGATAAATGCCACCCCTTGGCAAAGGCAAGCACCTACCCCTGCCTGACTGTCATAATTAGGTTAAAGCCTTCGATGGGCATAATCAGCCAATTCGTAGCAATCTGGGTTCATTTCCTCAAGGAAACGACAAGGGTCAAGGGGACGGTACCCCTCTCCGGATACGGCAAAGCGGGGGGAGAAAAGAAAGAGCAAGTTTTCGGCCCGGGTGCAGGCCACATAGAATAAGCGACGTTCTTCTTCTACGTCGCCGTCGTCGATGGCTCGGGTGAGGGGTAGAAGTCCGTCCGCTACGCCCAGTAGGAAGACGATGGGGAATTCCAGGCCTTTGGATTGGTGGATGGTCGTCAGCCGTAACATGTCCTCTTCCGGTTCAGCTTTCTTATCAGAAGATTCGCCGTTCAGTAAGGCCACCTGGGCGACCAGGTCGCCGATGTCTTCGAATTTGGCGGCAAACCCGATCAAGCCTTGCAGATCTTGTTCGCGCTCTCGCCAGTCGGGGAAGATGGTTTTGATAAAAGCGCCGTACCACCCTTCGATACACACCCTGACGGTTTCGGCGGGAGTACGGGCTACTTTGGGCGAGGCGGCCTCGGCGGCGGCCCGGAAGAGATCGGCGTCCGGCCTGGTCGGGGCGGGCTTGCTCTTGGCTGCTTCCAGTCCTTCCAGCATGTCTTCGAGGGTGATGGTCAGGTCGTTAAAATCATCTTTCGCGGTTTCAGGGACGCGTTTGAGCACGGCGGGATCGCGTAAGGCGCGGACCATGCCGCGGCCTTGGGCTTCATTTATTTCCCGGGCGGCTTTGGAAATTTTCTCAGCCGCGACCGGTCCGACTTTGGGCAGCAAGCAAAGCAGGCGGGAAAGGGCGACCTGATCGAGCGGATTGTGGACGAAGCGCAGGTGCGCTAAAATATCCTTAATATGAATCAGGTCGAAGAACTTATGCCCGCTCGTGATGACGAATGGCACCCCCAAGGCGTTGAGTTCCATCTGTAATTCCAGCGACTGGTAGTGCGCCCGGTAGAGTACATGGATATCGGCCAGGGCATGGCCTTCGTGGTGAAGCTGCAGGATCTTTCGTCCGACGAGCTTGGCCTGCTGGGAGGTGTCGCCGACCGTGAAGACGGTCGGCTGGACGCCGCTCGAGCGCACGGAGCGTAATTTACGTTCAAAGCCATCGACCTGGGGGCGATGCCGCAGAATCTCGTTGGCGAAATCCAGGATCTCGGGCGTGGAGCGATAGTTGATGTCGATGGTATGGAACTGCGTTCCTGGGTGACGTTGCGGGAAGGCCATGATGTTTTCCCAATCGGCACCCCGCCAGGTGTAGATGCATTGCGCGTCGTCGCCGACCGCCATGATCTGGTGTTCGCTCGCCAAAAGGTCGATGATGCGGCTTTGCAGCCGGTTCGTGTCTTGGAATTCGTCGACCAAGATATGTTGGAAGCGTTGGCGATAGTGCGCCAAAACGGCGGGGTCGTTTTCGAGGACGAACAGCCAGAGTGAAAGCAGGTCGTCGAAGTCGCACAGGTTCCTTTCCTTTTTGGCCGCTTCGTAATCGGCGCAGAATTTAAGTAGTTTTTCTGTTCCGCCTTTCATCCAGTCCAGCCGTTCGGTCATGACCTCCGGCAGCGGCCGCAACGTGTTGCGGGCATGCGAATAGGCGTCGAGGATCACGGCGGCCTTCGGGTTGGTCTTATCTTTGATAAAAGCCCCGTCGGTGGCTTTGACGATTTCGGAAAACAGGTGTTCGGATTCCTTCTGGTCGAGGATTGTGAAATCTGGCGTACGGCTGGCGACGGCCGCATTGCGCCGGAGGATCCGTTGCCCGATGGAATGGAACGTGCCGCCCCAGAACTGTCCGCGTGGGACGCCGGTAAGGTCTTCGACCCGCTCCAGCATTTCCTTGGCGGATTTATTGGTGAAGGTCAGCAGGAGGATGTCCCAAGGCCGTGCGCCTTGGTGGAGCAGCCAGGCAACGCGGTAGGTGAGGGTGCGCGTCTTGCCCGAACCGGCACCGGCGAGCACGAGGGCTGGGCCGCGGGGCGACGTGACCGCGGCGAACTGCTCATCGTTGAGGTCGCCGCGAAAATCGACAGGAGGCAGCCCTTCCACGGTTCAACGGCCGAGTTGCGAACGGCGGTCCAGCAAGCTGAATTTTACCACTTGTTCGTCGGCTTTGTAAGAAGAACGGACCAGCGGGCCGGATTCGACATGTTTGACGCCAGCGGCGAGGGCGAAGGCTTTCCATTCGGCGAATTCGTCGGGGTGGACCCAGCGATCGATGGGGGCGTGTTCTTTGCTGGGCGAAAGGTATTGGCCGATGGTCACGATATCGACTTGGGCTTCGGCGATATCGCGAAGGAGTTGGGCGACTTCCTCTTTTTGTTCACCGATGCCGAGCATGAGGCCGGTCTTAGTGATGAATTGCCGTGATTTGGCATGTTTGAGGACCCAGAAGGAACGGTCATAGCGCGCGGTCTTGCGGACAGGGCGTTGGAGTCGTTCGACCGTTTCCAAGTTATGATTTAAAATATCAGGCTGAGCGTCGAGGAGCGTATCGAGGTGGACTTGTTCGCCGCGGAAATCGGCCGGTAGGACTTCGATGGTCGTCGTCGGGTTGCGGTGGCGGGTAGCGCGAATCGTGGCCGCCCAGACGGAGGCGCCGCCGTCTTTGAGGTCATCGCGGGCCACGGAGGTGATGACCACGTGACGTAGTTTCATCTGAGCGATGGATTCGGCCACGCGGGCGGGCTCGCCGAGGTCAAGTTCACTGGGTCGGCCGGAGAGCACGGCGCAGAAGGTGCAGGAGCGGGTGCAAACGTTACCTAAGATCATCACCGTCGCCGTGCCGCGGGACCAGCATTCACCCATATTTGGGCATTGGGCGGATTGACAGACCGTGTGAAGCTTATGCTCGTCGACGTTTTTCTTGGTCTCGAGAAAATCGGGGCCGGTCGGCAGCTTGGCACGGAGCCAATCGGGTTTGCGGGCGGACTCAATCATCGGTAGCCGCCCAACATTGCCCAATCTGGCAGATTTTCAACCCAACAAAGAAGAAGGGGCGCCTCCCTCGCGGAAGACGCCCCTTTGCTATGTATATATCCTAATTTAGTTTCCTAAATTAGAAGGTCTTGCCGAGGGAGAGCGTATAGGCTGACCCAGCGAGGACATCGCCTAAGGCAACTCGGCCGGCTTTGTTGGAGACCGTGTAGGCGACGCCGAGGCTGTAACCGAGAACAGGGTACGTCAGGCCGACCTTCAAGTCGTCGTAGCTAGCAACGGCGCCGCGGCCGGAAGTCCAACCGTAGTGCAGCTGGGTGGCGAGACCCTGGATTGCAGCAATGTCGTAGGAATAGTTAAGCTCGGTGTAGAGCGTACCCTTGGACTTAGGCGCACCGGCATAATCTTCGAGGTTGTAGGAGACCTTCAGGTTGATGTTGCTGATGGTGACGCCAGCGTTGACTTCGGTGGTGTTGAAGACCGAAGCATCTTTTCCGGCGTAGTGATAGCGGATGACGCCGACCGACGCAGCCAGCTCTTTGGTGATCGCAAAGCCGTAGGCGGCGTAAGCATCAAGCTCGGTGGTTGCGGGAGCGAAATCGACGTTGGAAGCCCAGACTCCAGCCGACAGGCCGGAGGTGTGGGAAACGTCGTAGCCGCCTTGGAGGGCGAACTTACCTGCGGTCTGCGAGACGCCACGGAAGACGTAATCGCTGTTGAAAGACAGGTTGCCCGTGGTGGTGAACGCCGAGGCGGGCGCTGCTGCGGCCTGGGCGAGCCCGGCTGCAGCGATGAGGGTGAGGGAGGTGAGGAGGGAGTGCTTCATAGCGACTCCCCTTTAACTGATTTTGTGCCAAGTCAGGCCCTCGGGCCATGAAAGCATCTGAAAGGTAATTTTTGAGCAACATCCTTGCCTAATTTTGGGCAAGAGGTGGCTAAATTGTTAAATCTTAGCCAGCAAGTCTCTGCGTCAGGGCTTTGCGATAACACGACAAATGACCCTCGGCGGATTTTGCCCAACTAAACTCTTGTTGCATGGCTTGAATCTGGACGGATTGAAAATCGGCCGGTCGAGCGAAGAGCTCGAGCGCTTGTTGGATGGACCATTCGATGCCGCTGACGTCGGCGTGCTGGAAAACGATGCCGGTGCCTTTGGCGGTAGTGCGGCTCCAGTGTTTGACAGTATCAGCCAGTCCGCCGGTGGCACGAACGATGGGCAAGGTCCCGTAAGCCATGGAATAAAGCTGATTAAGGCCACAAGGTTCGAAGCGACTAGGCATCAGGAAGAAGTCGGCACCCGCTTCGATGCGATGGGAGAGACCATTGTCGTAGCCGATCCGCACCGCACAGCGTTCGGGGAAGTCGGTGGCGAGCCGGCGAAACTCATTTTCCAGCTGCGCATCTCCGCTGCCCAGTAAGACGAATTGGATTTGCCCGGCCCGCAAGAATTTGGGTAAGACCCGAACGGCCAGGTCGAGGCCTTTTTGCTCCCAGAGGCGAGAGATGACTCCGATGAGAGGTGTTTTTAAGTCTGTGGCCAAGCCGAGTTCGCACTGCAGTTCTGCTTTGCAGGCGTTTTTTCCGCTGATGTCTTTTACGCTATAGTTCTTCTTGAGATGAATGTCCGAACTCGGATTCCATTCGTCCCTATCGACGCCATTAAGGATTCCTTCTAGGTCGGGTTGGCGGCGGCGGACGACATCATCCAGGCCGTAGCCGAATTCGGGAGTCAGGATTTCACGAGCATAGGTGGGGCTGACGGTAATGACGCGCGTGGCGTGCAAGATGCCCCCCTTGAGGAAGTTAAGTCCCCCAAGGCATTCGAGTTCAAGCGGACTCCAAAGATGTTCAGGTAAGCCTAAGAAACCCATGACACGCCGGCTCATCAGGCCTTGGTGTTGTAAGTTATGGATGGTCATCACCGAAGCGCACTTTCCTAAGGGTGTGCCTTTAACGACGGTGTTGAGCAATACTGGGACTAAGCCTGCGGTCCAGTCGTGACAGTGAATGATGTCGGGCGTCCAGCCGGTGTTTAGGCAGATATCTAGCGCTGCACGTCCGTAAAATGCGGCACGTTCGCCGGCATCTTCCCGGGTTGGGTAGATTTCCCGGGCACCGTAATAATCTTCATGTTCGATGAACCAGGCTTCGAGGCCTTGGCAGATCGCTAAGGAGCGCACCCGACACGCGGCTTTGGCAGTATTGCCGTGCACGCCAACTCTGAGCGTATCCAGTAGCGTCCCCATATTTTCTCGTCCAGGTACCGAGCCGTAGAGTGGCGTGACGACGCGGACTTCATAACCTTGGGCCGCCAAGGCCTTGCCCAGTGCAATGGTGGCATCGCCGAGCCCTCCGGCTTTGGACCATGGGGCGAGTTCCGGGGTGATGTGTAAAATCTTCATTGGACAGGAGAAGGTGAGCGATTGCCGCGACCTACCCGATTGATCAGGGGTAAGCAGGCCAGCAGGGCCAGCAGGGCAAGGCCCATGGCGATGTTGCCGGCCAAGTCATGGATGGTGCCGAAGGCCGAAAAATTCGGCTGCCCATGTTCGATGCCTGACCAATCTCGGTCAAGGGAGCGCGAGCCATGATTGAGGGCGTAGAAAGAGAGGAATGTGTTACGACCGATATTCAGCAGAATCGCGATCAAACCCGAAAGGAGAATCATTCCGGTCCGGCGAAGCAGCGCTCCGGGAAAGCCGCCTTCAAGGAAGGTCGCTCCGAGGAATGCGCCGGCAAACACGCAGGCGGAAAGCGACCGTATCCCTGAACAAGCGTCTGCGATGCCGACGCCGTCACCGTTCGCAAAAATGATGGTGTTGCCGTTCACGCGTATCACATGGTCCGTGACTCGCAGGATCCCAGAAACGATGTCGGTGACATTGGAGAGTAGTTCGCCTTTGATCTGATTATCTACCAGGTAAAGGAAGGGGCCCGAGATGATCCAGACGCCTGCCGGAAAAAGCATCAGCCCGACGGCATGCCAGCGCGCGGACGAGGAGGCTTCCGTGTCGTCGGGGCCCCGGACTGATAAGAAAGTGAAAGCCCAGGCCGAACCCACCAAGCCGAAAGCGATCAATAGAGTCGGAATCACCCCGGTACCAAAAATAGCCCGACCGGCGCCGCCGAGGCCAAACATCAAAAGTGAAAGAAAGCCCGTGGCGGTCGCGGCGCGGAGAATGAATCTGGAAGTCGGTTTCGAGATGTGGGTTTTGCGACCGGTCAGGTAGTCGCGTAAGTCCGCCCATCTTTCCCACAGGACGTAACCCGAAAAAACCGGTACCAAGTACCCGAAGGTATAATCTTCTTTCGTACTCCAGATGGCCCATTGATCCCATGTTGCGATTCCTGCCATGCCGAGGAGGAGTAGACCCAAGCCAAAAGTGTTGGCATCAAGCTTGTCGTCGGCGGCGCGGGATGGAGCTGCTTCGGGCATCAAAAGCGCGGTACCGCGGCGAGTAATGTTTTCGTGTAAGCCTCTTGCGGGTTTCCGAGGATTTCGGCGGGACTGCCTTGTTCAACGATACGGCCTTTTGACATCACGAGAATATGGTCGCTCACGTGTTCGACGACGGCGAGATCGTGGGCGATGAACAGGTAAGTCAGGCCGAGTTGTTCTTGGAGGTCTTGGAGTAAGTTGACGACTTCGGCTTGCACGGAGACATCAAGAGCCGAGACCGGTTCGTCGCAGATGATGAGTTCGGGTTGAACGGCCAAGGCTCGAGCGATGCCGATACGCTGGCGTTGACCGCCGGAAAATTCATGGGGGTGGCGTCGGAGGTGTTCGGCCGGTAGCTGAACGCTTCTTAGTAGCTCCACGCAACGCTCCTCGCGCTCGCTTCGCGACATCTGTGGGAAATGGATTTCCAGGGGTTCGGAAAGGATGCTGAGGATGTCAGCCCGCGGGTTAAGGGAGTTGTAGGGGTCCTGGAAAATCATCTGGATTTTCTTGCGCCAGGGGAGGAAGTCGGCGTTCGAGAGGATGCCGATGTCCGTTCCTTGGTAGAGAATCTGGCCGGCGGTGAGAGGGGCGAGTTTTACAACGCTGCGGCCGGTCGTGGTCTTGCCTGAGCCGGATTCTCCGACCAAGCCCACGGTTTTTCCCTTGGGAATGACGAAAGAAATATTATCAACGGCTTTCTTCGGGGCTGCTTTCTGGAAGAACCAGTTGGGGCGCCCAGGGTAGTGCACCGAAAGTCCGCGGATTTCCAAAAGATTTGCAGCGTTGCTCATGGCGAAACCTTAAGCTCCTCGGTCAAGGTCGTGAGGCGCCGGCGCCGTTGGCCGAGGCGCGGGATGCACGCGATGAGCGCTCGGGTGTAGGGGTGCGATTGAGTCCGCATGATCTCGCTAACGGGTCCGTGTTCGACGATGCGACCTTTCCACATCACTTGCACATGATCGGCGAAGTTGGCCACGATGCCGAAATTATGGGTTATCAGCAAGATGCTCATGCCGCGTTCGCGTCGCAGGCGTGCTAAGAGATCCATGATTTCCTTTTGAATGGTGACGTCGAGAGCGGTCGTTGGTTCGTCGGCTACCAGGATCTTCGGATTGCAGGCCAAGGCCATGGCGATCATCGCGCGTTGCTGCATCCCGCCAGAAAGTTCGTGCGGATACTGGTTGGCGACCCGTTCTGGTTCGTTGATGCGTACTTCCTGCAGGGCGCGTTGGATTTCGCTTTTGACGTCCTTGACCTCAGGGCGGTGAAGTGAGATCGCTTCACCAATCTGGAAGCCGATTGTGTAGACGGGATTAAGCGAGGTACCAGGTTCTTGGAAGATATAAGCGATGGCGCCCCCGCGGACTTTGGCCAGTTTGTCTTCGGATAACTTCAATAAGTCGACGCCGTCGAGCGTGACTGAACCGCTGACCGTACAGGTAGGCGGGGGAGGAAGTAGGCGAGTCAGGGCTAGGGCAGAGACTGACTTGCCGGAACCGGATTCACCGACGACCGCAAGGACTTCTCCGGCCGCAATCGAAAAGCTGACATTTTGAGCGGCGACGGTGGCTCTCTCACCGGCGTGGAAGGTGATGCTGAGGTCCTGTACTTTCAGGAGTGGCTCGACGGACATGGGCATCACGTTAGGTCAGGGGTAGGGTGAGGGGAAGGAAGAATCGCATCATTCTGTTCGCCAACGATCCTCGATCAAGGTCTTCGGAGCCCCGTGCGCCTTACCCTCTCGAAAATCTTTGAGGTCGGTTTCGCGTTGTCGGGGTTCGATCCAGAAAAGACCGTAAGTTCCGGGGTCTTCCGCTGAACGGACATCGAATACTTCCGGGAATTTCACCCAGTCCCAGAAACCGTAGCGGTATCCGGGCACACGATATCCGGGAATGAAGTCGGCGTTGTCGTGGATGCGTCGTTGCATCTGATGGGAAAGCCCAATCATTTCGGTTTCATCCGTCGACGCGCGGAACCGGTCGATGAGTTTGGATAATTCCGGATCGTCGATGCCGGTAATATTGTTGGTCTGACGTTTCGG
The DNA here is from genome assembly GCA_002470605.1 of Opitutia bacterium UBA7397. Lineage (GTDB taxonomy): Bacteria > Verrucomicrobiota > Verrucomicrobiia > Opitutales > UBA953 > UBA953. The sequence continues at coordinate 29,234 of DKND01000116.1, forward strand.
GACTTTTCGTCCATCCGCCAGTTTATCGACGGCATTATCGGTGTGATGAGATTCCCAGAGGGCGGGCAGGCGACTCGAGACCGACCAGGCCCAGAACGCGATATCATGGTTCTTTTCCATGACTTTCCGATACATGGTGGTGTGCTCCAGTGTCTCAGGTCGGTATTCTAGTCCGCATCGTCTTGCGGATTCGACCAAAGCGGCGAGGTATTTGCGGCGATCTGAATTATCAAACGTCAGCCGAAAGGACAGTCGATCGCCGGAAGCGTTTACGAGGATACCGTCGTCCGCGGTCTTGGTGAAGCCGGCTCGGGCGAAGGCCGCTCGCGCAAGTTCGGGAGAGTATTGGCGGGCGCGGATGGAAGGGTCGGTATATTTGCCAAGCCCTTCGCTGAATTGGTTCAGGCGTTCGTAATCACCTCGGTAAAATCCATCGATGACGCGCTGGAAGTCGGTCGCATGTTGCAGGCCAACGCGGATATTAAGGTCGTCCAGTATAGGCTTCTGGGTGTTGATATAAAGCCCGTACGGGGGGCGGGGAATGTCGTTGAAGAATTGCACTTTAGTCACGTAACCCCGGAGGTAGGCGTCCTTTTCGTTGATGCCATACCAGTAGCGAGGCATGCCGATGGGCATGAAATCGATCTGGCCGGCGAGGAAAGACTCATAGGCGCTATCGATTTCACGGATGACCGTATATTCGATCGCGTCCGGATTGTAGCGGTGCCGATAATACTTACGGCTGTCGCCCCACCAATTTTTCACGCGGGTAAGAGTCACGGATTTTTCGCGCTGAAAACCTTCTTTGGTGACGTAGTAGGCGCCGGTGGTCGGCTGGAAACGGTCGTTGTAAATTTTTTCGTAATTCGGTCCGAAGTCCTTGAAGAAGTCGCGCGGGATCGGGCGCAGTTCGCCGAGATTCTCGAGTTGCAATGGGCGTTTTCGTGGAGCCTTTACGGCGATCGTGTGCTCGTCGAACTTGGTGATGCCGCCCCATTCGCGGGTATAATAATCGACATACCACTCCGCGTTGATCCAAGGCGATCGGTAGAAATAAAAGGCGAAGAGGAAGTCGTCGGCGGTGATCGGCTGCCCGTCGGTGAATTGAGCTTTCGGGTCGAGGCGGAAGTAGGCGGTCATGCCGTCTGCTGACATTGCCCAGCTCGTGGCCAGCGCCGGGATGGGTTCGTCGGTGTTGGGGTGCGATGAGAGCAGTCCGAAATCATTATTGTCGTAAAGTTCGCCGCGGAAACCGTTATTCGCATTGGGGCCCACCCGACGGAGCGTCGGAGGCGTCGACGGCGTAAACTGACGGAGTGTCCCGCCGCGTAACGCCTTGGTTGAGGCAAACTCGTTTTGCTCGGCACCGTCGTGCCAGATTAGGTCTTTGGGCAGGTCGGCGGGAGTGGCGAAATGGAAGAAATCTGGGTGTTCGGCGTAATAGGCAGCGGCTTTGGGGTCTTGATAAGTTGCCCCTTGGGCGAGGGTCATCAGGCCGAAGAATGTAAGCAGTATTTTCATCGTTGGGAGCGACGGAGGTCGAAGGCGTCTTGTAATGCTTCGCCCACCGAATTGATCATGACCATGGTACCGACGAGGCAGAAGAGCGTGGGGCCAAGGATCCACCAGGCATGCCAATTCTCTTTGGCTTGATGCAGTAAATCTCCCCAGGAGGGTTCGGTCGGTGGCAATCCGAAGCCGAGATAGTCGAGCGCGGAGAGAGAGAAGACGAGCCCGTGCAAACTAAAGGGCAGGGTGGTGAGGATCACCGTCGCGCAATTAGGTAAGATATGACGCCAGATGATGCGCGCATGTCCGGCGCCCAAGGATTTCGAAGCGGTCACGTAGTCGCGCGCGGAAACTTGATAAGCTGAGGCGCGAAGCTGTTGCGCGAGGCCGATCCAAGAAAAGGCGACGAGGATCAGGATGAGGATCGCGAGGGACGGCTCGAGCAGGCTGGCCAAAAAGATGACCGCGTAGAGAAATGGAATGTTCGACCAGATTTCTATGGCCCGTTGCCAGAACATGTCGAACCAGCCGCCGAAGTATCCCATCGACGCTCCTAAGATTAGGCCAACGGCATAGACCGCTGGTAGGTAGATCAGGGCGGCCATTAAAAGAATCCTGAAACCGCCGAACAGACGGGCTACGATATCGTGTCCGGATTCATCGGTGCCGAGCCAGTGGCCGTCAAGCCCGGGCGGGCACGGTGAAGGTATCAAGGTATAGAGTGCTCCCTGCGGTTTCCAGTCGGTCGCATCTTTTTCCGGTAGGCTAAGGACGACTTTCCCATCGGCGAGTTTGGCGCGAGCCACGCTGGTGCCCTTGTCGAATCTACGGGCATCACCGTTCAGCGTGCCATTGATTACCGACCAGACTTGTTGCCGCGTGCCAAGGCTGTTCAGTGTAAAGATGCGGCCTTCGGCAATCACCCCTTTGGGGTCGCACCATCGGCCTTCGCGGTCTTGGCTGACTTCAGGCATCACTTCACAGACTTCATCTGCCGCGAAAGGTATGGCGGGCATGATCATCCACCCGCGATGATTGGCGCTAAGATCGCGATTAAGCAGACGATAGTTAGGTTCGGCTACCGTCGCGAGTCCGAGGTCTTTTCCGGAAATAAAACCGGTAAAAACTGGAAAGCGCCATTGACCATCGAGACGCAGGACCAGTGGCCGGTTGCCGACCAACAAGGGACCTAAGGCAGCAAGGCCAGAGAGTGCCAAGAGGGTCAGGAGAGACCACCATCCCATCCGATTGGAGCGGAAGCGTTGAAAGCGTTTAACGGTGATAGGGTCGAAGACGCTCATGTTTTCTTATCGAATCTTATGCGTGGGTCGACGGCGGCGACGCAGAGGTCGGAGACGATGTTGCCGAGAAGCATCGCGAGGCTGGAAAGGGTGAGCAGGCCGAGGAAGACGGGGAAGTCGCGATGGACCAGCGAGTCGTAACCAAGCAGGCCAAGGCCTGGGATGTTAAAGGTGAACTCGATTAGGAAAGAGCCGGTCAGGAAGAAGCCGAGATTACCTCCGAAGGTAGCCGCCAGGGGGATGATGGAGTTGCGCAGGGCATGGACAAAGACGATGCGACCGTTGCCGAGGCCTTTGGCTTTGGCGGTTCGAACATAGTCGGCGGCAAGATTATCCAGCAAGCCGTTGCGGGTAAAAAGCGTGAGCGCGGTGAAGGCGCCGATCATCTCGCAACAGAGCGGAAGGAATGAGTGATAAAATGGGCGTGACCAATTAAAGCCCATGGTCGGGAACCATCCCAGTTTGAAGCACAGCAGCTGGAGCAAGGCTACCGCGAGAATGAAGCCTGGGATCGAATAAAGGATGAAGAGAACTTGGGAAGATATCCGATCGAACCATCCGTCGCGGCGCAGGGCTTTGGCGACGCCTAAGGGTATGGAGATAGCATAGGCCAGAAGCAGGGACCAGCCACCGAACCAAGCCGAAATCGGTAAGCGGGATTTGATTTCATCCCATACGGGTTTGTCGCTGCCGGTGGAGTCTCCAAGTTGGCCTTGAAGCAATCCCGCGTAAGCTTTGCGATAGACGAGGATGCGGGTGGCGGTGTCCGCGTCATCGGGAAGGGGGGCGGGCTCGGCTCGCCAGGGGTCGCGAGGTTTGCCGTCGAGAGTGGTGACGGCGAAAGATTTTCCGCTTAGCTTGATTTCGAGTTTAAAGGATTGTCCGGCATGCAGCTCGTCGGCGACTTCGGCTTCAGCTTTGCCATCCTTGCCGAGGCGTACTGTCGTCCAGTCCGCTGGACCAGGCATGATGCCCAGCCAGATGGCGTAAGCTTTGGTCAGTGGGCGATCGAAGCCATAACGCCGCTTGAGGTTATCCAGTTCCTCAGGCGAAGCGGGGCCGCTGGGTCGGGCGGCAGAACTGCGCTTGCGGTCGGCTTGTTGGCGTTCGGCGAGGGCTTGCTCAATGGGTCCGCCTGGCACGAATCGCGTGAAGCAAAACGCCACGAAAGTGATGCCCACGAAGGTCAGTGGGACTAGCAACAGCCGTCTGAGGACGTAGTCGCGCATCAGGGTGTATATAGGGCAAGCACCAGACGGTAGGGGTCAACCCCGAAAGCGGGTGAGGACTCTCCTTGCACAATTAATTCTCGAATGACAGTCTCCGCCCGTGCCCCTCCTGAGTTTCGTTGTATCTTTATTGCAAATCATGGTCGTTGCGATGGCTGCCGTGGTGGCTTTCGCGGTGATTGTCTTCCTTCTGGCTTTTGCTTGGCGGGCTCCGCGTCGTCATCCGTCGATGTCTTTGGGCTATTGTGCCATGCAGACCTTCTGTTGGATGGTCTTGAAGTGTTTCTACAAAATTAAGGTACGTGGTATCGAGAACTTCCCGGAGACGGGGCCGGCCTTGGTGCTCTCTAATCATGTCGCTTATGCTGACGTATTGGTCGTTGGCGTACTTTCGCGCCGCCCCGTGCGTTTTCTTTCGTGGGAAGGTTTCGAGCGTCAGAAGTTCCTGGGTTTCATGTGTCGTATGATGGGCACGATTCCGGTTTCGGAATCCAAAGCCAAGGAAGCTATTTTGAAGTCAGCCGAGGCCTTGAAGCGTGGCGAAATCGTCTGCATATTTCCCGAAGGGAGTTTGACGCGCAACGGGAGTCTCATGCAGTTGCGCAAAGGCTTTGAGCTGATCGCTCGCCGCGGCGGTGCACCTATCGTGCCGATTGCCATCGACGGCATGTGGGGTTCGTTCCTGAGTTTCAGCGGCGGCAAGTTCTTCTGGAAATTACCCCAGCATTTCCCTCGACCGATCGGCGTGGTTGTCGGTAAGCCCTTTCCGGCCGAAGAGCATGCGCGGACTCGCTTGCGTTTGCTTGAGCTCGCGTCAGAGGCTTTTGCGATGCGACCTTCTCTCGAAGGCCACCTGAGTCGTGAGATGGTGCGAGGGCTGGCCCAGAAGGGTACCAATGTCGCCATGGTCGACCTCGCTTCCGGCCGGCGCGAATATCGCGCCTCTACTTTATTGGCCTTAAGCTGGGCCTTTGCTGGCGAACTTAAGCGCCGGACGACGGCGAAGCGCGTGGCAATCGTTTTGCCTCCAGGGGTTTGCGCCACCGTCGCCAACTTAGGTTGTCTTCTGGCCGATAAGATCCCCGTGAACCTGAATTTCTCTCTCGGCCGAGAGCAGGCTGAATCGTGCCTCCAACGCGCCGAAGTTGACCTCGTGATTACGGCGAGTGCATTCCGGGAGAAACTTTCCGAACGATCGCCGGATTTCCCTTGGGGCGATCAAATCCTTGATGTCGCTGATTTCATGATGAAATCAGCGCGGCTCAGTCTGGGATGGCGCGTCGGTTTGATTCGTTTCCTTCCAGGTTCTTGGCTTCCGTTGTGCATGGGTCTGCCGAAACGGGGAGGGGAGGCGGAAGCTGCGTTGCTCTTCACCAGCGGCAGTTCCGGTCAGCCTAAAGGAGTCCGCTTATCACACCGCAATCTTTTGGCGAATATACGTCAGATTGAAAATGCCGAAATCTTACCTGAAGAAGGAGTATTCCTGAGTAGTCTGCCTGTCTTCCATAGTTTCGGATTCACCATTGGCCTCTGGTACTGCCTTTCGCGTTCACCACGTCTCGTGACATTGCCTTCGCCTTTGGATTCGGCGGCGGCGGTCAAGGCGATCAAGGAAGAGAAAGTCACGGTAGTAGTGGGCACGCCTACGTTCCTTCGCCCGTATATGCGCCGTGCTACGGCCGCTGATTTTGCCACCTTGGAGTGGGCGGTGGTCGGTGCTGAGAAATGCCCTGGTGATTTAGTCGATGCGTTTATCGATAAACTCGAGACGCCTATTCTTGAGGGCTATGGCATTACGGAAACCAGCCCGGTGCTCTCCGTGAACGTTCCGGATCTTTCTGACCCGGAAGAGGCTCCTGGCGGAGTTTGGGTGGGTACGGTCCGTGGTTCGGTGGGTCGCCCGGTGATTGGTGTGGCCATCCGGTTTATTGATCCGACGACCGAAGCCGTATTACCAAGCGATCAGGTAGGTCTTCTGGAAGTCCGTGGTCCGAATGTTTTTATGGGCTATCTTGATGCGGAGCAGACCGCGAAGGCGATGACGCCGGATGGTTGGTACCGTACCGGCGATCTGGGCCGGATGGACGACGAAGGCTTTTTACATCTGGCAGGTCGTCTCTCCCGGTTTTCTAAAATCGGCGGAGAAATGGTCCCGCACGGAACCGTGGAGGACGCTTTACGAAAGGTGTTGGGTTTAATCGCTTCGCTTGAAGTCAAGATCGCGGTCTCCAGCGCCGCCGAAGCGACCAAGGGCGAACAACTGGTGGTCTTGCACGTCGATGACATCGATGTGGAGACCGTCCGCAATGCGCTGGCCGCCGAAGGGCTCGCCAATCTTTGGATTCCCAAGGTGTTTAAAAAAGTGCCAGTTATCCCTATTTTAGGCACAGGTAAGCTGGATTTGAACAAGTTGCGGGAGTTGGCACAGGGCTGAAGCGGTTTTGGCTCGCTTGTGGCTTAAGGTATATTGTCCTAAGCCACGATCATGTCTAAAAAGAAGAAGACCCTTTTGAAGTCATCCCGAGCCGGAGTTGCGCGCAAGAAGGTAGCTCCTAAGGCCAAGACCAAGGCGATGGCACGGAAAACGGCCGCCGCACCGATGAAAGGCAATGGTCAGCAGGTCAAATTATTCAAGGAAGCCATCTTGCGGCATTTGAAGAGTACGTTCGCCCGCGACCCTATTACCGCGACCAAAAATGATTGGTGGCTGGCGACGTGCATGGCGGCGCGTGATCAGATGTTGGCCCGCTATATCGATACCCAGGCTCAGCACTCGAGTCAGAATGTCCGCCGGGTCTATTACCTCTCGTTGGAATATCTGATGGGACGCGTGCTCAGTAATAATTTAGTTAACCTGGGGTTGCGGGACGTGGCCACCCGCGCCTTGGCCGACCTTGGCCAGGATCTCGAAGCGGTCACGGAAGAGGAAGCCGACATGGGTTTAGGTAACGGCGGTTTAGGTCGTTTGGCCGCTTGCTTCCTCGATTCGCTCGCTACCATGGACATCCCCGCCATCGGTTACGGGATTCATTACGAGTTCGGATTGTTCCGGCAGACGTTCATCAACGGCCGACAGGTCGAGGTCGCCGATAACTGGTTGGCCAATAATAATCCCTGGCTGATCCGGCGCCCTAATTTCCGCGTCAAAGTGCCGCTCTACGGTCAGGTCGTCCATAGCACCGATGATCGTGGTAACCACCACGCCGCCTTGACGGATACGAAGGATCTGCTCGGTGTGCCTTGGGATATTCCTATCGCCGGCTTCAATGCCAGCAGCGTCAACTTCTTGCGCCTGTGGGAATCCAAAGCGTCCAGTGAATTCGATTTTCGCGCATTCGACCGAGGAGGTTATGTCGATGCCGTTCGCGAGCGCGACTCCAGCGAGACGGTATCCAAGGTGCTCTACCCGAACGACAGTACGGAGAGCGGCAAAGAATTACGCCTCGTCCAGCAGATCTTCTTCGTGTCCTGTTCCCTGCAAGACATTCTTCGTCGTCACCAGCGCCTGAACAAGAGCTGGACTAATTTCCCCGACAAGGTCGCCATCCAATTGAACGACACGCACCCGGCCATCGCCGTCGCCGAGTTGATGAGGCTGTTGGTCGATGTTGAACGCATGAATTGGGATGAGGCTTGGGGTATCGCCACCCGCGTATTCAGTTATACGAACCACACCTTGTTGCCCGAGGCTTTGGAGACGTGGTCTGTGCCGTTATTTGAGAAGGTTTTGCCGCGCCAACTTGAGATCATCTACGAAATCAATCGCCGTCACTTGGATGAAGTCGAACGTAAGTGGCCGGGGGATGATGCCAAGAAGATGGAGCTTTCAATCATTCAGGAAGGTCAACCTAAGCGCATTCGGATGGCTCACCTGGCCGTCGTCGGTTCGCACCATGTTAATGGGGTCGCCGAATTGCATACGCGGCTTCTGCGGGCGCACTTATTCCCGTCTTTTGATGAGTTATGGAAAGGTAAATTTGTCAATGTGACCAATGGCGTGACGCCACGCCGCTGGGTACGAGGCTGTAATCCTAGCCTGAGTACGCTTTGTGATGAAGTCGCCGGCCCAGGTTGGGAAGTCGAACTCAGTAAGCTGCGCAAGCTCGATGCCGTGGCCGAACGCCCGATCTTCCAAGATAGATTTTTGACCATCAAACGTGAGAATAAGATTCGTCTCGCGGCGCGTATCCGTGAGCTCGTCGGCGTGGAGGTTTCGCCTGACGCCTTGTTCGACGTGCAGATCAAACGTTTGCATGAGTATAAGCGCCAGCACCTGAATTTGCTCCACATCTTGCATCTTTACCGCCGGATGTTGAACGAACCTCACACGAAATTTACGCCTCGGGTTTGCATCTTCGGCGCGAAGGCTGCCCCGGGCTATGCCTTGGCTAAGCATATCATCCATGCGATTAACCGTGTCGGTGCGGTGATCAATTCCGATGCCCGCATTAATGGCATGCTCAAGGTCGTCTTCTTGCCGGATTACCGCGTTTCCTTGGCGGAGCTGATCATCCCGGCGGCCGACTTGTCGGAACAGATTTCGACTGCCGGCAAGGAAGCCTCTGGCACGGGTAACATGAAGTTGGCCCTCAACGGTGCCGTCACCATCGGCACGTTGGACGGTGCGAATGTCGAAATCGCCGAAGAGGTTGGCGACGAGAACATCTTCATCTTCGGACTCGAAGTCGAAGCGGTGGAAGAACTTTGGTCGCACGGCTATAATCCCCGGGCGGTCTTGGAGGCCGATCCTGAACTCGCTGCGCTCTTGGACTGGCTTCGCTCGGATACCTTTACCCCTGAGCAGGCGGGTGTGCTCTCGCCGGTGGTCGATTCCTTGATCGAGGGCGGGGATCCTTATTTGGTCTTAGCGGATTTCCGGAGTTATGTCGAAGCCCAGTCTCGGGCTGAAAAAGCCTTTTTAGACCGTCGTCGGTGGGCTGCCATGGCGATTCGCAACGTCGCCCGATGTGCTAAATTCTCTTCGGATCGCTCGATTGGGGACTACGCTCGACTTATCTGGAAGACCAAATCCCATCCGATTCCGCGTTAACTCAGGGTTGAGATTTAGGCCAAGGCCCTTCAACGTGTAGGGGCTTGGACCTTCGTGCCCTCCTATTACTCTCGCTGGTCAGTCTTCTGGCTCAGACTCTTTGCGCCGCATCGAATGACCGTCCAATTTTGTCCTCTGGCTATACAGTGACGGCCGAAGGTGGTATCGAAGGTAAGCAGGTCATTCGCTATGACGCCGAAGGGAAGCCGGTTGAAGGTAACGTACCCTTGCCGATGTCGAAGGCGCCTCGAGCGAGCCAACCACCTGCCGGGGAAGTCGTTCCTAAATCTACCGAAAAAGCTGCTAACGTCTCACCCGCCGCTCCTGATTCGGCGATGAAGACCAAGGATGGTAGAAAACTTCCTTTCGCTTTGGAGGGTGGCGGCGTTAAGCGAGTCGACAATGACGTCGATTTTGATTCCAGCCTGAAGAAGGTCAGTAAGACGAGCAATCTCATCGAGAAGCGCTTTGAGACCTCCCAAGCTCCGATTGGCAAAGACATGGTTTATTCGCGGGAAAATCTTCTTACCTTAGACACCTGGCACGGGAAGTATGACACCATCGGCCGTCGGCGCTCCGATATAAAGTTGGAAGATACTTTAGGGGCGACCGTTCGCCCGAAAGACACGATTGAAGTCAAATCCATCGAGAAGATGTCATCTTCCGTGACGATGACACAGGCGGAGATTAAGGGCATCGATGGCCGGATGACGACGGAAAGGAATAGTTCCTACGAAGTTAAAGGCCAATCGGCTGCCGATCGTTTGGCCCCTAAGTCCATCGATCAGTTGTCCATGCAGGATATTAATCGGTATCAATTTCGTCGAAATCGTTCAGATGAACCTGGCATGCCCTTTGTTAAGCCCGGCTCGGATCAGGTCCAAACGAAGGGTTCTGGAGGTAAATAGGGAGGTTTTTACCTCGCAGAAGGTCTGGGTTAGTTTTATCCAGAACAGTCCACCCTCATGAGCGAAGCTCAATCCAGACCCGCCAGCCCTGGCATCAGCGATTTAGAAGTCAAAGATGGCCAGATCATTTTTGACTCCGTCTGGACGAGCTTAGAGCGGGAACTCGGTCGCGAAAAGCTGATTTTCCCTCGTGAGATTTTCTGGCTGAACGGTGCCCCCGGCGCCGGCAAGGGCACCAATACTCAGTTTATCTTACAGTACCGGGATTACGGCGCCGAACCGATCGTGGTCAGTGATCTGCTTTCGAGTCCTGAAGCCAAGAAGCGAATCGATGCCGGGATGCTGGTGGGCGACCGCGAGGTGGTGGAAATCCTTTTCCGTCGCTTGCTGCTGCCTCAATATGAGACCGGTGCGGTCGTCGATGGTTTTCCCCGCTCGATGGTGCAGGTCGAGTGCTTGAAGCATCTCTTCGCCCGCCTAAACGATTTGCGCCAGGAATTCCGTCTGTCGTCGACGGGCGTTCGTTTCGCCAAACCGCATTTCCATATCTTGGTGCTCTTTGTCGATGAGAATGAGTCGGTGCGTCGTCAGCTCAAGCGTGGTCAGGAATGCGTCGCTCATAATGATAAGGTCAAGAAAGAGGGTGGGGTGGAAGTTGAGGTGCGTAAGACCGACTTGAACGCCGAGGCGGCTCGTAACCGTTATCGGGTATTCAAGGAGCGCACCTACGAGCCCTTGCAGTCTTTAAGGGATATTTTCCACTATCACTTCATTAACGCCCAGGGTTCCTTGCCCGAAGTGCAGGCCCGGATCATCAAGGAGTTACAATATCAGAGTTCTTTGGAGTTGGCGGAAGAGACTTACGATCTGATTTCACCCATTCCCTTGGCATCGCAGATCGTCCAGCACGCCCGACAGGATTTGGTCCGGCGTTTGGACGACTACGCTGAGCGCAATACCCCGGCTTTTCGTTCCGTCATCGACCTGATTCAGGATAAGTTCCTGCCCATCATCAAGGCCCATGCGATCTCGGGTCAGGCGCACGTCAATATCGAGACCGACGTATTTAACGACCCGCTGTCGATCTCGATGTTCATCGATATCTTCTCTGAGCGCGGCTTCCATGCCGTCGTCGACCAGCATCGGATCGAAATCCCGGAAACCCTTGTGGTGGCCTCAGGTAAGATTATTACCCGGGTCAAAAAGGTCTGGCGTGTGTCGATCCGTTTCGAGGGTTCGGAAATCCGCCGCGGCGGATCTTAAATCACTTTCGGCTTAGTTGATTCGGTCCGATCAGGTTGTCTTCGCCGCTGGTTTCAAGGGACGCCGAAGGGCTTCGCTTATCCGCCGGTCGATCGTCGCGAAGGATGTTGCCCATTACGACGCATTGGCGTGAGTTTGTAAGACGGAGCGCAATGCCATCCGAATCGAGTACGCTGTTGTTGGAAACCTGTAGTCGCACGCAGTCCTTAATATCTACGGCGGCTTCTTTTTTCCAGACCCCTGAGACAATGTTATTGGAGAAGCTGGAATCTTCGGTGCGGTTGATCACGACGCCGTCCTTTTCAGAGAGGTCGAAGCCGTTCACAAGGTAGCGGGGATTGCGGTCGAAGTTATTGCCCGTGACCACGATATTGGAACTGTCCTCGATGACGAGGTCGTGGCTGAAGCCTTCCCAGAAAGTATTGCCGGTAAGGGTGATACCGCGAGCGGTCTTGATCTCGACGTTGATCTGGACGTCGCTCATGACGTTGCCGGTAATCGTGATATTACCTTCACGGGTATGGTCTTTGCCTCCGCGGCGCAACAGGCTGGGGTCATAGCCAGCACCTAAGATGCGAATATTGGCCGAGTCGGCGGACTTGTGGGTGTGTTGTAGCGTGCAACCTGTGATGGTGACTTCATCGATGGATCCGGCCGTGGAATCTAGGAAGATGTTCGCACTGGGTGGGCCTTTTTCGGCGTGGTTAGCCTCGATGTCGCAGGTGCCGATTTGCACGTTACGGATCTCGCCGCCAACAGCGACGATGCCTCCGCCGCCATTGTAACTGATATGACATCCGATGATGTTTGATTGGTGAAGGTTGACGTGATCATAGAACACGCCGATGCCGGAATTATGGTAGAGGTTGCAAGCGTTGAGGATGATGTTGCGATTGCGCTGGGTCAGGTGCACGGCGTGGTGGCATTCGCGAACGACAACTTTATCAAGGGTAAGTTGCATGACGCCAGTAGCCTCGATGCCGTTGGCTTTCGCATGTGTGCCAATAATCTCGATGCCTGAAACCGTTGGGGAACGTTGGGTCTTCCAAACGTCCGGCTTAACCGTAGCTGGCGCGGCGGTGCCTCCATGTGTGCCGATGAAATGAAGGGCTGGGCCGGAACCGGCCATGATGATCTGGGCCGTACCATCTCCGCTGATTGCGGCGTAACCTGTCTTGGCGAGGTCGACGGTTACCGTCTTTGTCAGGCGATAGCGTCCCTTGGCGAGATGGACCGAACCTTGGGTGTCGACAAGTTTTTGGAGTGCGGCGGTATCATCGGCTACGCCGTCACCGACGAGCGTCTGGGCCACGGTCGCCGCGGTCAATGCGAGCCATGAAATGAGGCTGCGCATCTTTTATTGGGCGGCCTTCGTGAAACCTTCGGCAGCCATCCATTCTCCGGCGGATTTGGTCCAGCCGTCGACTGGCATCTTGGTCTGGCGCGTGCCGAAACCGTGGCCGCCCTTGGAATAGATGTGGAGCTCAGCCTGAATGTTCTGACGTTTGTATTCGAGGTAGAGTTTCGCGGCTTCAATCGGGTTGGTACGATCGTTATGGGCGACTACGAAAAAGCAGGGCGGGGCGTCGGCGGGGACGCTGAAGCCTTCGCGGAACTTGGTTGCGTCTTCCTTATCGATGAAGCCGCCGCCATAGACGAAGATCGTGAAGGCGGGTCCGCGCGGGTCGTCGACGCCGGACTTCTGTTCGTAGGTGCGGGGCGTACGATCCCATGAAGCGTGGCCGACGAGATTGCCGCCAGCGGAAAAGCCAATCACGCCGACGCGCTTCGGATCAATCTCCCATTCCTTGGCGTGGGTCCGGACGAGGCCGAGCGCACGTTGTAAGTCCTGCAAAGGGTAGTCATACGGGAGGGCTTCGTCGGATGTCGGCGTACGATAGCGGAGCAGGATGGCGGTGACGCCGATGCTATTAAGCCATTCGCAGACGCCCGTGCCTTCGTTGTTGGTCGAGAGGAACCAGTAACCGCCGCCCGGGCAGACGATCACGGCGGCACCGTTGGGGTTCGGAGTCGGGTAGAGCGTGATTGAAGGATCGTTGATAAAGGTCTCGTGCCCGGCGATGCTGCCTTTGGGGCCAATCTTATCGATCGTGCTCTTCGATGGCGCGACGCGTTTGCCTGGAACGCCTTCAGGCCAGAGCGGCATCTTAGTTTCGGCGGCGTGGGCGGAAGTTGCCAAAGCCAAGAGAAGGAGCGTGAGAAAGCGCATCGGGGTAAGCATAAGACAGCACACCTTGACGGATGTGCCAAACAAAGAAGCGGCCGAGTGGCCGCTTCTTTTAAGGATGATATAGGCCTAAGCTCAGGCCGTCGCCTTGGCGTAGATCGCATCGGCCTTCTTCCAATCGACCAGCTTCCAGAAGGCATCCACGTAATCTGGGCGGCGATTCTGGTATTTAAGGTAGTAGGCGTGTTCCCAGACGTCGAGGGCCAGGACGGGCGTGCCGTTGACGTCGGCGATGCCTTTCATGAGGGGGCTGTCTTGGTTCGGTGTGGAGACAACGGCGAGTGACTTGTCGGCTTTGACGACCAGCCAAGCCCAACCAGAACCGAAGCGGGTGGTCGCGGCGGTTTTAAATTTGGCCTTTAATCCGTTCTCGCCTTCAAGGCCGCCAAAAGCTTTTTGGATGGCGTCGCCGAGGGCGCCGACGGGCTCGCCGCCACCATTGGGCGAGAGGATGTTCCAGAAGAAGGTGTGATTGGCGTGGCCGCCGGCGTTATTGCGGACGGCGGTGCGAATCGCATCAGGTACTTTGGTGAGGTCGGCGATCAAAACTTCGACGTCGGCCGGGGCGCTGAAGCCGGCTTCTTTGGCCAGGGCGGCGTTGAGGTTGGTCACGTAAGCGTTGTGGTGCTTGCCGTGGTGAATTTCCATCGTCGCTTGGTCGATGTGCGGCTCAAGGGCGGCGTGTGGGTAAGGCAGGGGGGCGAGGGTGTAGCTCATGGTTTTGGTGGAAGAGGTTTGGGCGGAAAGGGAAGTGGCTCCGAGTGCGGCGGCGGCGAGAGATGCTTTACTTATGAAATCACGACGATGCATGGGGATAGGTTGATGATTTGTGACGGGGGTCAAGCCGTGGCGGAAGAATCACGCCCTCTCTTCATATTGAAGTAGGCTTGGAGAATCTCGCGGCAAGGGGCTTCGAGGATTCCAGAGGTCACTTGCACCCGGTGATTGAGCTTAGGCAGGCTATGAAGCTCCGTCGCCCCGCCCATGCAGCCCATTTTAGGGTCGCCCCAGGCATAGGTCACACGGTTGAGCCGGCTCATAATTGTCGCCCCGGAGCACATCGGGCAGGGCTCCTTGGTGACGTAGAGGTTACACTCGTTTAGGCGCCAATCTCCGATTTTCTTCGCTGCCTGAGTGATGGCTAGCATCTCGGCGTGAGCGGTCGGGTCGTTGGCACGCTCGACCTCATTGTGTGCCGCTGCGATAATTTCTCCTCCACGTTCGATGATCGCCCCGATCGGCACCTCATCGATTCTCCATGCGTCCACCGCTAGGTTAAAAGCTAGGGACATGTAAAAAGCATCATCCCTTTGCAGCTGCGAGGGGCGCAGCTTTTCAAAGGGGCAAATCAAGCCTGGTCGGGGGGTGGGCGTATCGCCTTCCATGGGATAGGGTGAGATTTACCTTCCTAGGGTAGGAAGCAAGCGGGGAGGCGGTTTACTACGGTGATTGACTCCTTTGGGCTAAGGAGATGGAGTGCGTGCCTATAAGGCATGGCTGAAGAACCCGTTATCGAACTCGAAGGCAAAATCCTGCAAGTGCTTCCTGGCACCATGTTCCGGATTGAGCTCCCCAATAAGCACGTCGTGCTGGGACGTATCTCAGGCCGTCTGCGCAAGAATTTCATCCGGATTAATCCTGGAGATCGCGTAAAGGTCGAAATGAGTCCCTCTGACCTTACTCAAGCTCGCATTGTTTTCCGACTGAGGGATTCGGCACCAAGGCTTGGCGCTCCGCCGCCTCGCCGCCGTTAATTTGATCGACCCGGTGCCCCCGGGTTTTTTCTTGCCCCTATTTCGGGCAAAATCTATTAATTGTTACTTAACAACCAATCATTACCCTATGGCCATCTATAACAGCGTCCTTGATACCATCGGTCACACGCCCCTCGTGCGGCTCAATAAAGTCACCGAAGGCCTTCATGCTGAAGTTTTGGTGAAGCTTGAATTTTTTAACCCTCTTTCGAGCGTCAAGGACCGTATCGGTCGGGCGATGATCGATGCTGCTGAGCGTGACGGGCGTCTGAAGCCAGGGGGTACGATCGTCGAGCCAACCTCGGGTAATACCGGTATTGCCCTCGCTTTTGTGGCCGCCGCGCGCGGTTACCGCTGTATTCTTACCATGCCCGAGACGATGTCCATCGAGCGTCGGGTTCTGCTTCGTCTTTTGGGCGCTGAAATCGTTTTGACGCCTGGTGCCAAGGGCATGCGCGGCGCCATTGAGCGTGCGACGCAACTCCGTGATGAAAT
>DKND01000089.1:0-691 GCA_002470605.1 Opitutia bacterium UBA7397
ATCCCCCGCATCCTTCCCGGTTTCCGGTCTCCCCTTGAGTTCCTGACTCTCCCCGTGTCCACGTGTTACCATGCCCACGTGTCCCCTCGCGTGCACCGCACGCGTTCACCTTTGCACTTATTCAGCGACCTATGTCTTCGAAGAAATCCGCCTGGATCGACGTCACCATCCCGTTCGCTAACGGGATGCACGGCTGGCCGGGCAATCCGCCGACGGTCATCAAGCCGCACGCGGCGCTCGCCAAAGGCGACGTGTGTAATGTCTCGGTCTTCAACCTGAACACGCACGCGGGCACGCACATGGACTCGCCTTGGCACTTCCTCAAAGGCCTCGGCACGATGGACGACCTACCCTTCGACGCCGTCATCGGGCCGTGTCGCGTGGTCGAGATCAAGGACGGGGAATCGATCAAGCCCGCCGAGCTCGCGAAGTTGAAGCTCAAGAAAGGCGAGCGCATCCTCTTCCGTACCCGCAACTCGCAGGTAAGCTGGAAAAAGAAATCGTTCGATAAAGATTTCGTCTATGTGTCCAAGGAAGCCGCCCAATACCTGGTCGATAAAGGCATCCGCACCGTGGGCATCGATTACTTCAGCGTCGGGGGCTTTTACAAAGACTCCGTCCCAACCCATCACATCCTGTTAGGCAAAAAGGTCTGGATCATCGAAGGGCTCAACCTCGCTAAGGCCAAGCC
>DKND01000089.1:714-16471 GCA_002470605.1 Opitutia bacterium UBA7397
TGCATCCTGCGACCGCTCTGAGGTTACTTCAGCGTCTTTTTTCCTCGTGCGAAGGCACTCGGGGTCACGCCGGTGTGACGACGGAACTGCGCGGTGAAGCTGCTCTGGTCGCAGAAGCCAAGGCGCATGGAGAGCGACCCGAGTTTCTCCTCACCCTTGACGATGCTTTCGCAGGCGGCGCGGATACGGCACTTCATCCAATAGTCGCGTGGGGAAAGTCCGAGAGCATCGGTGAAGCGACGCTGCAACTGCCGCACGGAAAGACCGCAAGCGTCCGCCAACACCTGCGCAGAAGGATACTCGAGCAGGTTCTCCTGCAGCATCTTGGTAGCCGGGCCGATCTTAACATTAAGGGAGGCGACGGGTGACTGGCCCATGCACACGCGGGAGATGCCCAGGATACCGATGATCTCGCCCTTACGATTCCGGACCGGATATTTGTTCGTGACGTGCCAGTCTGGCAGGCCGACCGGATCCAGGCAGATCTCGACCTTATCCACGACGGGCTTGCCCGTGCGATAGACGATCGCGTCATCGGCCAAATAGGATTCGGCCATCGGGCCTGGCGTCAGATCACGGTCGGTCTTGTAGAGCATCTCCCATGCTTCGCGGAAACCATGGCGCGTCGTCCAGAGCGCACTGGCATAGAGATGTTCGCCGGCTCGATTCTTGAGGAAGCAGAGGAAGCCTGGCAAAGAGTCGAACATCGCCATGGTCTCGACGTCGATGACGACCTCGCGGAGATACTCCTTCTGCTTCAACAGGAGTTCGGCTTGGGTGTGTGACGCTTTTGGCATAAAGTCGGTATGGGGGAATAAAAATCCGTGGCTGGCGAGTCTTAATAGGTTAAACACCTGTCACTATTATCTAAAACCGATTTGCCCTGAAGGTCTCATTCGGCAATCTCGGCCTACCCGCATGAAGCCCGTTGTCCAAATCTCCCTAGACCTGACGAACATCGACGAGGCACTCGAGACAGCCGCGATGGCGATGCGGGCGGGCGTAGATTGGCTCGAAGCGGGCACGCCACTCATCCTGGCCGAAGGTCTCCATGGCGTTCGTGCGTTGCGCAAGGCCTTCCCGAACACTCCGATCGTGGCCGACCTGAAGACGATGGACGGCGGCTACCTCGAGGCGGAGATGATGGCCAAGGCCGGCGCCACCCACGTGGTGGTGATGGCCCGCGCCCACGAAGAAACCCTGAAGGTCATCGTGAAGGCCGGTCGCGACCATGGCGTTCAGGTGATGGGCGATAACCTCGGCTGCCCCGACATGGTCGCCGGCGCCAAGCTCTGCGAAGACCTGGGCTGCGATTTCGTGATTCACCATATCGGCTACGACGAACGTCGAGGG
The DNA here is from genome assembly GCA_002470605.1 of Opitutia bacterium UBA7397. Lineage (GTDB taxonomy): Bacteria > Verrucomicrobiota > Verrucomicrobiia > Opitutales > UBA953 > UBA953. The sequence goes on from DKND01000089.1 coordinate 2,068, forward strand.
ATCGCCGCCCGCGGACTCCGCATGCCTAGCCCGATGGACCAGCTCCGCGAAGTCGTCCAGGCGGTCAACGTGCCCGTCCAGGCCGTCGGCGGGCTCACCCTCGAACAGGCCGTGCGTTGCCCGGAATACGGCGCCCCGCTCGTCGTCCTCGGCGCCCCGCTCACGATCGATGCGGATGCCTTTAAGACCGCCTCAGGCGACCTCGAGTCCTCCCTGCGCCTCATCTGCCAGAAGGTCCACGCTTACGGTGACGTCAAAGTCGGCCGCTAACTTTCCTACCCCTACCCCCACCCCTACCCCTTTTTTCTCATGAACTCCCCAGCCGTCGTCAATTTCGCCCCCGAAAAGGGCTCCGTCGAAATCCGCGAGATCGCCCGCCCCGTCATTGCTGAAGAAGATGTTCTGCTCGAAGTCGCCAACGTCGGCGTTTGCGGCAGCGACCTCCACCAGTGGACCGCCGACCACTCCTGGCCGGTCAACTACCCGGTCGTCCTCGGCCATGAATTCGCCGGCCGCATCGTCGAGTTGGGCAAGAAGGTCGAAGGCTGGAAGGAAGGCGACCGCGTGGTCAGCGAGACCGCTGCAATCATCTCGCAGAACAACCCAATGACCCGTCGCGGGCTCTATAACCTCGACCCGACCCGCAAGGGCTTCGGTTACGGCGTGAACGGCGCGATGACCAAGTATGTCCGCGTCCCGCAGCGCATCCTCCACGCGGTGCCCGACGCCCTCCCCTTCGAACAGGCCTGTCTCACCGAGCCTTGCTGCGTCGCGTACAACGCCGTGGTGAAGAACGCCCGCATCGAACCCGGTGACCGCGTGGTCGTCCTCGGGCCCGGCACGATCGGCATCCTCTGCGCGGCGATGGCCAAGCAGTGCGGCGCCGAAGTCGCCATCGTCGGCCTCCCGCAGGACGCCCATCGTCTCGCCATCGCTAAACAATATGGCTGCGAAGTCATCATCGGCGACGCCAAGCCCTGGGCCCAGCAGCGAGACGGCCTCGGTTGCGACGGCGTGATCGACGCCGCTGGCGCCTCCGCGACCTTGAAGATTGCCCTCGATATCGTCCGCCCCGCCGGCTGGATCAGCAAGGTCGGCTGGGGACCTCAGCCGCTCGGCTTCAACCTCGATCCGCTCGTGCAGAAGAACATCACGCTGCAGGGCAGCTTCAGCCATAACTGGCCGATCTGGGAACGCGTCATCGCCCTCATGGCCAGCGGCCAGTTCGACGTCCGTCCGATCATCGGCGGCGTCTGGCCCATCACCGACTGGCACACGGCCTTCGAGAAGATGCATAAGGGCGAAGTCGTGAAGTCCGTCCTCAAACCCGTCTGACCATGCGCCTGCAAGACAAAGTCATCCTGATCACCGGCAGCACGACCGGCATCGGCAAGGCCATCGCCAAGCGCTGCGTGCGCGAAGGCGCCAAGGTCATCATCCATGGACTCGAGAAAGACCTCGCCGCCGAGACCCTCGCCGAGATCGGCGCGGCCAATGGTGTAGTCCACATCGAAGACCTGATGTCACCGGGCTGCCCGCAGCGCCTCGTCGACCTCGCGGTAAAGACTTACGGCAAGCTCGACGGCGTGGTGAATAACGCCGCCATCGTCGCCCAGGGCAACATCCATACCACTGACGCGGCGTTCTTCCACAAGATGCTCGCAGTGAACACGGTCGTGCCGTTCCTGCTCATCCAGGCCGCCCTGCCCCACCTATCCAAGGCCCATGGCGCGGTGCTCAACATCGGCAGTGTCAACGCCTACTCCGGCGAACCCAATCTCCTTCCGTNNATCAACCCGGGCTGGGTGCTCACGGAGAACGAATCCAAGCGCAAGAAAGAGCACGGCCTCAAGGAGGACTGGTATGCCGACCTCCCCCGCGTCTATGCGCCCTCGGGTCGCCTGATCACGCCTGATGAAATCGCCGCGGCTTCCATCTACTGGCTCGCCGACGAAGCTGGTCCGATCAGCGGCTCGGTCGTCGAACTGGAACAGCATCCCTTCATCGGCCGCAATCCACCGAAGGATCCCGAAACCCTGCCGGGACAGAAAGCCTGACCATGCCGAAGATCGCCGCCTTCCCGAAGGCCTACATGCATGCCCTCTGCAAAGACGGCACGATGAAACTCTCCGAGTGGTTCACACTCGCCGCCACGCTCGATGTTCAAGGCCTGGAATTCTACGCGGGCTTCCTCGAGATGGCCGACGAGTCCAACTGGCCGGTCTTCCGCCGTCAGGTCACCGACCTCGGGATGTCCATCCCGATGATGTGCTGCTCGCCCGACTTCACGCATCCGGACAAGGCCTTTCGCGACGCCGAGGTCGCCAAGCAGAAGCGCTGGATTGACATGACCCACGCGCTGGGCGGGTCCTACTGCCGCGTGCTTAGCGGCCAGCGTCGCCCCGAGCTCACCGACGCCGAAGGTGTGCGCCTCGCCGCCGACAGCATCCGCGCCTGCATCCCTCATGCCAAGGAACGCGGCGTGACGCTCATCCTCGAGAACCACTACAAGGACGACTTCTGGCTCTACCCTGAGTTCGCGCAGAAGATGGACGTCTTCTGCGCCCTGGTGGACGCCCTGCCCTCCGACGGCTTCGGCGTGAACTACGACCCCAGCAACGCCTACATCGCCGGCGACGACCCGATCGAACTGCTCAAGCGCGTCTCGAAGCGCGTCGTGACCATGCATGCCTCGGACCGTTACCTGATCGAAGGCACCCTTGAAGACCTTCGGAAGGAAGAAGGCGGCGCCGCCGGCTACGCCAAGCGCCTCCGCCACGGCGAGATCGGCAAGGGCCTCAACGACTACGACGCCATCTTCACCGAACTGAAGCGTGTCGGCTTCGATGGCTGGATCAGCATCGAAGACGGCGTCGACGGCATCGACCAGCTCCGCCGCAGCGCCGACTTCCTCAAACGCAAGACCACCCAATACTGGGGCTGAACGATGAATCCGGAAATCGTCCGCCCTAACATCGTCGGCCTCGGCGAGGTGCTTTGGGACGTCTTTCCGGACGCGGCCCACTTTGGCGGGGCGCCGGCGAACTTCGCCGGCCATGCCGCCGGCCTCGGTGGTGACGCCTGGGTCGTAAGCGCAGTAGGCCGAGATAAACTAGGGGACGACGCCCTGGCCTCCCTTTCTTCGAAGAACGTCCACACCCTGCTGCTCCAACGCAACGAACACCCGACTGGCACGGTCACGGTGACCCTCGATGCCGCCAAACAAGCCAGTTATGTCTTCGCGGCCGATCCGGCTTGGGATCATATCGCTTGGAGCGAGACCGTCGCGACTCTCGCACGCAAATGCCAGGCTGTCTGTTTCGGCTCGCTCGCCCAACGCGCCGCGGTCAGCCGACGCACCGTCCGCGAGTTCCTCGAGAATACCTCGGCGGATTGCCTGCGCATCTTTGACGTCAACCTACGCCAAAAGTTCTACAGCCGTGAGGTCATCGAGACCTCGCTACAACTCGCCAACGTCTTCAAACTGAACAACGACGAAGTCCCAGTCGTCGCCGACCTGCTCGGACTCCCCAAGGACGAGAAAGCCTTCGTACTCGCCGTCGCCCAACGCTTCGACCTGCACACCGTCGCCTTGACCCGCGGAGCAGCCGGATCGCTGGTCTGGCATAAGGGACAATACGACGAGAAGACCGCACCGAAGGTCGCCGTCGTCGATACCGTGGGCGCGGGGGATTCGTTTACCGCCGCCCTCGTCATCGGCCTGCTCCGCGGCGAAGACCTTTCCCGCATCCATCAACGCGCCGTCGACGTCGCCGCCTACGTCTGCACGAAAGCCGGTGCGACGCCGGAGTTATTGCCGGAGTTTCGGAGGTAGGGACAGCACCACGTGCTGTCCTAAAGTTCGCCGAATGGTGAACGCCTGGTAGAGGCGTGGCTACGCCGCGCCCGGTCACGACGTAGTCGTGCCCCTACCCTCGGCCACCATGCGGCGGCCGGAGACAACTAGGTCGGCACGCAGTACCGACCCTACCTTATGCAATACTGCACGAGAAACCCCGCGCCCACTTGCCCACGTGCCCGCATGCCCACTGGCGAAGGCTAGGCCTTCGCCCTTACCACCTATACCGAACGGTATAAGTCACCGTCTTCTCTTCGTCAGGCTGGAGCGGAACGCGAAATTCAAACGTACTCGCATCCTTTTTCTCATGCGGCTGGCTCTGGGCGGTGAGCGTCCAATTGCCGCCATTCATCGCATGCTCGACCACACGGATCTCGACGGACTCTTTCTTACGATTGCGCACCTTGATTTCAAAGCTCTGCGTGGCGACGGCATTGGATCCGTCTTGGGTCGAGTTCGTCATGCGATGCTCCCCGACGAGATCGAAGCTATTACCGGTCAGCACGCGGATGGTTTCATCCTTGGGCGTATGATCGATCTGGTTCTCGCCCACGAACTCGAGCTGGCGATCACCGTCTTGGGAATAGAAGCGCACCTTGCCCTTAGGTAAGGCCATCCCAAGTCGATTAGCCTCGGAATTCTTGAACTCGCGATAGACCTGCACCTTACCGGAAGCGGAAACACCCCGCGGATAATACCCAGCTCCCTCGAAGACATAGATGCGCTCGGCCTTCACGCCCGTCGCCCGCACGAACTCCACCTGCTTGGTCTCCTTGTCCCGCAAGGTAGCCGGATTGGCCAAGGTATAAAGGTGAAACTCATCAAAGGATTTTTCGGTGACAGGACTTTCGGCGAGCATCGCCTGGGCTCGCTCGCCTTTCATGCGGACGAAATCACGCTGGGTTTCGACGCGATTCACATCTCCGGCCATGAGTTTAATCTTAGCGTCACTAAAGGTGGTACCGCTATTGTTGTTCATCGTCACCCAACCGACGATGTCCAAGAAGTCACCCTTCTCCGGAGCGACAAGATTGTAACTGGCTTCCCAAGTGAAGCCGCGGCTCAGGTAAGCGACCTCGGCGGCGATTTTGCCTGACGACGCAGAGTTTAATTTCCAATTCAGCGTGGGCTTAAGGACGTTGTCATTGCCGAGCGAAGGAAAGATCGGGTTGCCTGGGAGAGAAAACTGCAGCTTACCGTCGACCTCGATGATGGGCTCCACGAAACTTCCTCCGGGAACGAAACCACTGCGTACGACCTTACCCAAAATCACTCGGTCAGGCTTGGTACTCTCATGACGGCTGAACTCGATGCTCTTGCCTTCGAAAAGCGACAATAGCATCGACTGCGAAACTGGGTCATTGCGATAAGACTGTTCAAGGATCTGGAATTCGGCCTTACCGGCGATGTCACGCAAGATCACCGAATCGGCCTCGACCTGCGCGGTGACGCCCGCAAAGGACACGAGATTGACGCCGGCCTTGAGATCGATTGGCAACGTCTCACGCACGACGGCATAGCCGCCGTTATAAATCGTGAGGGCCGGATCAGCGGCGAAGACGGAAGTGGCAGCCAACAAGAGAATCACGGGGAGTTTCATGGGATGGGGTAAATTCTGGGCATCGGAACGACTTTTCCGATATTAATAAGCGAAGCCGGTGGCAGATTTAGCCTAGGAGAAGTTGATCAGTTGACCGGTTGACCAGTGGGCCAGAACGGCAGGACACAAAGGGAGACCGGGGGCCGGATACTTGGCTGGGGTGCATTTATCCCCAACACCCTTCCCGGTTCCCGGTCTCCCTTTGAGTTCTAGACTCTCCCCGTGTCCACGTGTCACCATGCCCACATGCCCCCGTGATCGCCTCCACTAGCCCCAGCCCTAGCCCTATTTCAAACCTCTCCCCTTCCTTCTCTGCTTTCGGCGGTATTCGACCGGGGTGCACTTCATCTCCCGCTTGAACAGGCGATTAAAGAAGGTCACCTGGCGAAAACCGCAAGCCAAGGCGATGTCCAGGACGCTCCGTTCGCCATCCCGCAGCTCCCGGCGGGCGGCCTGCAAGCGGAGTTCGTTCACGAAAGCGCTAAAACTGTAACCCGAGTGTTGCTTGAACTGCCGGGCGAAGGTCGGTCGGGTCAGGCCAGAGATCTTCAGGAGGTCTTCGAGCCGGATCTCGTCGCGGAAATTGGCCACGAGATGCTGGACCGATTTCGAGATGGCCTTCTGGTAATGGGACTCGGCGCTGAGCGTGAAACTGCGCGACGACAGCATTGCGAGATCCGACTCAGGTGCATCCGCCACTTCAGCGAGCAGACGCAGCAACGCCGCCAGCTGACCGGCGCCCTTGCTCCGCGCGACATCCTGCATGAGCGCGGCGATGGCGGTCGCAGTGCGCCCACGCAGATGCAGGCCGCGCTCGGCCCGCTTGAAGAGATCGCGCAGCTCGAGATTCTCCGGGAACGCCCACACGGGGTGGCTCTCGGGGAAATGCCACTGGATCGAAAGCCCACCCGACGCCCCCGAGGTATGCCAGTGATGCGGGAGACGTTCACCCAGCAGTACGAGATCGCCAGCCGCGAAGGCGCCGATGGCGTCGCCGACAAAGCGCGTACCCTCCCCGCCCGTGAACAGGGTCAGTTCCATCTCCTTATGGAAGTGCCAGTGATTGCCCTCCCCCTGCACCGGTTGCGTCCGACCCGGCCCCAAGATGCATTCGACGTCCCGGAGCGTCTTCGACCAACGCAAGACGCGGAAGGAGTGCCCTTCGGGCAGCTCGACCTTCTCGCGGATGGCTTTCATAAGGTGATTCGTATCAGCAGCACCCCCGCTCGCAAGAGGCAATTGAGACAAAAGTGCCAACGCACCTTGCCCTGCGGGCACGAGACGCAACGCATCTAAGCCCCCGAAGATTTCAATTCAGCGCCCGCCTTACTTAGATTTTGTCGTTTCCTCGTTCAACAGCTCAGGAAGTGACGATTTCTTCTTCGCTTTAGATACCGGCGCCTTGCCTTGCTCAGGCGCATCGTAGTGAGGAGAGGGAGTGTGCTCGGCGGACATGATGGCTTCGATCTTTCTAACTATGTCCGGGTGGGCGGCGGCGATGTTCTGCTTTTCGACCGGGTCAGACTTGAGGTCGTAGAGTTCGAGCGTAGCCTTGGTGCCGAGCCGGTAGCCCTTCCAATCACCCATGCGCACGGCCTGCTGGAAGTAGGGCTCGTAGATCTCGAAATAAAGCGATTCGTGCGCCGCTTGCTGACCTTTGCCAAACAAAGTTGGCGCGATCGAATGACCGTCGAGACCTTTGGGACCGGGAACTCCGCTGAGATCTGCCGCCGTCGGCAAGAAATCCACAAACGAGGTGAGCAGGTCGCTGGTAGTGCTAGGCTGAATCTTTCCGGGCCAGCGTGCGATGAATGGCGTACGCATACCGCCTTCGTAAAGCATTCGCTTGTAACCGCGCAACCCTCCCGTGCTCCCGAGCGACTCGATGAATTCGGGATTGGCGCCATTGTCGGAACTGAAAACCACCAGTGTCTTATCGTCGATGCCCAGGTCCTTCAGCTTCTGCATCACGCGGCCGACATCCTTATCGACGAGCGCGACCATCGCGGCGTAATTCCGGACCTCCTCCGTCCACGCTTTCTGCCCAAAGACCGGATTCTCCGGAATCACGAAGTCTCCGTGCGGCGGAGTCCATGCGGCATAGCAAAAGAAGGGTCTGTCCTTATTCTGCTCGATGAACTTTAGTGTCTCATCGGCGATGCGGGTGTGAGAATAGTCTTCCCAGGAGTGCTTACCGGATTGCGGCTGAGGCACGTCGACACCGTTTCTGACCAGATGGTCGGTATAATAGTCGTGAGCGTGCTTCTGGTCGTAGTAGCCAAAGAATAGATCGAAGCCTTGCTTCTCCGCCGCCCCGGTCGTGTCAGGATTGCCTAGACCCCATTTGCCGAAGCCTCCGGTGGCGTAACCTGCATCGTGCAACAAGCCCGCCACGGTTATTTGCTTCGACGGGAGGGAAAGAAGCCCGTCCTTACTTTGGTTGGCGCGGCGCAACGTGTGCCCCGTATGCTGCCCGGTCATCAGTACGCAACGGGAGGGCGCGCAGACGGCGCTGCCACTGTAGGCACGAGTGAACTTCATGCCTTCCGTAGCCAGGCGATTGATATTGGGCGTGGAGCCATATTTGCAACCGTAGGGCGAAAAATCTCCGATACCCGCGTCGTCGGCTAAGATGAAAATAATATTAGGCTTATCGGCCGCGGGGAGCGAAGCGAAGAAAGTCGCGAGGAGCAGAGGGAGGAAGAGCTTCATCGTTGGTTTACTTTTGGACTGCTACCATCGAAGTAAAGACCTTAACGTCGTCCACCCAGGCTTGCCGCCCAACGGAGAGGCGAACCATTCGCTTAGTTGGATGCGCAACGCCGGCGGCGGTAACGGATGCCACGGGCTTTCCGTCGATAGACACCGTGACATTGTCTCCGGCGACCTTGATCAGCAGGTCATGCCATTTGCTTGTTTCCAAGGTGAAGGGGAAAGTCTTTTTCTGCGCTGCAATGAAAGCCAGTTGCTCGGGCGTCAGCGTATTCGCTTTCCGCGCCTCATAGAATTTCATATTCATGATGCCCGTCTTTTTGTCGTCCACGACAATCTGCTTGGTGCCGACATCAATCTTGAACAAGTGCCCCGAGTGAACCTCTTTGCACTCTGGGTCAGCGATATCCACACCGAGGACATCTTGGGCATCCTCCAACATGAAGCGCATCTCGACCTCTCCATCACGAAACTCGGCAACGTGACCGACGCCTACCGCGTGATCGGCAGCTGCGTTCATTGTAATATGCATGGCGCCGTCTTTCAGGTCCACCTGCTTATGGCCGCCCGCGCGAGTCTTGCTATTCGTGGTCCAACCATTGCCAATTTCCTCCGTGGTTTCTTGCGATTCGTTGCGGTCAAATTTATCTTCAAAGACGAGTTTACCGCGTTCCTCCGCATAGACGGACGGAAGGTGGATGAACGCGAGGACGGCGAGGAGGACGTGCTTCATGAGTCAGGGTGAAATTCGAAGGGATGCGTTTGTTTTAAAAACTATTTCACCGCCCGGTAGACGCGCACACCGCGCGAGTCGAAATGCTCCATGACCAGTTCAGCTCCCGCGGTGATCTGGAGGAAGCCGCCGTGGGGCGTGGGCGAGGTGTAAAGCTGTCGGACGACCGCCTGCGGATCGGAGCCATTCTGGTCACCAGGCGCGACGCCCATCCGGGAGTTCTCATCGTTCAGCGCGCCGCAGGAGAACTCTTCGACACCCGATGGATGGATGCTGTGGTATTGCCAGTGACGATCTCCGCAGATGATTGTGAAATGTCCCACCTGGGTCTCCTTCAGCCAAGCGAAGAAGGCATCCGCTTCGTGGCGAAAACCGCCGAGATCTGCGTGGTTATCAACCTTCTTTGCATCGTCGGGCCCGACCATCGGTGTGGGCGAGATGAGGATCTTCCATTTCGCATCACTCGCTTTCAAAGTCGTCTTTAACCACTCGCGCTGCTCCGCACCCCAGAGCGACTTTTGCGGGCCGTCGGCCATCGCGTTGGGTGAGCGAAAGTCGCGCCCCTCCGTGAGCCAGATCTGCAGATCCTTACTGACACGATGCGTGCGGTAGGTGGGCTGGTTACTGCCCTCGGCCAGCAGGGGCAATTGCTCGCGGAACATGTCGATGCCGATTTTGGGCAGCGGCGGTCGGTCCGTTGTGTTGTCCGAATCGTCGTAGCGAAAATCATGATCATCCTTTGACCAGTAAGCGGGGATGCGGCGGAAAAATTCGATGAGCCGCGGGAAGCGAGCTTGCTCATGCCAGCATTGGCGCAACTGCTTGGTCGTCTCGGCCACGCGCATCGGGTTATCGTAATAGACGATGTCGCCGGTACCCACAAAGAAGTCGGGCCGTAATTTCAGCATCGCCTCGAAGGAAGGATAGCCGAGGCGTTTATCCTCCTCCGTTGCAGTCAGGGGTCCGCTGGCTCTGCCCACCTTACCGTGCATGAATTTGTTATAATTCATGCAAGTGCCGACGATGAAGCGCACCGGCGCATCGATGGTTCCGCCCAGCAAAGTCTTGAACGAACCGCTCGGACCGGCCTGGGCTGTCGCCTCCGTGACACCATAGACTGCACGGTAATGATAAGTAGTATCAGGCTTTAAGCCAGTGAGAGCTGCACGGACGATGTAGTCGTGTTTATCCGTCGCCGCTTGGAAGGGAGTGCGCTGGGCATCACGGAAGTCCACCCGCATGCTCCATTCAAAACAGGCCACACCACTTGCTCCCGGCAGATCGCCGTCGGCATCAAGTTGCGTCGCGAGCGTCAGGCGCGTCTGAAGCAGTACGGTAGAATCGGTGACTTCTCCGGACATCGTCCCATGTCCAAGGAAAAGTGGTTGCGATGGGGATTCGGCAGCCAGCAGAGTGTGGCCACGCCACACCAGCAGTGGGACGAGCTTCAGGAAGAAACGGCGGGCAATATTCATAAGTTTAGACGTCGGACAGAATGTTAGAGCACGCTTGGCGTTCAGTTCTTCGCGAAGGGCTCACTGAGTACCACCGCGCGGACGAGATCTTTGAACCCCCCCTTGGAGGTCGACAGGTTTTTCATGATACCGTCAATCACGGCGCGATCGGTGAATCCAGGTGCACGGCCCAGGGCGTAGGTGAGAAGTTTCTCCGTAAGCGAGCGGGTGAATGGCTCGTGTCGCGCGATAAGCAGGCTGCGGAAGTCGGTGACACCCGTAAACTTCTCTCCGGTAGGCAGCACGCCGGTGGGGTCAATTTTCTGATTCTCTGTGTACTTCGTGCGCCAGCCGCCGACGGCGTTAAAATTCTCGAGCGCGAAGCCGAACGGGTCGATTTTGCGATGACAGGAAGCACAGGTTTCGATCGTTCGATGTTTGGCGAGTTGCTCCCGGATATTGGTCGCACCGCTGGCATCCGGCTCAATGAGCGGGACGTCTCGCGGCGGAGGGGGCGGCGTGTAGCCGAGGAGTTTCTCCTGCACGTAGACCCCACGCACGACGGGTGACGTATCTACACCATTTGCCGAGGCGGTAAGGAACGTAGCCTGGGTGAGCAACCCGCCGCGTTCGCCTTTGGGTAAGGTGACTTGGCGGAGTTGCACCCCTTCCACCGGGGGCAACCCGTAGTGCAGCGCGAGTTCGCGATTCAGGAAGGTGTAGTTCGCGGCAAGGAATTCACGGGGGGGCAGATTCTTATCGAGAATATGGCGGAAGAACGTCTCGGTCTCGGCGCGCATCGCGGCGTCGATATTATCGCGAAAGAAGCTGACGAAATCAGTGGAAACCGGCATCTCACCGATGTGGTCGAGGTTCAGCCAGAGGCGGAGGAAATTCTGCACGAAACGCTGCGACTTCGGGTCGGCAAGCATGCGATCCATCTGCGCACTCAGCGTGGCGGGCTCGTGCAGTTTCCCAGCAGCGGCGAGCTGAGTGAGCGTCTGATCTGGGAGGGAGGACCAGAAGAAATAAGACAGACGTGAGGCCAGCGCGTAATCGTTTAGTTTGCCGGTACCCTCATTTAGATGAAGGAATGCGGGCGAACATAGAATGGTCTGAAAGCCGAGTTGCAATGCGGCCATGGGCTTCATGCCGGCATCGAGTTTCGCTGTGACTAATTTTTCAATGGGGTCCAATTCGCCGGAACGCAAAGGACGGCGGAAGGCAGTCGCGGCGAAGATGCGCAGGCGTTCGGGGATGTTGGCACGGCTAATCTGATCAGTCGTCAAATTGCCGTAAAGCAGCGAGTGGCCGCGGGTCGGCCACTGCTCGAGTTGCGGACCTTTGACCTGCATTTCCCAGATGCGGAGTTTCGGGCCGCGATAAGCCTTGAGCATCGCCAAAGCGAGGTCGCCCTTTCCAAGTCCAAGCTTTCCAACCGCTTCCAACTCGGGATAACCTTTTGAAAACCTATTCAACTTGAAGGCCAATGCCTTGGCCTTGACCGTGCCATTGCGGAAGCGTACCTCCGGCTCTTCGCCTCGTTCGAGCTCCACGGTCCATTCGAACCACTGCGGCTGGTCGCTGGTGATTTCCACCAGCGCGAGCGTGCGCTGCGTGGTGACGTTGCCCGTGCTCTCGACGCTGCCTCCGCGGGTTACGGCGGCGATTTCCATTACGATGGGATCACCGCTGCGGATATCCTCAAGGAAGGTATAGGGATTCGTGCGGTCGATGGCGGCAGCCTGGACGCGAATGGTGTAACGCCCACTCTGCGGTGCGCCACCATGCCCCAGCGGCGCAAATCCGATATGGCCTCCGCGATAATACCGCGCCACGAGATCGTCGTATCCCTTGTCCGAAATCCAGCGGTAGCGGTCGATCTGGAAAATCTTGGGTAGGTCGCCGGCTTTCCTTTTCTCGAAGTAAAAGGGCGATTTCTGCACGTAGTTCTTCACCTCCGGTTTCTTGCCAAAGGCCGTCGCGCGCTGAATAGCTTCCTCGGCGGCAACAAAATAGTGATCGAGCAACATCCCCGAAGTCGTCTGCGTTTCGGCATCGTTATCGAAACCGTTCACCCGCGTTTCCGGCGGGAAATCGGCGGCGGGGTCCCATCCTGCGACATTCAAGCCCAGCAAGTCTCCGATGGTCTGCCGGTATTCGAAGCTGTTGAGCCGACGCAAGACGGTATGAGCTGCCGTGCCCTTGAAACGCAGCGCGGCCTCGCCGACGGATTCTGTTATCGCATCCACGGCCGCGAGCAACTCCGCCGTCGGCGGCTGTTTCTCTTTCTTCGGTGGCATTTCGCCCTTGTTCAGCTGGTCAAGGATTTCCTGCCATATTAAGGCATCGTCGGGAGTCTTGATGCTGGCCGTAAGGCCGTCGAAGCGCCGATCACCCTTCTGCTTATCCGCGCCGTGGCATTTGGTGCAGTAATCGTTCAGGAAATTCTCCCGCAGAGGCGCGGAGGCGCAGAGCGATGGGATAATAATCATAGCCGCAAGCGCACCGCGGCGGACCATGCAACAATAAGTGCGGTACAAATTCATGAGAACAGCTAATGAGTGTGTTATCAGCCAATCTTCATCGGCGAAAACGTCCCCGTACTGCGCCCGAAACGCTCGCGCTCCACACCGAACCATTGGAGCGAGGAAAGCCAGAGATTGGATAGCTGAATACGTTTATGCTCCTCGGCAGGGCACACGAGATGGCCCTGATGCTTGAGGCCGCCGCCCGCGAGTAGTACCGGTAAATCGCGATTCGAATGGTTCGACGCATTGCCCATGCCGCTGCCGATTACCACAAGCGTACTGTCCATCAATCCCGCCTCCTTCAACTTCCCGAACAAGTGTGCAAACTGTTCCATGAGGTATTTCTCCACGACTTGCAGCTGCGTCAGCAACCCTTCCTGCTTACTGTGGTGCGACAGCCCGTGATAACTGCCGACATTGAGGTCGTTGGTGTGGAATCCAATCGGGACTTCAAACGTCGCCACGCGGGTCGAATCCGTCTGCAACGCGAGCGTCATCAAATCAAGAAACAGCGGAATTTCTTCAATCTGCATCCGCTCTTCATCTTTCACTGGGTCGATGGGCGACTTCGGCTTCGGCTTCGCCAGCCACGCCTCGGACATTTTCAACCGTCGCTCCACATCGCGCACCGAGGTCAGGTATTGATCAAGTTTGCCCCGGTCTGCCGCATCAAGATTGCCGCCTAATTGCTTAGCCGATTCGCGCAACGCATCGAGCACACTCGACCGGTTCGACAGGCGCTCACGTTCCGACGCCTTCGCGCCCAGGCTCGACTCGACAAACAGGGCATCAAACAGACGCGCCGGATTATTGACCGGCGGAAGGTTCACGCCCGCGCGGTTCCAGCACATGTTCGTGCCTTCACCAATCCCTGCCGTGATCGAAGGATACCGCGTCGCGGCGCCCACATGCTCCGCAGCCACTTGGTCGATTGAGATGTTCTTCTCCGGGAAGCCCGCCGACTCCTCCTTCTTTACGCCCGACAGAAATGAATGCACCGCGCCGTGCCCGCCCTTCGCGCCGTGATCGAGATGAGAGAAGACCGTAAAATCTCCGCGATGTGCCTGCAACGGAGCCAGCGTCTGGCTGATGGCGTAGTTACGACCTTCCGCCGTNNGGAGGCGTCGCGGCGAATCCAACATTGAGGCTCTCGAAAGCAGGGAGCGCGAGTGCCATACCAAGTCCACGAAGAAAGTGTCGACGATCGATTCCTGAAGTGTTTCGGGGGTTCATTGGAATATCGGTTAGGGAGCAGGGTTATTGGGGCAAAATTTGGGAACATTTATATAACACTTAGGAGTGCTTATAGTTTCAACGCCGTTAAATTGAGATGATAGTGCCACCAAGGGAGACGCCCAGCGTAGCGAAACGCCGATGGAGTGCTAAAATGAAAGCCTTCCTTATGAGCACTCCCGTCACGTATCGATTCTCTTTCGGCCCTTGGAATATCAGCGAGGGCGGCGACCCCTTCGGCGGCGACGTCCGCAAGGCCTTCCCCCACGAGGAGAAGTTCGC
>DKND01000089.1:16509-17201 GCA_002470605.1 Opitutia bacterium UBA7397
AAGGCGATGCTCGCCAACCAAGGCCTGACCCCGGAGTTCGTCGCCCCGCGCCTGTGGTTCGCCGACCAGACCGTCGACGGCGCCTACACGTCCAATAGCGCCAGCGACCGAGCCTACGCCTGGGATCGCACCAAGAAGTGCATCGACATCGCCAACGCCGTCGGCTCCAAGGCCATCGTGCTCTGGCTCGCCCGCGAAGGCACCTACATCCGCGAAGCCAAGGATGCCAAGCTGGCCTACCAGCGCCTCCTCGAGACGGTCAACGCGATGCTCGACTACGATAAGAACATCGAGATCTGGATCGAGCCGAAGCCGAATGAGCCGACCGACCAAGCCTATGTGCCCACCATCGGCCACGCCCTCACCCTCTCCTACGCCTCCAAGGACCACCAGCGCGTCAAGGGCCTCATCGAGTCCGCCCACGCCATGCTCGCCGGCCTCGACGCCAGCGACGAGATGGCCTTCGCCCTCGCCCACGACAAGCTCGCGAGCGTCCACCTGAACGACCAGAACGGCCTGAAATACGACCAAGATAAGAACTTCGGCGGCGCCAACCTCCGTGCGGCCTTCAACCAGGTCCGCGTCCTCGAGGAGTCCGGCTACGGTAACCGCGGCGAATTCATCGGCCTGGACGTCAAGGCCATCCGCACCCAGCGCGGCTCCCCGGTCACCGACCACCTCAAGAACAGCCG
>DKND01000003.1:0-2550 GCA_002470605.1 Opitutia bacterium UBA7397
CTGAGCGGGGCCAGAAGCAGTAAAAGGAACGAGCGCATGGGGTTAGGTGCGATTATTCAACCCCGCCACCGGGCCTTAGTTCAGGTTATTTCGAGATCGTTTTCTTGGCCTGTGCCTTGGGCGTGACCTTGGCTCCGGGTGAGGTAGGGTCTTCGGTGATGCTGCCATGCCATTTAGGGGCGATATTCAGAGTATTCCATTCTTCCCAGAGCCGGATGAGTTCGGCTTTCTTGTCGGGGAATTGCGCTGAGAGGTCGTTTTTCTCGCTGATATCTTTATTAAGATCGAAGAGCTGCCAGCCGCTTTGCGTCTTGGTGTCAAAGTCGCGGGCATCGACGAGTTTCCAGTTGCCTTGACGGAGGGCCTTCTGCGGACCAAAGCGCCACGCCAGCGTGGCATGAGGGGCGGATTTGTTTTCGCCCGTAAGGAAGGGGAGGAGGTTGACCCCTTCGATCTTATCGGAGGGCTTGGCGCCGGCCAGCGCACAAGCGGTGGGCAGGAAGTCCAAGGTCGAAACGGGTTGGTCATAGACCTTACCCGCGGGAAGGTGTCCTGGCCACGAAGCGAAGAACGGAACGCGGATGCCGCCTTCAAGGGTCTGCCCTTTGTCGCCGCGGAGGGGTGTGTTCACGCCAGTGTTATAGGCGAGGTAAGGTTTATGTCCCGAGCCGCCGTTATCGCTGACAAAAAATATCAGGGTATTTTTATCTGCACCCGTTTTCTTCAGATGCTCTGTGAGTCGGCCGATGGCGTCGTCGAGGCCGAGCAGGAGTGCGAGATAACCGCGTCGATTTGGGTCAGTGACGTCGGCAGGGATGCGCTTGGCGACCTTGGCTGAGATCTCGAGCGGGGTGTGTACGGCGTTATATGCCAGGTAGAGCATCCAGGGCTTCTGGGGGTTACGGTCCATGAAACCGATGGCCTCGTCGGTGAAGATGTCGGTGAGGAAGCCGTCGAGTTTCTGCAGCTTGTCGCCGCGGTAGATCATGTTCTTCGAATGTCCGGAGCCGAATTCAGGGTCGGCGTCGGGATGTTGATCGTAGTTATGCCCGCCGACCAAGAAGCCGAAGAACTCGTCGAAACCGCGCGAATTCGGATGGTGCGGCTTATCGAAACCTTGGTGCCATTTGCCGACGAGCGCGGTCGCGTAGCCGACGTCGTGTAGTTCATTCGCGATGGTACGTTGATCGAGGGGCAGGCCGAGTTCGGCTTCGTTGCCGACGTGCGGATTGAACTCATGTCCGAAGCGAGTCTGAGCGCGGCTAGTGAGCATGCCAGCGCGAGAGGGGCTGCAATAGGGGCAGGTCACGTAGCCCGAGGTGCAACGCACGCCTGAGGCTGCGAGCGCGTCGATGTTCGGTGTGGGTACCGCCTTGCCGCCGTGCACGCCGATATCGGCATAACCGAGGTCATCGGCGAAGATGACGAGGATGTTGGGGCGGTCGTCGGCGAAGCCCGTTAGGCAGGTGAGGAAGATGGCGAGGATTCGCATCACTTCTTGGCTTCGACTTTGGTGCCGTTGATCGTGAGGTTCTTAACGTCGGCGCTCTTGGTGCCGGCGAGCCAGCTGCGAGCCTTCTCGGTGGCGATGAAGGGGTGCTTGGCCTTGAGTTCGACGCCGTCGAGATTGGCGGCCATCTCGTCGCCCTTCCATTCGACGCGCAGGTGGTGCCACTCGCCTTGTTTGGCGGTGACCTTGGTGGTGGCAATGGTATGGGAAGGGGTGACGGAGTCTTCGGCGATCGAGAGCGCGGTGGACGTCACGACGACGCGGGCGACGTGCTTGGTGCTGTCGCAGCCGACGAGGAAGCCGCCAGGAGCGTTCTGGCGGAAGTCGAGTTCGATGACGGCGGCGGAAAGGCCGACCTTGTGGTGCAAGACCGGAACGTGCTTCTGTTCGGGAATATCGATCATGTGCAGGACGCCGGCATCGGGGACCCACTTGCCGCGGGCGACGTTCCAGTCGGCGCCAAGGGCTTCTTTGAACGAAGGGGCGGCCAGGGAGGGCAGCGGCTGTTCGTTGAGCATGGGCTTGAGGTCGGCGCCGAAGGCGACGGTGGCGAGGAGGAGGGGGAGGAGGGAGCGGGTCATGGTGATAATACGGGTAGGGGTAGAGGTTGGGCTAGGCAGTGCAAAAGTGCAAAAGTGCAAAGGTGCAAAAGTGCAAAATTGTGCAGGCGGTCAAGGGGTGGGGGTGACGACGACATCGTCGATCTCGATGCCTTTCTCGCCGCCGTTCTGCATCCAGAGCAGCTTGCGCTTGATGGCATCGAAGTTCGGACGCTTCAGCGTGTGCTTCCACTTGCCGTCCACGGACATGTCTACGGTATCGCCCTTGAAGACAAGCTTCACCGAGCGCCATTCGTTGTCGGCGAGGTCGACCTTCTCGGCGGGGAAGTGTTCGTTGGTCCGGTAGGCCTTGCTGACCGGATCGGGTTCTCGGGTGTTCTGTCGAAGCGGGTGCTTGGGGTCGAGGGAATGGGCGTCGACCTCGAGCACGACGGAGTCGCGATTCAGGCGGACGCGTAGCATGTGGTCCGTGCCGCCGAA
>DKND01000003.1:2573-2742 GCA_002470605.1 Opitutia bacterium UBA7397
CGGAACGACATCGTGAGGTCCTTGCCAGCGAGCGACAGATAGACCATCGGCGGATACTTGCCGCCGCTGGAACCGTGCGTCCACATCACGCCATCACGGATGGAAGTATTCTTGTTCGGGAGCGGCGTGATGAATTTCTTCGCGTCGAAGGAGCTGCCGAAGTCCTCGC
>DKND01000007.1:0-41126 GCA_002470605.1 Opitutia bacterium UBA7397
TACCGCTGCCACATGGGTGATCGCAGGGTTGAGGTAATGGTTATAACTGTTCGTGAAACCGGTGCTGAGCTTGATCTTCTCCGTCAATTTATAATCGATATCGATGGCGTGGCTGTAATTAGCCTGCCGAACAAGCGTAGCCGAAAACACGTTAGGATTGACGCCATCCAAGGCCAGATTGTCATTTCGGGCGGAAACGCGGTAGGAAGAATCCAGCGTGACGGTCAGTGGGCCGCCCGAGGCGAAACGAAGCGTGCCGCTCAGAGCATCGCGCGAATCTTCCAGGCTACGATACTCGGCCTTATTGAAGTAGACGTAGCTGCGTTTGGCCGTGAGGTTTAATGAAATCGGAGTGTCTTTTCCGTACTCAAAGGCTAACCCAGGGGTCACAGTCCAATTCGTGGCCGCCTTCGCACTGGCTGCGGAATAGAGATTATCTGTGATCTCGAGGGCGACCGATGAGTCGAAGAAAATATCGATGTCGTCCCCGATTTGAACCAACGGAGAGGTCGGAAGCCAGTTGGCCGCATGAACAGCTGGCAGGAAAGAAATGCAAGAGGCCGCGAGAAGGAAGCGTGACATATGTCGGGCGTGTTTAGGGGTTTCCTCAGATATGATAACAAATACGGTGGCATCAACCCCCAAAAGGCCAAAAAAGGCCTCCAGTCCTGCTTTAAGCAGAACTGGAGGCCCTAAATCCTAATCTTAACCTGTTTGAGGCTTATTCGGCAGCAACCGGGGTCGGGAAGACGCGAATTCGGCGGTAAGCAGGAAGGCCAGTGCCGGCGGGAACCAAGTGGCCCATGATCACATTTTCCTTAAACCCTGTTAGATTATCACGCTTAGCCATCGTAGCGGCATCGGTCAGCACTCGGGTGGTCTCTTGGAAAGAGGCCGCCGAGATGAAGGATTCAGTCTCAAGAGAAGCCTTGGTGATACCCAAGAGGATGGGCTCGGATTCAGCAATCTGACCACCGCGCTCGTTGATAGAACGGTTGGCATGCCCCAGAATCGTCCGGTCAACCTGTTCACCCCAGAGGTAATCAGAATCGCCTGGCTCCGTGATACGTACCTTGCGGAGCATCCGGGAGACGATGATTTCGATGTGCTTGTCATTAATGACAACACCTTGGGTTCGGTAAACTTTCTGAATTTCGGTGATGAGATAATCCTGCACTTTGGATTGTCCAAGGATGTCCAGAATGTCGTGCGGATCGACAGCACCTTCGGTCAGGGCTTGGCCTTGTTTCACCTTTTCGCCGGCCGCCACGATGATGTGCTTGCCGTGAGGAATGAGGTGCTCTTCTTCGCGTCCGATGGAGTCGGAGATAACCAAGCGCTTCTTGCCACGGACAGAAGGTTCAAAGCGAACGGTGCCATCGATCTTGGCGATTTCAGCGGCGTCCTTGGGAGGACGAGCTTCGAAGAGTTCAGAAATACGTGGCAGACCGGCGGTGATGTCCTGAGTCTTGGCAGCCTGACGAGGAATCTTGGCCAAGATGCTACCTGAGTGCACCATATCGCCTTCATCCACTTCAACGCGAGCGCCGGCCGGGATGGAGAACGTACCCATTTCGCGACCGGAAGAGTCGACGATCTGGACCTGTGGGTTCTGTTCATCCGAGTGCTCGATCACATACTTGAAGAAGCTGTTGTTCGACGGATCGCGCTCTTCGGTGTAAGTCACACCCGAAATCATATCGATCAGGCGAACCTTGCCGTCGCTATTCGCGAGGATCGGCGTGAAGTTCGGATCCCACGCAGCGATGGGCTCACCCTTCTCTACCTTCTTGCCATCCTTCACCGCGATCACGGAGCCGGCGACAATACGATATTCTTCGATCGGTTGACCGGCGTCGTTAAGAACGCGGATCGAACCGTTGCCGTTGATGGCGACCTGGCCGCCTTTGATGTCGACGCAATTAAGGTCGAGGAAGGAAATACGTCCGGCACTCTTGGCCTTAACTTCCGGAGATTTGAGCTGAGCAACGCCACCGATGTGGAACGTACGCATCGTGAGCTGAGTACCAGGCTCGCCGATTGACTGTGCAGCGATGATACCGACCGCGGTTCCGCGCTCGACCATGCGACCCGTCGAAGGGTCCAAGCCATAAGAGGTAGGCGGAATTGCATTCACGTTCATGTGCGTGAGCGGCGAAAGCACCTTGATGCGGTCGATGCCCACGGTCTCAATGCGCTTGGCAGCAGGCTCATCAATGAGCACGCCCGAAGGCACAATGACCTCGGAAGGATTCAACGGGTTGACGATATCGTCGGAAGGACAACGGCCCACGATGCGCTCGGAAAGCGAAACGAGCAGTTCGTCGCCATCGTAAATCGCAGTCTTCCAGACGCCATTAGGCAAACGGACATGCACGCGGTCGACGCCGGCATCGCGTAATTTGGCGATGAGTTCTTCGGTGAGAACGGCATCCTCCTTCGCGATAGGTTTAACGGCCCCGGAAGGATTCGCGACATCGGCGGCGAGGTGGCGCCCCAGGGAAGTATCCCCGAGCGTCACGACTTCAGAACCTGCGGTGACGTCGCGGTGGTCGGTGACAATCACATCCATGGCAACGTCACAAAGCTTACGCGTCATGTATCCGGCGTCGGCGGTCTTCAGCGCCGTGTCAGACAGACCCTTACGGGCGCCGTGCGTTGAGATGAAGTATTCGAGAACCGACAAGCCTTCGCGGAACGAAGAGAGAATCGGGCGTTCGATAATTTCACCGGAAGGCTTGGCCATCAGACCGCGGGCTCCGCAAAGCTGCTTAACCTGGGCCTTGTTACCGCGGGCTCCAGAGTCCATCAGGACGTAAACTGGATTGATCAGCATGCGGTGAGGGTGGCGCGGGTCGCCCTTGCGGACGCCAGCGACCTTCGCCGACTCGGAAAGAGTCTTATACACCGACTGAGCGATGGTGTCCGTCGCGCTCGACCAAGTATCCACGACCTTATTACGACGTTCGTCGTTGGTGATGGTACCGGTTTCGTTCTGACGCTGGAATTCACGCACCTTAAGGGTGGCTTCACGCACGATGCCGTCTTTCTCCTTCGGATAGATCATATCGCTCACCCCGATGGAAATACCGGCCTTGGTGGCGACGCGGAATCCGGTCTCCTTCAGGGCGTCCAGGACGGGAATCGAAGCCTCGCGGCCGCAATGTTTGTAGGTATTTAAAATCAAGTCGCCGAGCTGGCCTTTCTTGACGGTGAAATTGACGAAGCCGATTTCAGCCGGCCAGATGGTATTGAAGATGATTCTTCCCACCGTGGTGACGATCGTACGAGGCGCTTTGTCTCCATAGACGGTGTCGCGACCCGCATCCGGGTTAGCGAAACGAACCCAATCATGGAAGTGCAAGGAGCCTTCCGCTTCCGCGAAGATGGCTTCCGAAACGGAACCCAAAACAGGCAAGTGCGTATCCGCCGCAGGCTTGTCCGCCGGCTCGAGGGTCAGGTAATAAGCACCCAGCACGATATCCTGAGACGGCGTGAGGATCGGCTTACCGCTGGAGGGCGAGAAAATGTTGTTCGTCGACATCATCAGAAGCTTGCACTCCATGATGGCTTCGAGGGACAGCGGAACGTGCACGGCCATCTGGTCACCGTCGAAGTCGGCGTTATAAGCCGTACAGACGAGGGGGTGCAGACGAATGGCATCACCCTCGATGAGGATGGGTTCAAAGGCCTGGATGGAAAGACGGTGAAGCGTAGGTGCGCGATTCAGGAAGACCGGGTGACCCTTGGTGACTTCTTCGAGAATATCCCAAACTTCGGGCTTCTTCTGTTCGATGTGCTTGCGCGCGCCGCGGACGGTATGCGCAAAGCCTAACTCTTTTAGACGACGAATGATGAATGGCTCGAAAAGCACGAGCGCCATCTTCTTCGGCAGGCCGCACTGGTTGAGCTTGAGCTCGGGACCGATGACGATGACGGAACGACCGGAATAATCCACGCGCTTACCGAGAAGATTCTGACGGAAACGACCATGCTTACCCTTCAACATGTCGCTGATCGACTTTAGCTGACGATCGCGGTCCTTCACGGGCTTACCGTGACGGCCGTTATCGAGGAGCGCATCAACCGCTTCCTGGAGCATGCGCATTTCATTATGGATGATGACGTCAGGCGTCTTCATCTGGATGAGCTGCTTTAGGCGATTGTTGCGATTGATGACGCGACGATAGAGATCGTTTAAGTCGGAAGTCGCAAAGCGACCACCTTCGAGAGGGACGAGGGGACGGAGATCAGGAGGAATCACCGGCAGGATCGTAAGGATCATGTGCTCCGGGCGCTTACCCGAGGCCAAGAAGCCTTGGATAATCTTCATCCGGCGAGCGATCTTCTTCTTGATCTGCTTGGAGCGGGTAGAACGCAGCTGGTCACGCAGATTCTCCACCGTTGAGGCGAGATCCATCTTCTTGAGCAGTTGCTGGAGCGCTTCTGCACCCATACGGGCCTTGAATGCGTCCGGACCATGTTGCTCGACCGCCTGGCGATAAGCCTCTTCGTCAAGGAGTTGCTTCTCTTCGAGTCCGGTCTGACCTGGATCGACGACGAGGTATTTCTGATAGTAAATGACTTGTTCGAGCTGACGCGTGGTCATGTCGAGCATAAGCGACAGACGGCTGGGCATGCTCTTCAGGAACCAGATGTGCGAAACCGGGATGGCTAGGCGGATATAACCCATGCGCTCGCGACGCACGCGTGAAACGGTGACTTCGACGCCGCACTTATCACAAACGACGTCCTTGTACTTAACTTTCTTATACTTACCGCAATAGCACTCGTAGTCGCGTACCGGACCGAAGATACGCTGACAGAAGAGCCCGTTTGGCTCCGGCTTGAAGGAACGATAGTTGATGGTCTCAGGACTCTTAACTTCCTTGAGGCCCTTGACCTTGCGGTTGCCATGTTCGTCGAGTTCGTCGAGGAATTGCTCGCCAGTCCATGCAACGATCTCCTCAGGAGAGGCGATCGAGATGGACACGAAATCGAAGGACTGTTCCTTCGTTTCGTTAGGCGTGAACTCGGGGGTGTGCTCCGGGTGGATCATGTCGTATAAGATTTAGTTGGGTGGGCGTGGATCGCTTAGTTGCGCTCGGCGGGATTAGGCGTGCCGGTGCCAAGACGAACGTCTAGGCAAAGGGCCTGCATTTCCTTCATGAGAACGTTGAACGATTGGGGCGTGCCGCTGACCAGAGTGTTGTCACCCTTGACGAGCTGCTCGTAAATCTTGGTACGTCCGGCGACGTCGTCGGACTTCACGGTAAGGAGTTCCTGCAAGGTGTAAGCCGCACCGTATGCTTCCAGGGCCCAGACTTCCATTTCACCGAAGCGCTGGCCGCCGTACTGAGCTTTACCGCCCAGAGGCTGCTGCGTGATGAGGCTGTAAGGACCGGTAGCACGGGCGTGGATCTTATCCGCCACGAGGTGATTCAGTTTCATCATATAGATGTAACCGACCACGACGTCTTGGTCAAAGGCTTCGCCGGTGTGTCCGTTGATCAGCATCGCCTTACCGGTCTCAGGCAAGTTGGCCTGTTTCAGGTATTCGCGAATCTGTTTCTCGGGGATGCCGTCGAAGATCGGGGTAGCCACCTTGAGTCCGAGCTTGGAACAAGCCCAACCCAAGTGGGTTTCCAGAACCTGACCGACGTTCATACGAGAAGGAACGCCCAAGGGATTGAGGCAGATGTCCACCGGGGTGCCGTCGGACAAGTAAGGCATGTCTTCAATCGGAACGATGCGAGCAACGACGCCCTTATTTCCGTGACGACCGGCCATCTTGTCGCCGACCTGAATCTTACGCTTGGTAGCGATGTAAACTTTGACGTTCTTGATGGCTCCGCCTTCGTCGATGCCTTGTTCGATGGCTTCGACCTTACGGGCGCGCTCTTGCTCAAGCTCGTCGAAACGACGGTGGTAGCCGTCGACGATTTGCCGAATCTTCTGCTTCACCGGCGAGTCATTCATCTCGATGGTGCGAGAAACCGAGGCCAAGCGACGCAGCAGCGTCTTGGTGATCTTGCGATTAGCAGGGATGATCGCTTCGCCGGTTTCGGAATTTTTGACGTCGAGGGGAATCTTTTCCCCCAGGAGGATGTTCGAAAGAGACTCCGTCATTTCTTCGCGTAAGCGTGAGTCGGCGGTGCGGTACTCTTCGTTGACCTTCTTCAGCGCCCGGCGCTGATCATTGGGCGAAAGTCGTCCGTCGTCCTTGTCGGTACGGGAGGAAACCTTGACGTCCATGATGATGCCCGAGATGCCGGAAGGCACGCGCAGGGAAGTGTCCTTAACGTCGCGCGCCTTCTCACCGAAGATCGCACGAAGGAGTTTCTCTTCAGGAGCCAGGTCGCCTTCGCTCTTTGGCGTGATCTTACCGACGAGGATGTCGTCAGGCTTCACTTCAGCTCCGATACGGATGACTCCGTCGCGGTTGAGGTTACGCAGGGCTTCTTCACCGAGATTTGGGATGTCACGCGTGATCTGTTCTGGTCCAAGCTTGGTGTCACGGGCCGTCACTTCGAATTCTTCGATGTGGACGGAAGTGAAAACGTCGTCCTTGATTAGACGTTCGGAGAGCAAGATAGCGTCTTCGAAGTTATAACCATTCCAAGGCATGAAACCGACCAGGACGTTACGACCCAGGGCGAGTTCACCCTTATCGGTCGCGGCACCGTCGGCGATGATGTCACCGACCTTGACCTTATCGCCACGACGAACCAACGGGCGCTGGTTAAAGCAGGTAGAAGAATTAGTCTTTAAGAACTTACGAAGATCGTAGACGTAAATGCCCTTGGATTCATCGGACTTGAACTTCTTGTTTTCGAGCTGAGCTGGAGCGACTTCTCCGTCCTTCGTGATGACGATACGGCGAGAGTCGGCGGCGGCGACGATGCCAGCGCCTTCGGAAACCACCACGGTCTTCGAGTCGATGGCGACGCGACGCTCAAGGCCGGTGCCCACGAGAGGAGCCTCGGTGATCACGAGCGGTACGCCTTGACGCTGCATGTTGGAACCCATGAGCGCTCGGTTAGCGTCGTCATGCTCTAGAAAAGGAATTAGAGCGGCGGCGACCGATACCACCTGCTGAGGCGAAACGTCCATGTAGTCGACGTCTTCGGGTTCGACTTCGAGGATGTCGTCGCGGAAACGTACAGTGACCTTACCCTTCAATCGGCTAGCCTCGTCTAACTCTGAGTTCGCTTGGGCGACCTTGAATTTTTCTTCTTGGTCAGCCGTCATGAATTCGACCTGGTTCGAAACCTTGCCACGAACTACCTTGCGGTAGGGTGCTTCAATGAAACCGAATTCGTTGATACGCGCGTAGGTGGAAAGCGAGTTGATCAAGCCGATGTTCGGACCTTCTGGGGTCTCAATCGGACAGATGCGACCGTAGTGAGACGGATGGACGTCGCGAACTTCGAAACCGGCACGATCGCGATTCAAGCCTCCGGGCCCGAGGGCGGAGAGACGACGCTTGTGGGTCAATTCGGCGAGAGGATTGATCTGGTCCATCAGCTGACTCAGCTGACTGCGGGCGAAGAATTCGCGGATTGAATTTCCGAATGGCTTTGGATTAACGAGCTTCTGCGGCGTGATGGAATCAACGCTTTGGTCATACTCGTTAATGCGGGCCTTGACGGTCTTGACCACGTTCTTGAGACCGGCGCGACACTGATTGGCCAAAAGCTCGCCGACGTTACGGACGCGACGCGAACCCAAGTGGTCGATGTCGTCGATCGCACCGTCACCAGCACGGAGCTTACAAAGCAATTTCGTGGCTTCGACAATGTCCTCTGGAGTGATCGTCCGAGTATCGAGAGAAACATTCAGGCTCAACTTCTGGTTGAGTTTATAACGTCCCACGCGGCCGAGGTCATATCGGAGAGGGTCTTGGAAGAGACGCTGCATGTGTGCGCGAGCTCCCTTGACATTCACGGGCTCGCCGGGGCGAAGCTTGCGGAAGATTTCCTTAAGGGCTTCTTCCTCATTACGCACCGTACCGATATCTTTACGGAGCGAGAGGATGACGGCACCGTCATCGAACTGAGTGTCGAAGACGCCAAACTTCTGCTTAGGCAGTTGTTTGTGGATTTCCTTAAGCGTTTCGCGTGAAAGTTTGTCGTACTGCTTGGCGACGACCTTGCCGGTCTCGACGTCGACGATTGGGTCGGCGTAGACGAGCTGGGAAAGGGCTTCGGGCTCGAGATCGAGGGCCGCCTTGGCGGTCAATTCGCGGTGCTGGTAGAATAGAGCGAGGATGTCCTTGTCGTCCTTGTAACCAAACGCACGGAGCAAAGTAGTCACCAAGAACTTGCGGCGACGGCGACGGCGATCGAGGTAAACCCAGAGCAGGTCGTTTTGGTCGAATTGGACTTCAATCCAGGTGCCACGGTCCGGAATGATGCGGAAAGCGTGCAAGATCTTGCCGCTGGTGTGCGTGGACTCTTCAAAGCAGATACCAGGACTGCGATGCAGCTGGGAAACCACGACGCGCTCGGCACCATTCACGATGAAGGAACCGCGATCGGTGATCATCGGCACTTCGCCCATCAAGATTTCTTCGTCTTTGAACGCACCTTTCTCGCGAAGGCGGAGCTTCAGGAGAACGGAGATGGCGAAAGTCGTGCCCTCACGGATGCACTCGAGCTCGTTCGTCTTCGGCATGACCAAGCCGTACTCGAGATACTCGAGACGGAAGTTGCCGTTGTTGCTTTCAACCGGGAAAGCTTCGCGAAACACGGCATCGAGGCCGACGTTCTTGCGGCCAGCGGACGTCACGTCGAGCTGGAGGAAGTCGTTGAAGGAGAAGATTTGATTCTCAATCAGGTTCGGTGGGGGGATGACTTCGCGTAGTTTACCGAAGTTTTTGCGCTCTTGAGGCATGGCTGGTGAAGGTGGGCTCGGAGTGTCTGGTTGTTTCGGTTTTACTGTGTTTGCCTAGTGAGGGACGGACTGGGCGCCGTTGGGAAAAAAGAGCGGGGAGGAGTTTGAATTCCGGAGGGATTTCTCCCCTCCCCGCACTTGAAATTTCTAAGAGACTAGAAATGGATTATTTAACCTCAACTTCGGCACCTGCGGCCTTAAGCTTGGCTTCAATATCCTTAGCTTCGTCTTTCGAAACGCCTTCTTTAACTGGCTTAGGAGCGGTATCGACCAGGTCCTTAGCTTCCTTAAGGCCGAGACCCGTGATGGCACGGACTTCCTTAATGACGTTGATTGGCGTAGCACCCTTGGACTTAAGGATGATGTCGAAAGTAGTCTTCTCTTCCGCAGGAGCGGCGGCAGCGGCGCCACCGGCGACGGCGACAGCGACAGGAGCGGCGGCAGAAACGCCCCACTTGGTTTCAAGATCTTTAACGAGATTGGCGATATCGAGAACGCTTTGGGCGCTCAGCCACTCGATGACTTGGTCTTTGGTGATGTTGCTCATGGTATTTGGGTTCCTTGAATGGTTAGCGTCGGTTGAGGACATTTGAGGGCACTAGGCCCCTAACCGGAGTTCGTTGGATGGTATGTTGTATTGGGTTGGATTTCCCCCCGCTCTAACGTGGCCACACGGCCACGCCTTCGCAGGGAAAGGGGTTAGGCGACCGTTTCGTCCTTTTGACGCTTGGCGTCCAAGAGGCGGACGACCTGGGAGGCAGGCGTATTGAAGAGCGAGAGCAGTTGAGCCCGGATAGCTTCGAGGGAAGGAAGCTTGGAAAGCGCATCGATGTCCGACTTGGTGAGGATTTTGGCATCCAGCACGCCAGCTTTCACTTCAAGCTTGGAAAATTCCTTGAAGAAGGAAACCAGGACCTTGGCGACGCCCGTGGGATTCTTGCCGCCCGTGACCAAAGCCGTGTGGCCGCTCAAGTGGGAGGATAGATCAGGCAGGTTCGCCTGCTTTACCGCGATGTTCATGATGCTATTCTTGACCACGTGATACTCGGCGCCATGGACGCGGAGCTGATCACGGACGGAAGTGGCATCCTTCACGCTCACGCCGGTGAAGTTAGCGATCAGAAGATAGTTGGAAGAGGCCAGTTGGGCAGCCACTTCGTCGACGAGGAATTGTTTTTCAGCGCGCATGTTCGTAGTTTGTCTAGGGTTACGTGATTAGGCGGTTACGATGGCGGCGGAGTATGGCTTGAGATCAAGACCAACGCCTGGGCTCATGCTGGCGCTCAAAGTGATGGACTTGATAAAACGACCACCAGCAAAACCGGCGGGCTGGGATTTGACCAAGGCGGCCAAGGCGACCTGGGCGTTTTCCGTGAGCTGCTTCACTGAGAAGGATTTCTTTCCTACCACGATGACGATATTGCCCGTCTTATCCATTTTGAATTCAACGCGGCCGGCTTTGACTTCTTTGATCGTCTTCGGAAGGTCGTCCGAAACGGTACCGGATTTAGGATTAGGCATCAGGCCTTTCGGACCGAGAACTCGGGCGACCTGGCGGACGTCTTTCATCGCGGAGGTCGTCGAGATAGCTACGTCAAAATCCATCCAACCACCGTTGACCTTAGCGATCATGTCGGCGAGGCCGGCAAAATCAGCACCTGCGGCCAAAGCTTCGGCAGGGTTTTCCGTGAAAGCGAGGACCTTGATCTTCTTCCCCGAGCCGTTGGGCAGGGATACAGTTCCGCGCACCATTTGGTCGGACTGCTTAGGGTCTACGCCTAAGAAGGCGGAGATCTCCACGGTTTCGTCAAACTTCGCGCTCGGCATCTTCTTGATGATCTCGGCGGCTTGGGTGACGTCATATTTTGCTTTCAAGTCGGCGACCTGAAGAGCGGCGCGGTAGCGCTTACTGGTTTTGTGTTTCATAGCGACTTTCGTCTCCTGCGGAATGCAGTGGGTTGGTTTAGGGTTGGGTTGAGTGGAAATTAACCGATGACTTCGATCCCCATGGAGCGAGCGGTGCCGGCGATCATGCGGGCAGCGTTATCCGGATTGACGGCATTCAGGTCCTTTTTCTTGAGCTCGACGATCTCGAGGAGCTGCTTCTTGGTGACCTTGCCGACCTTATCGCGGTTAGGCACCTTGGAACCGCTTTCAATCTTCGCGGCCTTCTTGAGAAGGACGGAAGCGGGCGGCGACTTAAGGATGAAGGTGAAAGACTTGTCTTGATAGACGGAGATGATGACCGGCAGGATCAAGCCGGCCTGATCCTTGGTGCGAGCATTGAACTCCTTACAGAACGCCATAATATTGACGCCCTTGGCACCCAGTGCGGGGCCGACAGGAGGAGCTGGATTAGCGGCACCTGCGGGGAGCTGGAGCCTGATTTCGCCGACGACTTTCTTTGCCATGGTGGTTTAGATGGTTGGGTTAAAGGTTAATGAAAAATCAGTCGCGATCATCGCGTTCGACTTGCCAAAATTCGAGTTCGACCGGAGTGGATCGTCCGAAAATATCAACGGAGACTTCGAGCTTACCACGATCGGCATCGATCTTGTCGATGTTGCCGGCCAGGTTGGCGAACGGACCATCGGTGATCTTGACGCGTTCACCGACGTGGAAATTGATCTTAGGAACGACCTTATCGGCCGCATCTGCCATCTGCTGAAGGATGGTGTTGATTTCTTCGGTCTTGAGGGGGACGGGGTTCATGCCGCCGATCAAACCGATGACGCCATCCGTACGGCGCAAGAAGCTCCAGGGAGCTTCGAGAAGCAGACCTTCGTCATCGA
The DNA here is from genome assembly GCA_002470605.1 of Opitutia bacterium UBA7397. Classification (GTDB taxonomy): domain Bacteria; phylum Verrucomicrobiota; class Verrucomicrobiia; order Opitutales; family UBA953; genus UBA953. The sequence continues at coordinate 11,688 of DKND01000007.1, forward strand.
ACAAACGGGCGCGAACAAAGAGGTAAGACGGGTAGAGCTTCATTTCGCTCTCACGCTTCTTGCCGTTGCGGAAGTCCTTGACGGTCTTCACAGGCATGAGGATTTCAGCCACATGATCGCCCATCTCTTCATCCCGGATGGCCTTGTCGAGGAGACGCTTAACCTTACTCTCATTGTTCGAGAGGGTCTGGAGAGTGTACCAGCGAAAATCAGAAGGGGTATTCGACATGGGGATAATCAGCGAACGCGTTTAGTGGCGAACTGAACGAAGTTAGATAGCGAGAAGTCGCAGAAGAAAACAACGGCACCCAAAAGAGCGACCGCCGCGATGACGACCAGCGTAGAATCAACCAGCTCCTTGGCACTTGGCCACGAAGCCTTGACGAAGACCTCGGTGATGGTCTCGTTCCAGAAAGCGCGAAGGCGTCCGAGGAGGCTGAACATATGCTGGTGTTTGGTTTGGAGAGTGGCAGGACGGGAGGGAATCGAACCCACAACCAACGGTTTTGGAGACCGCTACTCTGCCAGTTGAGCTACCGTCCTGTTCTTGGGTTTAAAGAGACGAGTGCCGGGCTCCTTTTGAGGGAACCTCGGCACCGTAGTCGAGCCTTGCGGCGTTTAAATCACTTGGTGATTTCGAGGATCTGGCCGGCTCCGATGGTCTTGCCACCTTCGCGGAGGGCGAAGCGCTGGCCCTTTTCCATTGCGACGGGCTTTTGGAGCTCGATCGAGATGGTGACGTTATCGCCAGGCATTACCATTTCCACGCCTTCTGGGAGAATCACGGTGCCAGTGACATCGCAGGTTCCGAAGAAGAATTGAGGACGGTAGTTGTTGGTAAAGGAAGTATGGCGACCACCTTCGTCGGCCTTCAGAACGTAAATCTGAGCCTTAGCGACGGTGTGAGGCTTGATGCTGCCGGTCTTGGCGAGGACTTGACCGCGCTCAACCTGGCTCTTTTCGACGCCACGGAGGAGGAGACCGACATTGTCGCCAGCCTGGCCTTGATCGAGTTCCTTACGGAACATTTCAACGCCCGTGACGGTGGTCTTGAGAGTGTCGCGGAGACCCACGATTTCGATTTCTTCTCCAACCTTAACGACACCACGCTCGATACGACCCGTGGCAACGGTGCCACGACCGGTGATGGAGAAGACGTCTTCGACGGCCATCATGAAAGGCTTATCGACTTCGCGCTTAGGCTCAGGAATTTCGGCATCGAGAGCATCAAGGAGATTCTGGATCGCCTGTTCGCCTTCTGGCGTAGCATCGAGGGCGGCCGTAGCAGAACCACGGACGATCTTAGCATTGTCGCCGTCATATTGGTACTTGTTGAGCAAGTCGCGGACTTCCATCTCGACGAGGTCGATGAGGTCAGGTTCAGAGAGGTCGACCTTGTTCAGCCAGACTACAATCTTCGGAACGCCGACCTGACGGGCGAGGAGGATGTGCTCTTTGGTCTGGGGCATGACGCCGTCAGCGGCGGAAACCACGAGGATGGCGCCATCCATCTGGGCGGCACCGGTGATCATGTTCTTAACAAAGTCAGCGTGGCCGGGACAGTCAACGTGTGCGTAGTGACGCAGGTTGGACTCGTACTCAACGTGCGAAGCTGCGATGGTCACGGTCTTGGTAGCGTCACGCACGGTACCACCCTTGGTGATTTCCGCGTAGGACTTATTCTCAGCCAGACCCTTGCGGGCCTGCACTGCCACGATGGCGGCAGTAGTGGTCGATTTACCGTGGTCGATGTGACCGATGGTACCGACGTTGACGTGAGGCTTTGTGCGATTGAACTTCTCTTTGGCCATGGCTTTGGTGGTGAGGAGGTGGTTTAGGTTTGGTGTGTGGAAATTTGTGGAGCCCCCGAACGGATTTGAACCGTCGACCTCGTCCTTACCAAGGACGCGCTCTGCCAACTGAGCTACAGGGGCAATCCGTCGAAGCGCTTTGGGCGCGAAGGGAAGGGTTTGAATGAACATCGCCAACGCCACCGTCAAGCGGATTTTTGCAAGGCTTTTACAGGCAGCCCTTAACCCTTACGGCCCGACGATCAGTCGGTAGGTTCCGGGGGGTAAGCGCTGAGCCCAATTGCCTCCCGCAGCCCACTGAATAACCGACAAATCTATAACTTTATCCCCCGATGAACGCAAAATGGCTGGCGGAGCTTGAATTCCAAGGGAATCAACCCCGAGGGAAAGCTCTATAAATGACGAAAGTTTGCTAAAATTTTCGTTTTTATCGCTGATTTTATTTAAATTACCATTAAAGTGGGTTATATTCCCACTTATAATTGGTTTATTAGCCCCACTTAGACCATAAATCTCAAAATATCCGGCCCTTGAGGGGACTCCAGGTTGCTTAAATCCGGTGGACCCGAAGGATCCAAAGGGCCCCCAGCCAACCAGAGGCAGAGCCTCAGCTGGAGGCGCGGAAGCCGCCTTGGGGGTCTCGCGGAGGATTCTTTTATCGTACTCTTCGAACTTACCGGGGTCAAACTGAAGTAAGGGCTGGAATTGGGCAAAAGGGGCATCCTCCGATTGACCTATCGCTCCCGCTTCTTGCCCAGCGAGGGCAAAGCGACCGGGAAGGTAAGCTGCCGAAGGATCAAGCAATACCAAGCTTTCCGCCTGGACGTCCCCGGGCGGCATCAGATGGGCTCCGGATGAAAGGGCCGGGGCCGGGCTTTCTCCCCCGGCCGTAGGGTGAAAAATCAAGAGGGTGAGCAGAAAGGTAACGAGCCCGCAGATTAATGCCGTCCGAGTCAGGGGAGGAATTCTCCCTCCAGCCATATCTCGAATCGTCTTAAGTGATCGCATTAGTTGCCAGCGGGCCGTTCGGCGATGGTGACATGAGCCAAGGAACCGCGCCCGCCTCGTAAGTAGGAAATGACTACAGACTCGCCCGGCTTCTTACGAGAAATGGCAAGCCGAAGGTCATTCCAACTCTCAAATGCCTTCGCTTCGAGCGCGATGATGATATCGCCTTTGCGCAGACCTCCTTTAGCGGCAGGAGATTGATCGGTGACCTCCGTCACGCGGACCGCGCCCCGACCAGCGGCCGAAAGTTTGACAGACTCCTCCGGCGAAAGATCTTCACCCTGGATACCGATCATCCCACGGACGACTTTGCCGGTATTCGCTAAATCAAAAGCCACACTAATCATGAGGTTGGACGGGATGGAAAATCCGATGCCGATATTTCCACCGCCGCCCGAAGTGCGTATCGCCGTGTTCATGCCGAGAATACGGCCTTCGAAGTCGATCAAAGGCCCGCCGCTATTGCCGGGGTTGATGGCTGCGTCGGTCTGGATGAAGTCTTCAAAGGTTAAACCCATGCCCGACCGACCAAGAGCCGAAACAATACCCGAAGTAACGGTCATGCCGACGCCGAGGGGATTACCAATCGCGAACACCATGTCGCCCACGCGGGCCTTATCACTATCGGCGAAACGAGCAAACGGCAGATCCTTCGCATCGATCTTAAGCACCGCGATATCGGTGTTGGCATCCACGCCTAAAACTTTTGCACGGAATTCACGCCGGTCTGAAAGCTTCACGAAGACCGTCTTGGCCGTACTTCCATCCTGCATCGTGACAACGTGACGGTTCGTTACGACGTAACCGTCGGAATTGATGATCGTTCCCGAGCCTAAGCCCGTCGGAATCGTCACCTCGCCGGTCTTGGCATCGACCTTGACCTCAGCTGGGTCAATGCGCCCGCGATAACGACGGAGAACCTCAGGTGGAATGACCTGGGCGGTGCTTATACTGACCACTGACGGCATGATCCGCGTAAGCATGTCGGCATAACTCGCACCCGGTCTGGTCCGATCGATGGGCTTGACGTCCGTTTCGAATGAGATCCCGGCGAACGTCAGTGCCGGCAATAAAATGAGCGCGGTGAGATAACGAAGCATGACCACGCCAGCGTAGAAGGGCGCTGAGCCAAGGCAAGCAAGCGTCAGCGGGCCATCGTGAAGCCCCCACCCGGCTGGGTCGGCTCAGCTTCATCCCTATCTTTATTAAAGCGCATCGAGAAGAGCCGGGTGACGCCCTTCTCCTGCATGGTGGCGCCAAAGATCGCATCAGCGGCGGACACTGTCCGCTTATTGTGCGTAATGATCAGGAACTGGGAGAAACGGGTGAATTCTCTGATGATATCCGTGAAGCGACCGACGTTGGTATCGTCAAGCGGAGCATCAAGCTCGTCGAGGACGCACAAGGGCGATGGCTTCACCATATAAATCGCGAACAGCAAAGCGACTGCTGTCATGGTGCGCTGCCCGCCGGAGAGCAGCAAAATGCCGCGCAACTTCGTCCCCGGAGGTTGGGCGATGATCTCGATACCGCTTTCCAAGGGGTCTTCGGCCTGCACCATCTGCAAGTCAGCGGTACCGCCGACGAAGAGACGCTCGAAGGTGAATTTGAAATTCTTACGGACTTGTTCGAATGTATCGGTAAATAATTTGAGTGAAGTCTGGTTCAGTTCTTCGATGGCTTTGGAGAGTTCTTCCTTTGCCTTCCAAAGGTCATCGCTTTGCTTGGTTAGGAAGTCGTGGCGATCTCTTAGCGAGGAATACTCTTCTACGGCGACAAGATTGACCGAGCCCATACCCGACATGCGCTCACGAAGCTCTGCGATTTCTCGGACGAGCGGTGGCCAGTCGGTTGCCCCCAAGGCGGTCAACTCATCTTCCGTTGGCTCGCCTTGACGGAGGGGTGCTTTGCGCACGGGCCGAGTCCCCTCTTCTTCCGGTTCTTCAAGATCATCGAAACTGGCGATGCCATCGGGTTCGCCTTCAGCGAGCCAAAGCTGCAGACGCCAGTCTACGGCTGAAACATCTAATTGGTGCTCGGATTGGACCTTTTCGACAATAAACCCGCATTGGGAATTCTGTTCGGCAAGGGTGACTTCCAAAGACTTAAGCCGCATATCGGCCACGCGAAGTTTTTCTCGGTCGACGGAAAGCACCCGGTCATCGGCTTCGAGCAAGGCGTCTTTTTCAGATAATTCGCCGCGCACTTGGGCAAGGCTGGTGGAACTGGTGTCAATTTCTGCGGCCAAGCGGGCGGACAGTTCGCGAGCTGCAACCGACTGGGCACGCAGTTCGCCGATCTGTCTTTCGCTTTGTTGCGCTTCCGTTCGACGTGAAGTCAGGCGGGCCGAAGCCTCCGCGCGACGGGACTCGAGATCGGCCAATTCGCGACCGACCAATTCAAGACGTTGGCGCTGCTCGGCCAAGGAAAGTCTTACTTCGCCTAAGGCGTTACGACGGACTTCGGTTTCAGAACGTGCCGATTCGACATCGGTTTCTCCCGAGGTGATAGCCGCGCGCAATTCGGCGACCTGAACATCTTTCGTCGTGAGCGTCGCCTGCGCCCGATCGCGCCTCATCACGGCCTCAGCCTTGGCCGATTCCAATTCGTTTAATTGACGTTGCTCGCGCGCGATCCGCTCATCGGCCGCCACTAAAGTCTGCCTTGCGGCACGCTCGTCCGCTTGAGCAACGGAAAGCTCTTGGGCGGCAAACTGAGTCGCACCGCGCCTCGTACCTACCTCTACCTCATTTGCATCCATGTTCGACTGCAGTCCCAGGGCGCGCTCGTTGAGCGTGGTAAGCTGATCGTTCTCGGCCTCTAATTTTGTACGAACCGAACGGATTTCGCTTTCACGGGAGAAAACTCCCGAACCGGCAGAGGAAGCGGCCTTCCGCGGACGACCAGCGAAAACAAGCCCGCGACGATCAATCAGATCTCCCTCGGTCGTGGCGACCAAGAAGAATTCGAAGGATGGATTGCTCTGCCACCAAGAGATAAAGTCGCCCAAGGTGGGGCAAACGTAACAGCCGTCGAAGAGATTAGACACTAGGCGGGCATGATTAGCCGACTTGGGCTGGACCGCTGAACTGGCAGGGCGCAGCCAACCCGGAGCCGCGGAGCCGCTCCGGGAGGCAGGAGGGGCTTCGACCTGAAAGACCGCCCGTCCGAGCTGACGCTCGGCCATCTTAGCTACGATGCCAGGCAAGAAGTCCGCATTATCCAAGGCCACCGCTTCCGAGGCGGCTCCTAGGATGTTTTCCAAGGCAGCGGCAGCGGAAATATCGGTGACGGTGACGAGGTCGGCCAGAGCGGCCGCCTTGCCGGCCGGCATGGCTTCCGAAAGTTCTCCCCGCAGCACCGCTTTGGCGGCTTCTGAAAACCCTTCCAAACGCGACTGCATCTGTTCGAGTAAACCAAGCTGAGCGGAAAGTTTCGCGACACTGCGATCTTGTTCGGAAATCGTCTGCTGCAATGCGCGGAACTCCGTCAGCAACGCTTTACCTTTTTCAACAGCATCCTGTTCGGCGGCGCGGGCTGCCTGTAATTCACCGTGGCGACCGGTGACGACCAATCCGCATTCGGCGACGCGACGGTCGTGCCCATCCCGCTCCACCATGGCTTGCGTGACGGAAGCCGACACATCGACATGGCGGGCCTGATAGCCGCGAAGGTCGATTTCGAGATTCGTGACATCGCCGCGGGCGCGGGTCATCTCGCCTTCGGCGATTAAAATATCTTGGCGGGCCCGACGCAGGCGATTCTCGGATTCGACCAAGAACTTGGCGGCTTCTTCAACTTGCGAAGTCTTGTCACGGTAGGCGGCATCTGTCGCCGTCACCGAGCCCGTCGCGTTAGATTTAGCATCGGAGCTACCGCGCAGGCGCATCTCATATTCTGCGATCGATTGTTCGGCTTCCTGAGCCTCGCGACGAATGTCAACCAGGCGGGTCGCCAAATCATCCGCCCGAAGATCGGCCGTCCGGGCCTCGGCTTCGGCGTTTTCGCGGGTGGTGCGTACTTCAAATAAAGCCTGCTGGGCTTGCTGGACTTGCTCAGCCAGCTCGGCCCGGCGCGCACGGGTATCAAGCAGAGCGGCTTCGCGGCTACGAAGGCCGTCGCTCAATCCTTCGACTTCGGCGCCACACTGCGTGGCGTCCGCTTCCAGGGTCGTAATCTGCGTCCGACGATCGCCGAACTGCTTGGCCTGCCAAGCGAGGTCGAGATGCGTGAAGCGATGCCGCAAGCGACGATAACGCAATGCCTTGGCAGCCTGGCGGCGAAGGCTCGCGATTTGACGCCCGACTTCGCTGACGACGTCGGTGATGCGCGCCAAGTTAGTATCAACGCCTGAAAGTTTATTCAACGCTTCACGCCGTTGCACTTTATAGCGAGTGATACCGGCGGCTTCTTCAAAAAGATAACGGCGTTCCGCCGGATTAGCCGAAAGAATCTGGTCGATTTGTCCCTGCACCATGAACGAATAGGACATCCGGCCGATGCCCGTGTCCATGAAGAGCCGATGGATGTCCTTCAGTCGTGACGGCTTGCCATTGATAAAGTAGTCGCTCGTGCCCTCGCGATGGATGCGGCGCATCACGGAGACCTCTGAGAACTGCGTCCCGAGCTCCTTCTCACAATCCGCAAAAATCAATTCGACTTCACACTGGGGCAGTGGCTTCCGCTTATCCGTGCCGGCGAAGATGACATCTTGCATGCTAGTCCCCCGGAGCGACTTGGCGCTTTGCTCGCCGAGCACCCAGCGGATCGCGTCCACAATGTTCGACTTACCGCAGCCATTAGGTCCAACGACAGCCGTGACGCCGGGACGGAGCTCAATACGGGTCCGGTCGGCGAAGCTTTTGAATCCGTTGACGACGATTTCCTTGAGGTACATCGAGGGGTGAATGAGCACGATTGCCCTCCCCTACCCCCGCCGCAAGCGTCTAGTGCCCCTATTAGGGGGCAGTTATTCACGATGCGGAATCTTAGGATTCGGGGTTGACGAGACGGCTCCCCCCTTATTCTTTCGACCCTCTAACGCCAACATGTCCGTAGAAATCAAGATTCGCAAAGGTGAGACTGTCGACAAGGCTCTCCGCCGCTTAAAGAAGAAGATCGACCGCGAGGGGATCATCAAGGATGCCCGTGCCAAGCGCGGCTTTGAAAAGCCTGCCGAGCGCCGTCGTCGCAAGAAGAAGGTCAAGAACTTCAACGCCTACCTGCGTAAGAAGTGGGATAACGTTTAAGCCCTCTTTCCACCGACATCCAAAGACCCGTCACTATGACGGGTCTTTTGTTTGGGGAGCCCGAAAGGCGCCAGGGATAAAAAAGGGCCGAGCCCGGAGGCTCGACCCTTTCGTAAGACCAAGCCAATGCAGGCTTAGCGGATGAACAAGAGCTCTTGGTAGGACGGTAAGGGCCAATGTTCGTCGGCCACGATTTCCTCGAGGGCGTCAGCCGCGGCACGAACCTTCAACATGGCAGGGAGAACCTTATCGCAAGAGTGCTTGGCCTGGGCATGCGTATCGGACTTCGTCACTTCACGGGCAGCATCAAGTGCTCCCAGAGCGTCGTGTAGTTCGTCAGCAAGCCCAATCACCTCTTTGCGCAACTTGCCTCCAGATTTGGTCTTTTCCACGGGCGTCAGGTCGGCGGCGAACTTAAGCGCTGCCGGCAAAAGCAGCGTCCGTCCGATCTCGGAGACGAGCTTCGATTCCGTATTCACCGTGAGCACATAGGAGTGGGTGTAGATTTCCTCGCGAGATTCGAGCTCAGCCTTGCTGAGCACACCTTGACGCTCGAAGACATCCACCGTTGATTTAGCAACGATTTCAGGGAGAGCGTCCGGGGTCGTACGAAGGTTCTTGAGACCGCGCTTAGCAGCCTCTTTGTGCCACTCTTCCGAATAGCCGTTACCGTTGAAGATAATGCGACCATGCTTGGTCAGGATTTCCTTGAGGACGGATTGGAGAGCGGCGTTGAAGTTACTATTCTTCTTTAGGGCTACTGCCAATTCGTCAGCTAACTTATCCAGCGAATCAGCCATGATCGTATTGAGGACGGTCAATGGGCCGGCGACGGAGAAGGAGGAACCGACGGCGCGGAATTCGAACTTATTACCCGTAAAGGCAAAAGGACTCGTCCGATTACGGTCACCAGCATCCTTCGGCAAGACAGGCAAGGTATCGACGCCCAAGGTCATGTGACCGCCCTTACGCGAAGAAGAGGCAGAGCCGCTCTTCTTCACTTGCTCGATGACTTCATTGAGCATGTCGCCCAAGTAAATCGAGATAATGGCCGGAGGGGCTTCATTGGCACCCAGACGGTGGTCATTGCCAGCGGAAGCTACCGAAGCACGGAGCAAGCCCTGGTGCAGATCAACCGCGCGGACGACAGCGGTACAGAAAGTAAGGAACTGGGCGTTGTCGTGCGGGTCGTTGCCCGGCTCGAGCAGATTGCCCACGCCTGCACCACCGATGGACCAGTTGACGTGCTTGCCGGAACCGTTGACGCCGGCGAAAGGCTTTTCAGCCAAGAGGCAGACGAAACCATGCTGAGCAGCGACCCGCTTCAAGAGCGTCATCGTGAGCATCTGGTGATCGTGTGCAACGTTCGCAGATTCGTAAATCGGAGCTACTTCGAATTGCGCTGGGGCGACTTCGTTGTGGCGAGTCTTGATAGGGATACCCAGTTTGAAGCACTCGCGCTCGGTCTCCATCATGCAAGCGAGGACGCGATCAGGGATGGTGCCGAAGTATTGGTCTTCGAACTCTTGACCCTTGGCAGGCTTCGCACCGAAGAGGGCGCGGCCACAGGTGTAAATATCAGGACGGAGGTGGTAGAGACGGGAATCAATTAGGAAGTACTCCTGCTCCGGACCGCATGAGGCGCTGATGAAGCCGTGTTTCTTGCCAAAAAGAGCGAGAACTCGGGTCGCAGCTTTGTTGACGGCAGCCATGGAGCGAAGCAACGGGGTCTTCTTGTCGAGGGCCTCACCCTTCCACGATACGAACACCGTAGGGATGCAGAGCGTCGAACCATTCTCGCTATCGAAGATGTAAGCGGGGGAAGTGACGTCCCAAGCCGTGTAACCACGGGCTTCGAAGGTTGAGCGCAGGCCACCGTTCGGGAAGGAGGATGCGTCAGGCTCGGCTTGCACGAGTGCCTTGCCGGAGAACTGGGCGAGCGTACCCGCTCCGTTTGGCTCAAAGAAAGTATCGTGCTTCTCTGCCGTCGAACCCGTGAGCGGGTAGAAGACGTGGGCGTAGTGAGTCGCCCCACGCTCAAGGGCCCAATCCTTAATAGCCGCCGCGACGATGTCTGCGGAAGCACCATCGAGCTTGGTACCGGACTCGATATTGGCCTTAAGAGACTTGAAGACATCCTTCGGCAGGCGCTTCTCCATCTTCTCTAAAGAGAAAACGTTCTGACCGAAGATGACATCGATCTTCTCGTTGCGGAAGTCGAAGGTGCCCTTCAGGCGAGGCTGGGAGGCGATCGCCGAGATGGCGGCGCGGCGTGCTGGGTTTGTGCTCATTTTGGATTGGGGGATTGATGAAAATTAGACTTTAGCACCTCTTGAAAAGCACCCTGCGTGCCACGCTTCAATAGGTAACAATTAACAGGCTAAGTATGCCTAATTTTAGGCATTAAGTTTAAATTTGGTCAATTTGGCGATGCCTACTTCACAGCATACACAATTCTCGCGAAATAGGCCGTATCAAGGGAGGCCTGGGTAGGCAAGGGTCGCCCCCTGAAATCGTTGGATAGCCCTATTTTAAGGGAAAGAGGCCCCTCTCGGCGCATGATGTTAAGAGAGGATTCGTGGCGGATGTAGTAATTCGCCGAATCACTGAACGAAGGAACGACGGAAATTGAGGAATCCAAGGCCGCCCAGCCTAACTCTCGATGAAGAATCAGGCCCAAGTCAGCCGACGGGGTCGAGAGGCTCGGCTGCCCGGCGATCGAATAATTCTCGTAACGATGGGCGAGTCCCAAGCGGGCATCCAATTTGCCGGAGGCATCCGTGAATAGACGCAATCCGATACCGCCCGCATTAACCGATAATAAATCTACCATCCGCGCCTTGTCGTACCCGGTGTCGGTTCGCACATACCAAAAGACAACCCCGGTGGGATTAGTCTCATAAGACAAATTAACGTGTAGATCATTGGCGGAGGTCTGATTTCCCGATTTAGCCTGGGTGGCCCGGACGCTTCCAATGATCGTATCCTGCGGAGTGATTCCCTTGGCGAGAAAGCCGGCACTGATCCCAGATCCTTCCGTCACTCCTGAACGCCCGGATAAATCAAGGTCAGCCAGCATCGTCCATTTGCGGGCGTTGACGATATCTGCGGGCCGGGCATTGGCATCTCGCCAAAGTTCCAAGCGGGCATCGAACGGGAGCGTTTCAGCTCCGCCCGTGCTCGCTGCTCGCTGGGCGACCACCGAGGCCTTGCCACGCAGCACCGTGCCGCCGCCACTCATGATAACCGCGTCGTCCGTATTAAAAGATTCTACCGAAGTAATCGGGATGCGTTGAATCGCCGCTCCCAACTTAGGTACGACGACTTCCATGAATCCGCCAGCGACTCGCTCGATCTTGCCGTGCAAGAAGGTGCCATCCGTCAGCGTGACGGTATCGGCCCAAAGGCCGAACGGGAGAAGTAGTAAAAACGTTAACCGCATAACATCCACTATGACATGACGAAAGACCGAGGGTTGCCAATCCCCAGATTTGAGCTGATGGTGATTTCCATGGAACTCGATGCGATCATCCTTGGTGCCGGCCCGGCGGGTCTCGCGGTGGCCCATCGAATGGTCCGCGCCGGGGCCAAGGTTAAGGTGATTGAACCCTCGCACCGTTGCGGCGGAGCCATTCGTACGATAAAAGAAGCTGGGTGGCTGGTGGAGACAGGCCCCAATACGCTGCAGCTCGAAGGGGAAGCCGACCGGACCTTGCTCCGACAATACGGATTAGACGGGTGCCTGCAGGAGGCTGACCCACACTCAGCTCAACGTTTCATTTACGCCCATGGACAATTGCACGGACTCAAGGCCAGTCCATTAAGTTTAATTAAATCGAACCTGCTAAGCTGGAGCGGAAAACTTAGATTGCTCTCAGAAATATTTCGCTTTCGTGGCGGATATGAAGGTGAAACGGTTTACGCCTTCGCGGCACGTCGCTTCGGCGCAGAAGCCGCCCAGCTGCTCATGGACCCCGTGGTCTCGGGCGTTCATGCGGGCGACCCCCATCGCCTGGTCATGCAGAACTGTTTTCCAAGTGTCCATGCGCTCGAGGAAAAGCACCGCTCTGTCATTCTGGGTTTGATTAAAAATAAAGGCCCCGCACGTCGTATCGTCGGCTTCCCCGACGGCATGCAACAACTGGCCGACGCGATGGCCACGCCCCTAAGAAGCGGCGAACTCGAACTTAATTCAATGGCCACCTTGATTCGTCGTGACAGCCAGGGATGGAATGTCGCGTGGCGCAATGCCGAGGGAATCGAAAACGGGGCACGCGCCCGCCAGATTGTGGTCACCGTGCCGCACTGGCAATGGCCCTCCCTACCCTTTGACGAAAGCTTACGACCATCATTCCGTGAATGGGAGCGAACCGAAGCCCCGCCTGTCACCGTGATTGTTCGCGGTTACGACCAGACGGCCATTCGGCATCCGCTTGATGGGTTCGGCTATTTAACTCCTGGCAGCGAAAATCGTAATGTCTTGGGATGCCTTTTCCCGACCTCCGTCTTGCCGCAACGCGCACCAGCAGGGAAAGTCTTGTTGTGCTGCTTCATCGGCGGAGCGCGCCATCCGGCCCTTGCCCGCAAGAGCGACGAGGAATTGCGAGCCATCGTAGATGGCGAACTTGCGGAAACACTCGGCGCATCGGGTGCTCCCGAAAAAGAATGGATTCAACGCTGGGATCGGGCGATCCCACAATATGGCGCAGATCAAACCCGTCGAGAAGCCGCGTTGGACCAAGCAGAATCCGCTCACCCGGGATTACATTTCCACGGATCATTCCGCGGCGGCGTTGCCTTGATGCAAGTCATCCGGAGCGGCGATGCGCTCGGAGCAAAACTCCTGACGACTTAGTTATTTACCGGCGACGACCGGATCGGGCAATTGTCGGATAACCCAAAATGCGGGAATCATCAGAATAGCCGCACCGACATAGACCCAGAAATGGTTGCCGAAATGGAAATATAAAAGTGCCGCCGAAATCGGGCCGATGACCCGAGCCAAAGATCCCGCCGAGCGCAGGATACCTAAGTTACGCCCTTGCTCCGAAGCATCCGAATAAAGCGACACGAGTGCCGAAACACTTGGCAAGATAAGTCCGGTCGCAAAAGAGATCAGGCCCATGCCCATGAAGAAGATCGGTTTGGCCCAACCCGGAAGAGCGCCGCCGGCCGTCAAGGGCGTCGGGATGATGGCCACGATGATGAAGGCCAAAGCCGCGATCGAAAAACCAAACATGACCACCTTGCGCTGACCAATCCGCCCCACGACTCGACGGGAGAGACCTTGAGCTAAAACAAGACTCACGCCGTTAAACAAAAAGAGCATGGCGTTATCGCGCGGGCTATAGGCAAAAAGGGCCAACGTGAGGAATACGATCGTATTCTCCATGCCGGTGAAACCGATCTGGTAGATAAGGTTGGCCAGCGAAGTCCGGCGCACCTCGGAAGATTTGACGTTTGCCAGGTCGAAAATGGACGGCCGAATCGCATCTTTCTTAGCTCGATTCGCAACGGCTAACGTCTCAGGGAAGAAGGCAAGGACCAGCAAGAAGTTCGCTGCTGCCATACAGGCCGCGATCAGGGCGGGCTTAGAGAATAAGTTTAACCCAAAGGCATAATCCGTCGCGACGTGAACGATTCCTTTCGTCTCGGGCGCCGTAAGCCCACCGATGATCGGTCCGCAAAGGAAGCCCATTCCAATGGCGATGCCGACTACGGCCATGCCCTTCGTACGCTCTTTCTCGCTCGTGATGTCAGCGGCGGCGGCGCTGGCCACCGCAATATTCCCTGCCATCATTCCGCAAATGAGCCGGGTCAAGACGACCAGCCAGAAGTGGGCAGCAAAAATCCATAGACCATAGGAAAGTGCGCTACCGAACAGCGTAACGGTCAGGATTGTCCGTCGACCGAAGCGATCGGAAAGCGAACCCCAAATCGGCGAGAAGACGAATTGAAGCAGAGAGTACAGCGTACTCAATAACCCACCGAAAAGAACTGTCTTCTTGAAGACCGTATCTCCTCCCATCCATTCCGCCGCCGAACTGAGCCAGCCGATCAACGTACCCGCCGAACCTTCCGTCTGAATATAATGCTCCAGTAAGTGCGGAAAGAGAGGAATGATAATGCTGAAGCCGACGATATCCATGAATACCGTGAGGAAGATTAACCCAAGGACTCGACGCTGGGGCTGCATGGCAGGGGCTGACATGCAGGCGAAGATGGAGCCGTTTTGCCCTATCGCAAACAAAACAGCGGCTTGCGGTGTAGGAAAAATCCGAGATAATGTCAGAATGCGTCGAACTTTCACCACGCTCCTGCTGCTCTGCCTAGGGCTTAGGGAGTCCATCGCGGCCACTGACCCCAAACTACTGCTCATCGAACAGACGTTATCGGGCTTCAGCGACCATGAGTATGCCACCGCCGTTGAACGCACCCTAGGAGAATACGAATTCCGGATCGGGTTAAACCTACACCCAAGCCTACTCAAAAAGTGCGGTCTTAAGGTCTCCTCAGATTCTGGCATCGGGCTGGCTACCCCGAAGCCACTCGTCAGAGCCTTAACCACCGCCCTGATGAAACGCGGCTTCAATCAGAAGGCCATTATCGTATGCGATGCACGCCAAGAGAGCTTGCGCCAAGCCGGATTTCTCCCCGCCCTTTCGACCGGCGAACAAGACTTTGAGGGCTTCCCTGTCGCGGCCTGGGAGCAGCTCGCCCCAGGCTGGGCCAGCGATAAAAGTCTGCGCTACGAGAATCAAGTCCTGCCCCGTCAAGGCTCCCAAAACGTCCCTTGGGGAGACCCTCGCGTAAGCATTTTACCTAAAACTCTTATCGATGAGGTCGATTTCTGGATCAACCTCCCCGTACTGAGCGACGGCAAGGCGTTGGGCGTGCACGGCGCGATAGCATCGGCCTCGATTGGCAACATCGCTAACGGCGAACGCTTCCTCGATAATCCCTATAACGCCTCCAAGGCCGCGGTCGAAGTCTGCGCAATTCCTAAGCTGGCGAATAAGAACGTGCTTACCATCCTGTCGCTCGAACGCTTCCAAGTCTTAGGCGGACCTAACTTTGACGCGAGTTGGTGCCGCTCCGAAAAATCCCTGCTGACGAGCGCTAACCCAGTAATTGTCGATTTCGTTGGCCTGCAAAAAATTAATTCTGGGCGCACCGCAAGCAACGTGGCCGCCATCCACCCGGAACCGCCCATCTTTAATGCGGCGAACGCGGGTGAAATTCACCTCGGAACCTGTCGGCCAGCCGATATCACTCTCGTACGACTGCCAGCACCCTGAGGCTTCAATTACCGTGCATGAAAAGAGCGCATCTCCGGATGCGCCCTTTTCATGCATCGAGAACGGCTTAGAGCTTTAAGCCCAAAGCCTCGGAAGCGGTGGCCCGCTCTTCGAGAAGTTCTTTTTCGGTGATACCAATCTTTTCTCGTGAAAAGGCATCGACCGGAAGCCCTTGGACGATTTCCCACGAGCCATCAGCCTTAGTCCTGATAGGATATCCAAAGATTATCCCAGGAGAAATACCGTAATCGCCCTTTGAGAGCACGGCGACGGCATGCCACTCGCCGGCGGCGGTAGGCACATGCAAGTTACGCAACGTGTCCAAGGCTGCATTAGCGGCCGAAGCAGCGGAGGAAGCACCGCGGGCCTTGATCACCGCAGCTCCGCGCTTTTGTACGTCAGGAATAAAGACTTCCTTTAACCAAGCATGATCCGTGATGACGGCCGTCGCAGGCTTGCCGGCAATCGTGGCATTCGTGAAGTCAGGATACTGGGTCGAAGAATGATTCCCCCAGATGGCGACATTCTTGACCACGGAATTATGCACTCCGGCCTTGGCGGCTAATTGTGATTTCGCGCGATTTTCGTCGAGACGTGTCATCGCAAAGAAATTCTCGGTCGGGAGACTGGCGGCGGCGCGTAAAGCAATCAGGCAATTCGTATTGCACGGATTACCAACGACCAAGACCTTGACGGTCTTCTTTGCACTACGGGCGATGGCCTGCCCTTGGCCGATGAAAATCTTGCCGTTAATGCCAAGGAGATCCTTGCGCTCCATGCCTTCCTTGCGCGGCACCGCTCCAATCAAGAGACACCAGTCGGCATCTTTGAAACCCTCGTCGAGATCGCCGGTGGCTACCACGTCAGCCAACAAGGGGAACGCACAGTCTTGTAATTCCATCACTACGCCAGCGAGCGCGTTAAGCCCTGGGCCAACCTCGATGAGATTAAGCGCCACAGGCTGGTCGGGTCCAAAAACCGCGCCAGAGGCCAAGCGAAAGATCGCAGCGTAACCAATGTTGCCGGCGGCGCCAGTAACCGCCACGCGTATAGGAGTCTTAGATGCCATAGAGTGGGGCTATCAAGTAAGGCAAAACCCTCCAAGTGAAGCGGAAACTACAGGCCAAGCTCGCCTTGCATCAAATCTTCGGCCGCCGGGGCCGATAGGCTATCTCGGACTAAGAGTGAAATCGGCGCCATCGAGCGGCCATCCAAGCCCCCCAGTGCCCTTAAAATTAGAGCGGCTGCAAGGGCATCGTATAAGGCGCAGTGATATTGCCGGCGGCCCGGCGGACAATGCTGCGAGGCTAAGGCATCCAGGCGGGGGGCCAGACGCAAGGCTGACACGAGAGATGATAGGCCATACTCGCCCAAGGTGGGAACCCACGCCCTCGCAAGTCGGCAGGTATCAATCCACGGTCCCCATTCGGCGACAGGGGTCATGTCTCCCACGTAAGAGGGCACGACCGAAGGGCGTGGCCATGTCGCACGAAGCAGCCCAGCCTCGACCGTCGCATTATGGGCGGCCAGCACCCCAGTTCGGCGTAATGACACCCAACGATCCCATTCTGCCTCAAAGGGACTCGCCCCAGCCAGATCGCGCTGAGACAAGCCATGACATTGTGTATCAATCGATGGCACTGCACCACGAGCCGCATGCAGTGAAGTACACGTGGTGATAATTTCGCCGCCCAGCAAGGTCGCGACGCCGGACTCCACGACTCCCGTCCGGCCGCTGCCCTCGAAGTCCACCACATGAATGGGGATTTCAGTCCAACTGGGTTTCGTGACGGACATGGGGTGTCTGAAAAAAGATTAACGCCACTCGTGCCTCGGATAGCGACCCCTTAAATCCTTCTTCACGTGCTCGTAAGAGCCCTTCCAAAAGGCATCTAAGTCTGTCGTACGCTGTTGGGTGCGACGCGCCGGGGATTGAATGCAGACCACCAACGGCACCTTGCCTTGGCAGATTCTTAATTTCACGCCTGGAAAATCATACAGCTCCTGCACGGTGGCCTCGATTTGCGCTTCGCCATCCGCCATATACTCGATTTTGGCCGGGTGCTTTTTCCGAGGCAAAATCATCTTTTCAGGGCAATATGAATCCAAGACCATGGCCTGTTCGTGCGTGAGCCAACCCCGGACGATCGGCAGGACCGCCTTATCTCTGATATCACGATAAGCGGAGGCCCCGGCACAGATTTCCTCGATTACCATCCGCCGGC
The DNA here is from genome assembly GCA_002470605.1 of Opitutia bacterium UBA7397. Taxonomy (GTDB): domain Bacteria; phylum Verrucomicrobiota; class Verrucomicrobiia; order Opitutales; family UBA953; genus UBA953. Next base: position 29,279 of record DKND01000007.1, read on the forward strand.
CGGCTTGGTCAAAAACCGGGATACCGAATTCGGGACAATGCTTGGCCAGAAAATTCACCCGGCTGATCCAGATGTCGACCTGCGTATCCCATCGCTCTAATTCAAGACGGCCAGCCATCACTTCGTCGGTCAAAATCCTACTCGCGGCATCCGATGGCGCATCGTCTCGTTCCGTCGACTCCAAGACTAAATCCCGGAACCGGCGTTCCGTTCGCGTCACGACGCGGCGTTGCGTTGCTTCATAGCGGACATGCTGCACCTCCGAGAAGTCCTCGGGGAATAATTCCTTTAACCACGATTCCTCGACCGCAGTCGCCAAGGAAAGGTAAGTGGTCACCTCGCCCCGCGCCTGGATTTCATCGACTTCGGCGGCGACGAGCAACTTGGCGGATCGGATCGATGATTCGCGGCGAAGTTCTCCTCGCCGGCCATGAACCAAAGCGCAACGCAACGTGCCGCCATCAAGCCTGATAGCCAGGCGATCAGAAAAACCTAACAACAGACAGCGGCGGATCGCATCCGGATCGGCAGCTTCTTTGTTTACCGGTAAGCCCTGCCCCTCGGCGATACGGATGAATTGACGGGCGGCCTGATCTGCCTGACGGGCGGCCTGGCCGTGCACGCCGAATTGGTCGCACGCGTCCGCATCAAATTTAAGTTCGGTCGCCCGGCGCATCAGGGCAAGTCGCGGGAAGAAATCTGAGCCCTCGTCTTGCGCCACCCCATCTCTGGCTGACTCCGTCCGGTCATCTACTTTTCGGAAAAGAATATCCCGCCCTTGGGCTAAGCCGGCGATCCGACAGACTTCCTCCACGCAATGCAGCTCACCCGCAGCGAGCAACATCCGCGCATACCGTGGGTGTGCGGGGAAAGCAGCCATCCGTCGACCGATCTTCGTCAACTTCCCATGAGCATCGACTGCGCCGAGATCAGCCAGTACCGTCAAAGCCCGCTGAAGCGCCTTTTCATCCGGCTTTTCATACCAAGGGAATTGGGTGGCATCACCCCAACCAGAAGAGAGAAGCAGTAAAATCGTCTCCGAAAGGTCCACGCGCTTGATTTCTGGGACTTCCCGCAAAGGCCGGGACTCATGATCCGTCAGTGACCAAAGCCTGATGCAACGTCCAGGGCCCGTACGCCCTGCTCGACCAGCGCGCTGCTCGGCAGAAGCCTGCGAGATCGGTTCGATCAATAAAGTGTCGATGCCACGATGTGGATCAAAGCGAGCCATTCGGGCCAGACCAGCATCGACGACCGCCCTGACGCCTGGAATCGTCAAGGAAGTCTCGGCCACATTGGTGGCGACGATGACCTTGCGGAGCGGTCCCGGCTTTACGGCGCGATCTTGCTCCTCTGGCGCCAATTCACCGTAAAGCGGTAACACCTCAACGCCGCCGGATTCCGGCAAATTGCGCACCGCCCCCATCGTCCGCATGATCTCATATGAGCCGGGCATGAAGACGAGAATGTCCCCTTCGGACTCCTCTTGCAGCAGTCTCCTAACCTGCTCGGTCGCCGCATCCCAAATAGGCCGCGCTGAATTACGGGGCATATGCGTATATTCGACGTCCACCGGAAAAGCCCGGCCATCCGCCGCTAAGGTTTCGGCGGAGCCCAACCAACGCGCGACGCCTTCCGTGTCGAGCGTCGCCGACATGGCGATGATCAATAGGTCCGGCCGATGCGTCTCTTGCAGCCGGCGAGCGAGCGCGAGTGCGACATCCGAATGTAAATTACGTTCATGAAATTCATCGAAGACTACCGCCCCTATCCCTTTCAATTCCGGGTCGGATGCCACCTGCCGAAGCAGCAAAGCTTCCGTCACAAACTTGATGCGCGTCTGGGCTGACTCCATACGCTCGAAACGAATCTGGTAACCTACTTCACCTCCAAGACGACATCCACGTTCTTGTGCGATGCGACTTGCCAGCATCCGGGCCGCGATACGCCGAGGCTGGAGCACGACGATCTGCCCTTCGACCAATCCAAGATCCAGAAGCATCTGCGGGATACGCGTTGACTTGCCCGACCCCGTTGGCGCGCGCAATACAATCCGACGCACCCGACCACATGCCGCAATCAGTCCGTCCTTCAGCTCGTCGATCGGTAATGGCGACTTCATGGATTGAGAGGGATGAGACGGGCTTCGGCCCGTCCGTCCGTGACGGTAATCCTCATCACCGTGACGGGAAGGTTAAAACGGCGCGGGCCGGCGCTACCCGGGTTAAGCCGTAATAGGTTTCGTTCCTGATCGATCATGGGCCGATGCGTGTGTCCTGAGATGACGATATCTGGCTTATAAGCAGCTTCATCGACCGGAAGGTGCCCGTGATGCATCAGGATTTTAAGCCCTCCGAGCTCAGCGCAGACGATCAGGCCTAATGTCGCATCGTCATCGCAATTTCCCGCCACCACATAGGTCGGGGCTAATTCTTCCAGCTGCGCAATGATCCATGAACCGCAGATATCGCCCGCATGAAAAATCGCGGCACAGCCTTCCAGTGCGATCAGCGCTTCGGGCCGAAGTTGACCATGCGTATCCGAGATGACACCGATTTCAAAAGCTGCGGCCACCTTCAGAGCGGTCGGCGTAGCTTCCCTGCCGGCACGGGGCGCAACGATGTGAATTCCGCCCCCAGCGTATCGCGTAACTTTTCCTGCAGGCCAGGCGGCAGATTCCCGACGGCTTCTTGAAATTCCTTTTCTCCTGGGAAAGCCGATTTGCCGACCTCAGCCACTGGCTGGGCCGAAACCGATACTTCGGGAAAACTAAAAGCCGACGGACCTTGGGTAAGATGCATCCCCTCCTCCTCGGAAGAGGCCGCCTCAATGGGTGGCAAAGCTTCCTCGAGCCGCCCAGTATCTTCAATCGGCACGTCCACGATGGGGACTATCCCTTGGGCCGTCTGCGGAGAGCGGGCGAAGACAACCGACTCCACCGGAGCGGCGGGTGCCACCTCGGTCCTCTTTATTTTTTTTTTCGCCAGACTCCCGAGGAAGTCCGGCAGCGGCCGCAGATATATCTTTGATAAGACTATCGATGGACCTCGCCCTGCTTTGTTCTATCGCCTTAAGCAGCGTCACTTCAAAGTTCGCTCTCGGCGAAAGCCCTTGGCGGATACCCTGTTCCCCCTCTTGCAGACATTCCAACAAGCGGACCAGTTGTTCCGTGGCGAGCGGGCTGCCTAAAAGAGAACTGCTCCCGCCCGCCCGAACGGCATCGAGCGTTGCGGATCGGACCCGCGCCTGAAGGTCGGCCAAGATACGGAGAAGGTCGCGACCTTCGGCATGGAAAACGTCGCAAATCGTCAGGACTTTTTTGCCGTCGCTGACGGTAATCGCCTGACAGAGATCGCTCACCTGCTGGGCGGAGGCCAAACCGTAGATTGAAAGCACATCGGCCTCGGTGACGTTCTTGCCTGAGAAAGAAATGATTTGGTCGAGAATCGACTGAGAGTCGCGCATCCCGCCGTTAGCCAAACGTGCAATCGCCGTAAGAGCTTCTTTTTCTGCCGTCACTGCGTCGGCTTTTACGATACGGGTGAGCTGAGCTGCGATCACCTCTTCGGAGATCGGATGAAACTCCAGACGCTGGCAGCGCGAGGTGATCGTCGGCAGGACCTTATCGGCCTCCGTGGTCGCTAGGATAAATTTAACCCAAGGCGGCGGTTCTTCCAAAGTCTTCAGAAGCGCATTAAAGGCCTCTTTGGTAAGCTGATGCACTTCATCGATGATGAAGACCTTGTAAGGGCAGTTTGAGGGGGCGAACTGGCACTCATCGCGGATCTTCTGAGCGTCTTCAAGCTTACGATTGGAAGCCCCGTCGATTTCGATGACGTCGAGACAGCTACCTGCTTCGATGGCCAAGCATACCGGATCGTCGAGGGCGTAATCTGGCTTAGGCCCGCCCGTACAGTTCAACGCTTTGGCCAAGATTCGAGCGGTCGTGGTCTTACCCGTTCCGCGAGGGCCGACGAAAAGATAAGCGTGCGCCAAACGCTTCGTTTCGAGGGCGTTCCGCAGCGTCTTGACAATATGCTCCTGCCCGACGAGTTCGTCAAAACGACGTGGGCGCCAGCGGCGGGCAATGACTTGAAATCCAAGGTCGGACACTGGTGCGATGTTTGTTTAGGACTCGCGAAGTGTCAACGGGGCACTCGCTGGCTTATTCCCACTCGATCGTCGCTGGCGGCTTCGACGAGACATCGTAGACGACCCGGTTGATGCCTTTGACTTCATTGATGATACGGGTCGAAGCCCGCTGAAGGACATCGTAAGGTAGACGCGCCCAATCAGCCGTCATGGCGTCGGAAGATGTCACGGCCCGTAGCGCACAGACATTATCGTAGGTTCGCCCATCCCCCATGACCCCGACGCTGCGAACCGGCAGGAATACTGCGAAGGCTTGCCAGACCTTGGCGTACTGGCCCGAGGTGCGAAGTTCGTTGATAAAGATATCGTCGGCCTTTCGGAGAATCTCCAGACGGTCCTTGGTGATTTCTCCACAGACCCGGACGGCAAGCCCAGGGCCCGGAAAGGGATGGCGCCAGACCATTTCGTGAGGTAGGCCCAAAGCTTCGCCTAAAGCCCGGACTTCATCTTTGAATAATTCGCGAAGGGGCTCGAGCAACTTAAGCTTCATATGCTTAGGCAGACCTCCGACGTTATGGTGGCTCTTGATCGTGGCAGCCGGGCCACCGTTCGGCGAAAGCGATTCGATGACGTCCGGATACAAAGTGCCCTGGGCAAGGAACTCTACTTTGCCCTTCTTAGCCTTGGCGACATCCTTGATGGAACGTTCGAAGACCTTGATGAATTCATGGCCGATAATTTTACGCTTCTTCTCCGGATCCGTGACGCCTTTGAGCTTTCCGAGAAAAGCCGTCGATGCGTCAACAACCCTCAGGTCGACCTTAAAGCGGCCGCGGAACATCTTCTCGACCTGAGCGCGTTCGCCTAAGCGCAGTAGCCCGTTATCAACAAAAACACAGGTGAGTTGCTTGCCGATCGCGCGCTGAATCAGGGCCGCGGCCACAGAGGAATCGACGCCTCCAGAAAGGCCCAGAATTACTTGGGACTTGCCGACCTTCTCGCGAATCTCGCGGACGGCGGTCTCGACGTAGTCATCCATCTTCCAATCAGGCTTACAACGACAGATACGGAAGAGGAAGTTGCGCAAGATATCGATACCTCGCTCAGAGTGCGCGACTTCCGGGTGAAACTGGATGCCGTAAAAACGACGCTTCTGATCCTCGACGACAGCGCATTCGGAATTTTCCGTATTTGCGACCGCCTTAAAGCCTCGCGGAAGGCGTGAAACCTTGTCTCCGTGGGAATTCCAAACCCGCAAAGGAGACTTAAGTCCTTGCAAGAGCTGCGAGCCCTTCCGGAAGGAAAGCATACCGTGACCATACTCCCGATGGGTACTGCTCGCGACATTACCGCCAAGCATCTGGCCCATCAATTGAACGCCGTAGCAAATGCCGAGCACAGGCACGCCCATTTCAAAGACGCCCGGGTGAGGATGAGGCGAGCCAGGTGCCTTGACGCTCGAAGGGCCTCCAGAAAGGACCACTCCAACGACGCCATCGGCTTTCAATGTCTCGGGCGTGACGCCGAAAGGATAGATTCGCGAATGCACGTTACATTCACGGATGCGGCGAGCGATGACCTTGGTCAGTTGAGAACCAAAATCGAGGATTGCGATGGACTGAGGAGCCATGGTGGAAAGTTAGAAGGAATCAGAACTTGAGGCGAACATTGTTCCAGCCGCAGCTTGGGCAGACCCCCTCTTCGCGGCGACGCGGACGAACATAGGTCAGGCCGCAACGCGCACAAGAAAAGGCAGAGTTGAGCCGCCGATGGTCGGAAAGGATCGCATCCCGGCGGTCGTACCAGGCTTGAAGCCCGAAAAGGATTAAGGCCGCCAACCCGACTAAAAAGGCGAGGAAAACGCCGAGATCAACGGATTGAAGCATGAAGGATGGGGGAGGGTCTAAAATGACGAGACGCGCCGCCTGGGGGGCGGACGCGTCTCGAGTTCAGGCCTGAAGTTGAAGCTTAGGCTTGAGCGGGAGCCGCGACGGCTTCCTTCTTTTGCTTCGGCTTACGGGCAACCTTGGCCTTGGGAGTCATCGCCGGGGACTTGTCGTCCTTAGCCACGAGTTCGATCAAAGCGGTTTCGGAAGCATCGCCCTTACGGGCGCCGAGCTTATAGATACGGGTATAGCCGCCATTACGCGAGAGGCATTGGGTAACGCGCTCTTTGAAGAGAAGCGCGCAAGCCGCTTCATTACGGAGCTTAGCCAAAGCCAAGCGATAATAATGCAATTTGACGGATTTATCTGAAGACTCAGCAGCCTTCTTCGCATAGGTCATGAGACGTTCAGCGAAGGGACGCAAGGCCCGGGCACGGGAGAGCGTCGTGGTGATACGCGCATTCGTGAATAATGCAGCGGCGAGATTGGCCACGAGCGAACGGCGGTGAGCCGTCTTGACGCCGAGGACGTGTTTATGTTTGCGGTGACGCATGGGTTAAATCCGGATTATGCGTTAACGCCCTTATCGAGCATACTCTCGTTGATCTTCTGACCGAGGGAAAGGCCGAGCTGTTCGAGCTTGGCTTTGATCTCGTTCAGCGACTTCTTGCCGAAGTTGCGATACTTGAGCATCTCTTGTTCGGTCTTCATCGCGAGTTCACCCACGGTATTAATGTTCGCATTGTTGAGGCAATTCGCCGCGCGGACGGAAAGCTCAATTTCGTTGACGGACATATTGAGCAGCTTGCGGAGACGGTTGGTCTCTTCGCTAATCTCCTTATGGCCGGTTTCAAATTCAACCGAGTCGGCGGAAACGGTATCAAATACTTCTAGGTGGTGGCGCATGATGGCGGAGGCTTCTTTCAGCGCTTCGTCCGGGGTGATGCGTCCGTCGGTGGAGATTTCGAGCACGAGCTTATCGAAGTCGGTCTTGTCACCCGAACGGGTGCTCTCGACCGAGTACTTAGCCGACGTCACAGGCGAGAAAAGAGAGTCGACCGGAATGGACCCGATGGCCTGTTCGAGCTTTTTGTTTTCTTCGGCGGAAGCCCAGCTACGTCCAACGGTGACTTCAAGGTCAGCGTAAAAACGACGCTTACGATCAATGGTGCAGATGACTTGGTCAGGATTGACGAGCGTCACGGTGCTACCCTTGGTCTCGAACTTGATGTCGGAAGCCTTTACGGGGCCGGCCTTATTCACGTCGATGGTGCCCTTGAAAGCTTCGCGCTTATTGGCCTCGGTACGAATGCGCACCTTCTTGAGGTTAAGGACGATTTCCGTGACGTCTTCAACGACGCCTTCGATGGGCTGGAATTCGTGCTGGACGCCTTCGATGGTCACCGCGGAGACAGCGGCACCTTCGATGGAGCTGAGCAGGATACGGCGGAGAGAATTGCCGATGGTATGACCGAAGCCAGTTTCGAATGGCTCCGCGAAATATTTGGCGTAGGTGGGCGTGGCCGAAGATTCCTCTTTTTTGAGGCTCTTGGGGCGTTGAAATTGTCCGAGTCGCTTGGGCATGGCAGGTAGTCCTATTGGGTTGGGTTGGGTTGAATCAGCGGCTGTAGAATTCGACGATGATCTGGACGTTAATGTCAGAGGGGAGTTCTTCCTTGGCTGGCTCGCGGACGACTTGTCCGTTGAGTTGCTCTGGGAGAACGACGAGCCATGCGGGGCACGAACGACCTTGGCCTTCTTCAACGGCGCGGGTGGCGAGCTGCTTGGAGGAGGTACGGTCGCGGACTTCGAGCTTATCGCCAGGGGAGGCGGAGAAGCTGGCGACGTCGACCTTGTGGCCGTTAACGCGGATATGTCCATGGGCCACCAACTGACGGGCAGCGGCACGGGAATTTGCGAAACCAAGGCGATAGACCACATTGTCGAGACGGGTCTCAAGGATGCGGAGGAAATTGTCGCCGGCGACGCCACCCATGCGCTTAGCGCGGGCGAAAGAGAGACGGAACTGCTTTTCGGTGAGGCCGTACATCATGCGAAGCTTTTGCTTCTCATTGAGGCCGACGCCGTACTCGGAAACCTTACGGCGAGTGGTCTTACCGTGGATGCCCGGAGGATAGGGGCGACGTTCTTCACCCTTGGAGGTGTTGAAGATGTTCTGACCGAAACGACGGTTCAGCTTGGTGGTAGGTCCAGTGTAGCGGGACATGTTTTTTTATTTTTTGTATAGATGGCGGAGTGAGAGGACCCGCCCGGTTTGCCATAGCCGGACGGTGATGCGGAAAGGAAAGATTAAACGCGACGGCGCTTAGGCGGGCGGCAGCCGTTGTGAGGGATCGGCGTGGTATCGAGAATCGAAGTCACGTTCAGACCCAGGACCTGCAAAGCACGAATCGCGCTGTCGCGACCCATACCTGGACCCTTCACGCGGACGGAAACATCCTTGAGTCCGTGTGCCATGGCGAGCTTCGCAGCTTCCTGACAGACGACCTGTGCGGCGTAAGCCGTCGATTTGCGCGAGCCGCGGAACTGGTGTCGTCCGGCGCTGCCCCAAGAGATCACATTACCGCTGGCATCCGTGATGGTCACCTTGGTGTTATTGAAAGTCGCAAGGATGTGACAGATACCGACGGTGATATTCTTCGATCCTTTGGCACGGCGGACCTTGATCTCGCCGATGTCTTCACCAAGCAATTCCTTGGCGGTGATTTCTTTGCGCTCCGGGGCGGCAGCTTCGACGGGGGCAACCACGGGGGCGGCAGCGTCGGCGGCAGGGGCAGCAGCATCAGCCGCAGGGGCTTTTGGCTTACGTACCTTGGGAGTCTTGGGGGCTTCTTCGCTCATCGTTAAATAATATTAGGAGATAAATTTTACTTCGCTGGAGCAGCGGCGACGCCGACCGTCTTACGCTTGCCCTTGCGGGTACGGGCGTTGGTACGGGTACGTTGACCACGGACCGGGAGACCACGGAAGTGGCGCAATCCGCGGTAGCACTTGATGGCCTGGAGGCGCTTCAAGTTCTGCGCGATATCGCGGCGCAAGTCACCTTCGCACTTGTAGCCCATGCGTACAATGTACTCGACGATCTTGTTAAGCTGTTCCTCCGAAAGATTTTGGGCCCGCATCGCAGGATCAAAGCCTAAAGCTTCGCAAATCTCCGTGGCGCGGCAGGGGCCGATACCATAGATATAGCGGAGAGAAATCTCTACTTTCTTGTTGTTGGGAATGTCTACGCCGAGGATTCGTGGCATGGTGTCCGTGCTGGTTGGAAGGTGGGAAAGAGGTCGGAACTTGAAGGTTCGTGGTGGATTTGGAAGCAAAAAATGCGGTTAAGGCAGAGTTAAAATCTCAACCCCTGTTTCGGTGACTAAAACGGTGTGTTCAAAGTGGGCGGAAGGCTTGCCATCCGCGGTCCGGGCCGTCCAGCCATCGGCGGCCATAACAATCTTGTGGGTACCTAAATTCACCATGGGTTCAATGGCTAAAGCCATACCGGGCAGTAACTTAGGTCCAGTACCAGCTTTTCCATAATTAGGAATTTGAGGTTCTTCGTGCATCTTGCGACCTACCCCATGCCCAACGAAGTCGCGAACGATGCCATACCCGCCGGGGGCCAAGGCCGCCTGGATGGCCGCAGAGATGTCCCCCACCCTGCTTCCGGGGCGAACCGCTGCGATTCCTGCCATCAGCGCTTTTTCGGTGTCTTGGCAGAGTTGGCGAGCATCCGGAGCTACTTTACCCACGAGGATAGTCCGGGCATTATCTCCGATAAACCCATCGCGTCGGACAACCACATCGAGGGAGACCAAATCTCCTTCGCGGATGATCCGATCCGCGGCGCCGATACCGTGCACGATTTCGTCGTTTAAAGAAATGCAAACATGGCCGGGGTAACTTAGTCGCCCCACCACATAACCAAAACAGGCGCTCTCGCACCCGTGCCGCATCATCAAACCGCGAGCCGCGGAATCCAGGCCAGCCGTAGAAATACCCGGGACGACCAAATCTGCTAAATCATGCAGGACACGTGCGGCCGCCGTACAAGCGGCACGCATACGGCTGACATCATCGCCCGACTTCAGATCAATCATCCGACGAGGCTCAGCGAGCAAAAGGACCCCAATGATTCAAGGCCCAGGCTGCGGTACCGAGAACAAAAAGGATGAGACAGGTCTTTTCCAGCGAACCCAAAGCACTTGCTTCAGATTCCGAACGAAGTCCGGCGGCGGGGACGGCAACGCCGCCAATCCGTCCCTTCTTCAAGAAGCCTTCGTAGTTACGTTGTAATAAATAGGTCTCCACCTGGCGCATGGAATCCAACATCACACCCACGGTGATTAGGCCACCAGTACCACCCAAGAAGGTGGCCAAACGCATCGGGAAATTAAGCTGCAAGATGAACAGGTCAGGCATCAAGGCGATGATGAGCAGGAACAAGGAGCCGGCCAACGTGAGACGGGTCATCACGAAGTCGAGGAACTGGGCGGTATGCTCCCCCGGTCGGACGCCAAGGATGTAGCCGTTGTTTTTCTTCAAGTCATCCGCGATCTGTACCGGACGGAACATGATGGAGATCCAGAAGTAACTGAAACCGAAAATCAGAATCGCATAAACGGTGTAGTAAAAACCGTTATTACGTGAAAAGAAATCGGCCCAGGTACGGAGAAAAGCGAGTTGCGGCGACAAGGTGCTCAAAGGATTGAGCAACATCGGAGGAAAGCTCATGATGGCACCGGCGAAGATGACCGGCATGACGCCCGCGTAGTTGACCTTGAGCGGGAGGTAGTTGGTCTGGGCACCGTACATCTTGCGACCGACCATGCGCTGTGCGTACTGGATCGGGATTTTACGGACAGCTTGATTGATCGCCACCATCGCGGCGGTCACGAGCACGAAGAGCAATGCCATCCCGGCGGCCTTTTCCCAACCGTGGGAATTGGCGGCGGCATCTCCGATTTTGCCACCGAAAGTCAAACCGACGAAAGAAGTGATCGCACCTGGAATATCAGCCAGGATACCAACGGTGATTAGGACGGACGTGCCATTGCCAATGCCGCGTTGCGTGATCTGCTCACCCAGCCAAAGCATGACGATGGCTCCAGAGGTCAGGAGGCAGACGCCAAGGCAAACGAAGAGCGTCTTGCTCTGCATCACCACAATCGTGCCTTGGAAATTGCCTAAGCCAAGAGCCTGTCCGACCTGCTGAGGATTACAGAACGCTCCCAACAACAAAGCAGACTGAACGACCGCGATGATAATCGTGAGGTAGCGAGAGTATTGGGCTACCTTCTGACGGCCGACTTCACCTTCTTGCTGCAAGCGGGCGATCGAGGGGACAACGGCCGACATCAGCTGCATGATAATCGATGCACTGATATAAGGCATGATGCCCAAGGAGAATACCGCACCCTTAAGAAGCGCACCACCCGTGAACATATTATACATCGCAACCACACCCCCCGACGACTTGTCAGCCATCGAATGGTAGTAATCCATAATGTCCTTCGGGTCGATGCCCGGAAGAGGGATGTTGGCGCCGATACGCGCAACAAAAATCAGGGCTACCGTGGCGACAAGCCGCGCCCTAAGCTCAGGAATCCTCCAACAGTTGGCGAAGGCCGAAAACATGGTGGAGGTTCGCGAACCGAGGTTCACTCAGCGACTCCGGTCGCTTTTTTCTCTTCAATCAGAATCACTTTTCCGCCTGCGGCCAAAATCTTGGCCTTAGCCGAATCAGAGAAACGATGCGCCTTGACGGTGACGGCACGTGAAAGATCACCCGTGCCAAGAACCTTAAGGATCGGAGCGTTGGAGCGTAAGACGCCCGCTGCTTTCAATTCTTCGAGACCGAA
>DKND01000007.1:41138-47332 GCA_002470605.1 Opitutia bacterium UBA7397
CCACCGGAACGGGCTTTCATACCCTTGTGACCACGACCAGAGGTCTTGCCGTGTCCCGTACCGCGACCGCGGCCAAGGATTTTATGGCGATGAGTAGAGCCCTTGATTTTGGGCAGAGAATGGAGCTTCATGGCTTTTTACCGCTTATGCGCGGAGGTTCTTAATTTGTTCGAGCGTACGGAGCTTGGACAGGCCGTCCATGGTCGCTTTCACGATGGCCTGAGGGTTGTTCGAACCCATGGATTTGGAAAGAACGTCCTTGAGGCCTACGACTTCAAGAACTGCACGCACGCCACCACCAGCGATTAAGCCGGTACCAGGCGCTGCGGGACGAAGCATGACGACGCCACCATCGGCGTGTCCGATCACTTCATGAGGAATGGTGTTACCGCGAAGATTGACGCGAACGAGGGCACGGTGGGCACGATCGGTTCCCTTGCGGATCGCATCAGGAACTTCCTTGGCTTTACCGTAACCGACGCCGACGCGACCTTTGCCGTCACCCGCGACGACTAAGGCGGCGAAATTGAAACGACGTCCACCCTTCACGACCTTCGAGCATCGGTTGATGTGGACGACCTTGTCATTGTATTCGGAAGCAGGCGCATCGTTGCCGCGACCATCGCGACGCTGAGGACGACCACCACCAGGACCGTTACGACGACCGCCAGGACCGCCAGGTCCACCGGGTCCGCCTGGACCACGACGATCACCACCTGGACCACGACGATCGCCAGGGCCGGCAGCAGGAGCGGCCGGAGCCGCGACATTCTTGGTTACTTCGCTCATGTAAATTAGAAGCTTAGGCCGGACTTACGTGCGGCTTCGGCAAAGGACTTGACGGTTCCGTGATAACGACGACCGGCACGGTCGAAGACCACAACATTGAGACCAGCGGCTTTGGCTTTGACGCCGAAGGCTTCGCCGAAAACCGTAGCACCGGCCACGGTGGGGCGGAGCTTTTGGCCACGCAGATCCTTGGAGGTGGTCGCGAGCGAAACCAGGGTCACGCCCTTGTCGTCGTCGATAGCCTGGGCGTAAAGATGCATGTGTGTCATCTTGAGAGCCAAGCGTGGGCGGGCAGCGGTACCGCGCACCGTCTTGCGGATGCGCCAGCGGCGCTTTTGCGCGAGTAGATTCTTCTTCTGCAGTTTCATGGAAAAGTGAGGCGAGCGGATTAGGCCGTCTTCTTGCCCTCCTTGCGGCGTACGTATTCACCTTCGACGCGGACACCCTTACCTTTGTAAGGCTCGACAGGCTTGTAGAGCTTGATGGTCGAGGCCACTTGACCGACCATATGGCGATCAGGACCGGAGATGAGTAATTTGGTACCGTCGGTCACCACCACGCTGACTCCCGCAGGAATCTCGTAGTTGATCGGGTGAGAATAGCCCAGCGCGAGATCGAGCTTATTGCCCTTGAGGATGGCCTTGAAACCAACGCCTTCGATCAGGAGGGTCTTGGAGTAACCGGTGGCGACGCCTTCAACCATATTACGGATGATGGCGCGGATGGTACCGTGAAGGGCACCCGCTTCTTTCTTCTCCGTGAGGTCGGCAACCGTGACGATATTATTGTCAATGGTTACTCCGATCTCCTTAGGGAAAGGCTTTGAGAGTTTGCCCTTAGGCCCTTCGACGAAGACAACGTTACCAGTGACGGCGACTTTGACTCCGGCGGGGATTGTGACGGGCTGTTTACCAATTCGGCTCATGACTTTGCTTGTTTTGTTGGGTCGGGGTTACCAGACCTTGGCGAGGAGCTCGCCGCCTACTTTTTGGCGACGGGCTTCGGCGTCGGTCATGACGCCACGTGAAGTGGTGAGAATGGAAACACCCATGCCGCCAATGACCTTAGGGACGGTGGTGTAGCCGGCGTAAACACGACGGCCAGGAGTGGAGACGCGCTCGATGCTGGTGATGGCAGGAACTCCGGCCACGTACTTGAGCGAAACTTCGAGGACAGGAAGGCCATCGCGTTCGGCCTTACGGTAACCGGCGATGTAGCCGGATTCGGAAAGGATGCGAGCGACACCTTCGCGTAGGCGGGACCATTGCACGGAAATCACGGCCTTGTTGGCCTGTGAGCCGTTACGAACGGAAGTGAGGAAATCCCCAATTGTATCAGTAGAAGCGGACATGTTAGTAGTTCGTTGGAGGATTACCAAGATGCCTTGGTGACGCCGGGAATCTGGCCGTTAAGGGCGAGCTCGCGGAAAGTGATACGAGAGAGACCGAACTTGCGAATGAAAGCGCGAGGACGACCGGAGATGGAGCAACGGTTCTTATGGCGAACCGGCGAGGAGTTGCGGGGCAGCTCGGAGAGCTTGCGCTGCGCTTCGTAGAAAGCCTCTTCGGTCACCTTGGGATCGGAGAGGATTTTCTTGAGCTCGGTACGCTTGGTAGCGAACTTCTTGACGAGACGATCGCGCTTAAGCGCGCGTTGGATGACAGACTTCTTGGCCATGCTGGTAAAGTTTAAGGGTTTAAGATTTAGGCTTTAGCGGCGGCGGTGGCGGCGACAGCGGCCTCGTTGGCGGCCGTGGAACGACGGAAAGGCATTCCAAGGCTACGGAGCAATTCGCGTCCTTCGTCGTCCGTCTGAGCGGTGGTCACGATGATCACGTCCATGCCGATGTTCGCACGCTGCGAACCGTCGGCTTGGGTTTCAGGGAAGATGGTGTGGTCGGTGATTCCGAGAGAGTAATTACCACGACCGTCGAGACGGTTAGAGGTACCGCGGAAGTCGCGGATCATCGGAAGGGCAACGGCCGTCAAGCGGAGGTAAAACTCCCACATGCGCGCACCCCGGAGAGTGACCATGCAGCCCAGAGGCATACCTTGACGAACTTTGAAGCTCGCGACGCTCTTCTTAGCCTTCGTGATGACGGGCTTCTGGCCCGAAAGTTTGGTGATTTCTTTGACGACTTCAGCCATGTGGCCTTTGTCGGCATCAGCTTTGAAAGCCGAGTTGAGGACAATCTTGGTAAGATTGGGGACCTGGTGGACGTTCTTATAACCGCGGCTCTTGATGAGCTCTGGGACGACCTTCTCGAGGTATACCTTCTTGAGGTGTGGCGTAGACATTATCGTAAAAATCTCGGGTGGTTTCGTTGGAATTATTTAGCGGCTTTGGCTGGCTTCTTGGCGCGACGAGCATCCCAGAGGGAGGCCAGCATCACGTTAGAGCGATGGATGGGGGCTTCACGCTCGGTGATGCCGCCCTGTCCGTCTTGCGTACGCTTCAAGTGGCGTTTGACGAGATTGAGGCCTTCGACAGTCAGGCGCTCATCGGCCCGGTTGTAGTTGACGACTTTCCCGCGCTTGCCCTTTTCGGCGCCGGCGATGACGACGACTTCGTCGCCTTTTTTGATGTCAGTCTTGGACATGGTTTTCAGAGTACCTCGGGAGCGAGGGAGATGATCTTCATGAAGTTCTTGCCGCGAAGTTCGCGAGCAACTGGGCCGAAGATACGGGTGCCCTTAGGATTGCCGTTATCGTCGAGGATAACGACGGCATTGGTGTCAAAGCGGAGGTAGCTGCCATCCGAACGGCGGATTGGAGCAACCGTACGGACGATGACGGCCCGGCACACGGAACCCTTTTTCACCTGGGCGTCGGGGGTCGAGTCCTTGACGGAGCAAATAATGACATCACCGATACCGGCGGTATCAGTTAACTGGCCGAGGCGGCGAATCATGCGCACCTTGCGGGCGCCAGTATTGTCGGCTACGTCGAGCCGGGAAAGCATCTGAATCATGTTATAAAGGAGCTAGGTTTTAGGGGTGACTACTCAGTCTTCCACGGATTGGGCGGCGATCTTCGCAGCTTCAACAACGCGGACGATGCGCCAGCGCTTGAGCTTGGAAAGAGGGCGCGTTTCCATGATTTCGACCTTATCGCCGACTTTGCATTCGTTCTTTTCGTCATGCGCGTGCAACACGGTGCGGCGCTTGACTTCTTTCCCGTATACCGGGTGAGGAACAGTGTACTGGAAGTTGACCTTGACGGTCTTGTCGCCTGATCGGGAGGCGATGAAACCCAGGAGGGTTTTACGGTTGGAGCGAGACTCGGACATCGGGAATTGAGTTAGTTGTTAGGATTACTTCTTCTTCGCAGGCGTCGACAGCCCGGAGAGGACCGTCATGCAACGGGCCACATCGCGGCGCAGGGCACGGAAGCGGGAGGGATTTTCGACGGCGCCCGTAGCCTTACGAAGACGAAGCTGGAGGAGCTCTTCGCGGGCTTCGCGAATACGCTTCTGCAATTCGGCAGGGGCCAGAGGGCGGAGGGCCGTGGCTGCGGTGGGTTTATCTTTCCGGTAGGTGGACATCGGTGAAAAGGGTCAGTTATGGGTGGTCGAAGCCGGGTTCATCAATACTTTTCGAGCTCTTCACGAGCCACGAAGCGGCAACGAACCTGGAGTTTGGTGTCGGCGAGGCGCATGGCCTCACGAGCGACGGTGATGGTAACGCCACCCACTTCGAAGAGCATGGTGCCTGGCTTTACGACAGAAACATAGTACTCGACGCTACCCTTACCGGAGCCCATTCGGACTTCGGCCGGCTTGCGCGTGACAGGGGTGTGAGGGAAGATCCGCATCCACATCTTGCCCTTTCGCTTCAGCGAACGAGAGATGGCAATACGAGCGGCTTCGATCTGGTTGGCAGGCAAACGGGCACGGTCCAGGGACTGGATGCCGAAGTCGCCGAAAGAGAGCGTATTGCAGGTAGTCGCGTTACCGCGGATCTTACCCTTACGGTGTTTACGCCACTTGGTGCGAGCTGGTTGGAGATTGGCCATGGTGTCTTAGGATTTCTTCGGTTTGTTCGATCGGCTTAGAACTCGGAGTCCTTGGCGCAAATCCAGCACTTGATGCCGAGCTTGCCGTAAAGGGTACGAGCTTCTGCGAAACCATAATCGATATTTTCGCGGAGAGTATGGAGAGGGACGCGACCGACGCGGGCGGATTCGACGCGGGCGATTTCAGCGCCACCGAGGCGACCACCGAGGCGCAAGCGGATGCCGTCGGCACCGTTGCTCATGGTCGTCTGCACGGCCTTTTTCATGGCACGACGGAAGGAGATGCGGCGCTCGAGCTGCAGGGCGACGTTTTCGGCGACGAGCTGAGCGACCAGATCAGGGCGCTTCACTTCGTTGACCTCGAGGATGACGTCGTCGATGCGTTCCTTACCGGCGACCTTCTGGATTTCTTCGCGAAGTTTCTTGAGCTCATCTCCCTTGCGGCCGATGACGACTCCAGGGCGGGCGGTCCAGATACGGACACGAACCTTCTTGGCGGCACGCTCGATGAAGATGCGGGGCACGGCGGCTTGGCGGAGTTTTTCCTTCAGGTACTGGCGGATACGGTAGTCCTCCAAAATGTTTGCCGGGAAGTCGCGCTTAGTAGCGTACCAGCGAGATTCCCAGTTGCGACGGACGGCTAAACGGAAGCCGATTGGATTTACTTTCTGGCCCATGGGGTGCGGAAATTATTTGGTGGCGGAGCCGAGAGCCACGCGAATGTGGCTCATGGACTTATGGATAGGGTGAGCCGATCCTCGGGCAGCCGGCATCGAACGCTTGATGACGGGGCCTTGGTTTACGGTGGCGGAAACAACGACGAGGTCGGTGCTGGAAAGATTGTGATTGTTCTCGGCGTTCGCGATAGCGCTCGCGAGGGTCTTGCCCAGGAGGCGAGCAGACTTGCGAGGGATAAAGCGGAGGAGCTGGACGGCTTCTTCGGCCGGCAGGCCTTGGATTTGGCGCGCGACTTCTCGCACCTTCTGGGGCGACATACGAGCAAAGCGGGTGGTAGCGTGGACTTCCATGACGTTGGTTAAATGATTGTTCAGATACGGGGGTTAGCGCGTGGGGAGACGAGGTCGCCGGAAAGAATCCGGGCGCCGGCATCGAGAGAGAGGATTAAAGCAATCGCGCGTGAGCGGGTTGCTTCAGCGATCACCACGGAGCCGAAAGGCAGTCCGTTGCGAGTCACCGTACAGACAGAACCGGGGCGGAAGCCGCGATCATGTCCACCTTCTAAGACTACCAAATCCGTCGTCTGGCCAGTAATGACCGAGACAACCGGAGCCTTGCCGTCCGCTTCCGCCAAACCGAGTGCACGTGTTCCCGCCGCGACCGCGGAAGCGGCAGCGAGGAAAGCGAACATGGAAAGGGCGGAACGCACGAAGA
>DKND01000007.1:47364-73068 GCA_002470605.1 Opitutia bacterium UBA7397
AACTTGTGACCGACCATGTTTTCCGTCACATAAACGGGGATGAAAGCCTTCCCGTTATGGACTTCGATATTGAGGCCGACGAATTCAGGAGTGACGGTCGAACGACGCGACCAGGTCTTGATCGGCTTGCGGCTGCTGGCTTTTTGGGCCGCGGCAATCTTGACGATCAGTTGTGGGTCGACGAAATAACCTTTTTTGCGAGAGCGTGCCATGGTGTGGGTAAGCGGTTCAGATTAGACCTGCTTCACCTTCCGGCCGTTACGGCGGACGATGATCTGGTTATTGGAAGCTTTAGACTTCGTGCGCGTCGGGAAACCCTTAGCGAGCTGGCTCCATGGAGACTTGAGGTGTTGACGACCGCCTCCGCCTTTAGACTTACCACCGCCACCCCCGTTAGGGTGATCGACAGGATTCATGGCGATACCGCGGACACGTGGGCGACGTCCCTTCCAGCGGTTACGACCGGCCTTACCGAGGCTGGCGTTGTGGTGATCGACGTTACCGACGATACCAACAGTGGCGCGGCATTCGGCGTGGATGTAACGCTGTTCACCGGAAGGCAGGCGAAGGATGGCGCGGCCATCTTCGATACCTAAAAGCTGGGCGAAACCGCCGGCTGAACGGGCGATTTGAGCACCGCGACCTGGTTCAATTTCGACGCAATGGATAAAGGTCGCAGGGGCGATCAAGCGCAGAGGCAAGGACAGACCAGGAACCAATTGCTCTTGGGCGGTGTTCGTGCTGACAACCTTATCACCAACCTTGAGGCCGTCGGGAGCTAAGATGTAGCTGAGAGTCTTGTCGGCGTACTCGAGCAAGGCCAAGTGAGAGGTACGATTAGGATCGTACTCGATGCGAAGCACGGTGGCGACTTCGTCGATACGGTCGCGACGGAAATCAACCGTGCGGTAAAGCTTCTTATGGCCTCCGCCACGACGACGGGAAGTAATGCGGCCGTAGCAATTGCGACCGCGGGCGCGGTGATTACTTTCGGTTAACGCACGCTCGGGGCGACCGGTGTGGAGTCCTTCGGTCTTGACGCGTACGAGGAAGCGTTGACCTGGGGTAATGGGGCGATGAGTGACGAGTGGCATGTCGGTATGACTCCGAAAATTAGGCGAGGGAGATGACGTCGCCCTTCTTCAGGGTGACGATGGCACGACGAGAATTGGACTCGGCGTAGATAGAACCGCTGCCTAAACGGCTGCGACGAACCTTACCCTTTCGGATGAGGATATTGATCTTGATCACGGTGACCTTAAAGGAGGCCTCGATGGCAGCCTTTACTTGGCGACGGTCGGATCCGGGAAGGATCTCGAAAACATACTTATTGGCTTCAGCAAGCCCGGATGCCTTTTCGGTCAGGATCGGACGGCTGATGATTTCAGAAGCTGGCTTCATGGTATTCGTTACTTAGTTTTTGGCGCGTTCGAGGACCTTTTTCAGGCCTTCCTCGGAAATCAACACGCGGGGCGTGCGAACGAGGTCGAGTGCGTTAAGGTTGGAAGAGTTAGAGAAAATCGCGCGCTCGACGTTTCGGCTGGCACGCAACACCGGCTCGGCCCAGGTGCTATCGACGACGAGGAGTCGCTTGCCGGCTGGGCTGACGTTGGCGAGGACCTTGACGAAGAGTTTCGTCTTCGGCTTGGTGACTTCAAAGCGTTCGATGACCTGAAGACCACCGTCAGCGGCGAGCTCAAAGAGCGCACGTTGCAGGGCGATTTTCTTGGCCTGATTGGTGATTGTCTTGGACCAGTCGCGAGGACGGGGACCGAAAACAATTCCACCCTTGTAAAGCTGTGGGGCTCGCTTGTCGCCGTGACGGGAGCCGCCAGATCCTTTTTGAGGGAGCATTTTCTTACCAGAACCGGAAACTTCTCCGTAATCCTTGGTCTTGGAAGTTCCTTGGCGCTTGTTGGCCTGGTAAGAGATGATGACCTGCTTGAGCAGGGCCACGCCTTTATTGCCCTCGAAAGAGGGGATATCGAATTCCTTCTCAGTGAAGGCAGATCCGTCAGACTTGTAAACTTTGAGCTTCATATCGCGATCGTTCTAGGTGGGTTACTTGGACTTCTTGGCTGGACGAACGAGGACGACCTCGCCGTTGGCACCAGGGAAACTGCCCTTAATGAGCAGAAGGTTTTTCTCGGCGAGGACTTGAACAACGCGGAGGTTTTGGACGGTTCGCTGCACGGAGCCCATGTGGCCAGGCATACGCTTACCTTTGAAGACGTGACCTGGAGTCTGGCGCATGCCGATCGAGCCGATACGGCGGTGCATCATGTGACCGTGGGAGTCAGGCTGGCCGGCCATATCGTAGCGCTTCATGACGCCTTGGAAGCCGCGGCCCTTGACGGTGCCGATGACATCGACCATCTGGCCGGGGGTAAATTTTTCGACCGTGATGACATCGCCCACTTTGGCGTCGACCGCAGCTGGTTGACGAATCTCGTGGAGGTGACGGTGAGGGGCGACGCCTGCCTTGCGCAGGTGCCCGAGCTCACCACCGGAGAGGCGACTCTCCTTCTGGGTGCCAAAGGCGATCTGGACGGCATTATAGCCATCGTTGGCCATGGTCTTGACCTGGGTAATAGGGCAAGGACCGGCTTGGATGACCGTAACAGGGACGAGGTTGTTCTCCGCGTCGTAAACCTGGGTCATTCCGATTTTTTTACCGAGTAGCTGGTGTTTCATTTTCTAAGAGGCAGGTGGTTCGTTAGAACCGTTTGGTCATTGCTGACCTGCATTAGGCTTAGGATATCCTTGCGGAATCTTGGTCCTGAAGAGGGGCGCTGGCGGCCTGCGTTGGGTTATTGGTTAAGGTGGAAGGGTTGAGGAGTTAGACAACGATGTTGATGTCAACCCCAGAAGGTAAATTAAGCTTCTTCAGTTCGTCTACCGTCTGGGAATTGGGCTCCATAATCTCGATTAGACGCTTGTGCGTGCGGATTTCGAATTGGTCCATCGACTTTTTGTCGACGTGCGGGGAGCGATTCACCGTGAGGCGAGCGATATCCGTAGGCAACGGGATTGGGCCAGTAACGCGAGCGCCGGTGCGCTTGGCGGTGTCAACGATCTCATTGGCCGATTGGTCTACCATGCGGTAGTCGAAACCTTTGAGCTTAATGCGGATTTTGGTGCGGGCCATCGGGAATTGGGTCAGGAGGAGAGGTTAGGTGCGGGCAGGAGCGCGAGTGGAAGACTCGACGACTTGCTTGAGGATTGAGGCAGGTACTTGCTCGAAGTTGCCGGGCTCCATGGAATAAGAAGCACGTCCCTTTGAGAGGGAACGGACGTCCGTGGAGTAACCAAACATTTCAGCGAGAGGGACCAGAGAGTTGATATTGCAAAGGCCGTTCTTGGTTTCCATGCCCTGGATTTGGCCACGGCGACGGTTTAAGTCTCCCATGATATCACCCTGATATTCCTCAGGAGTGACGACTTCGACCTTCATGATCGGTTCGAGCAGGATGGGCTTGGCATCTTTCATTGCGTCCTTGAACGCGAAGATACCAGCCATCTTGAAGGCCATTTCATTGGAGTCCACTTCGTGGAAGGAACCAAAGACGATGGAGGCCTTGAAATCGATAACAGGGTAGCCGGCGACGGTGCCATTGTTGGCAGCTTCGTTGATACCTTCGATGGTAGGCTTGATGAATTCCTTAGGAATAACGCCGCCAACGATTTCGCTGATGACTTCCTGGCCCTTGCCGGGATTCGGCTCGAGCTTGATTTCAGCGTGACCATATTGACCGCGGCCACCGGACTGACGGATGAATTTACCGACGCCTTCGGAGGCGAGCTTGATGGTTTCGCGGTAGGAAATCTGTGGCTTGCCAGACTTGGCTTCGACTTTGAATTCGCGCTTCAGGCGGTCGACGATGATTTCAAGGTGTAACTCGCCCATGCCCGAAATAAGGGTCTGGCCGGTTTCCTGATTAGTCGTGACGCGGAAAGTAGGATCTTCTTGAGCCAAGCGCTGCAACCCGAGCGAGAGACGCTCTTGGTCACCCTTCGAATTAGGCTCGATGGACATCGAGATGACAGGGTCGGCGAAAGTGGTCTTCTCGAGGATGAGGTCATCCTCCATGGTCAAGGTGTCGCCGGTGGCGATGTCCTTAGGACCAATGATCGCGCAGATATCACCCGAATAGGCGACGTCGATTTCTTCCCGATCCATGGCGCGAAGCAGGACGATACGTGAAATACGTTCGTTCTTTCTCGTCCGAGGATTGTAAAGCGCCTCACCCTTTTTGAGCTGTCCGCGATAGACACGGAAGAAGACTAGTTGTCCGACGTGGATGTCAGACCAGAGCTTGAAGCAAAGACCGGTAACCTTGGCCTTATCGTCCGGACCGATGATGATTTCGGTGTCGCCGTCATCCGTGAAGGCGCGCTGGCCTTTCATGTCGATCGGGGAAGGCAGGAAGTCGACGACGCAGTCGAGCAGCATCTGCACACCTTTGTTTTTGAAGGCGGAACCTGGGATCACGCCGATGAAATTCATCGAAAGCGTAGCCTTGCGGATACCCGTGCGCATTTCCTCGATGGTAACTTCTTGTCCGTCTAAATATTTCGAGGCTAAAACGTCGTCGAAGTCAGCAAGGGCTTCAATCAGCTTAATGCGCCATTCTTTGGCTTCACCTACTTGTTTTTCAGGGATGGCAATCTCGTTAAACTTCATGCCCTTCGGGTCGGTTTCGTCGTAAAGGTACGCGACGTTCTTGATCAGATCGATCATGCCCTTGAAATCTTCGCCTTGTCCGATCGGAATGAAAAGCGGGTGGGCGTTGCCCTTAAGTTTTTCGCGGATGTCATCCACGGCGCCGAAGTAATCAGCACCCGTGCGGTCCATCTTGTTGACGAAAGCGACGCGGGGGACGCTATACTTGTTCATCTGACGCCAGACGGTCTCAGACTGAGGCTGGACACCGGCGACGGCGCAGAAGACGGCGACGGCACCATCGAGGACGCGCAAGGAGCGCTCCACTTCGGCAGTAAAGTCGACGTGACCAGGGGTATCGATGATGTTAATCCGGTGATCGATATTGGCAAAGTGACCTTCCTTGGTTTTCCAACCGGCGGAAATAGCAGCGGCAGTGATGGTGATACCGCGCTCACGCTCTTGCTCCATCCAGTCGGTCGTGGCGGTGCCATCATGCACTTCGCCCATCTTGTGGACGACGCCTGTGTAGAAAAGGATGCGCTCGGTAGTCGTGGTCTTGCCGGCATCGATGTGCGCGGCGATGCCGATGTTACGCGTGTGCTCGAGCGGGTAAGCGCGAGCAGGAGAATTGAGAGGAGAGAGGGCGGAGGACATGGTCGGAACCTGCGGTTCGGCCTAAAGGTTAAGCGGTGATAGGGGTTACCAGCGGAGGTGAGCGAAGGCACGGTTGGCTTGAGCCATCTTGTGCGTTTCTTCGCGCTTCTTCACGACGTTACCCGTGTTGTTATACGCATCGACGACTTCCGCCGCGAGGGCTTCGGACATCGTGGTTCCTTTGCGACCAGCGGCCGCATCGACGACCCAGCGCAAAGCGATGCTGTTCTGGCGTTCGTGGCTGACTTCGACCGGCACCTGATAAGTAGCGCCACCGACGCGGCGGCTCTTCACCTCAAGCTTAGGACGGCAATTTTCGAGAGCGCCGAGGAGCAATTCGACTGGATTACCTTTCATGAGCTTCTCGCTCACTTTTTCGATAGCTCCATAGACGATGCCTTGGGCGATCGACTTCTTGCCGGACTTCATGACGACATTGATGAGCTGGCTGACCAATGGGCTGCCATAACGGGCGTCCGGTAAATGGGCGCGCTTGGTTGCTTTACGACGACGAGACATATTCTAAGATTGAGCTAGGGATTACGGAAATGGATTAGGCCTTCTTTTCCTTCGGACGCTTGACGCCGTACTTGGAACGGGAACGACGACGCTTTTCGACGCCGGAGCAGTCGAGAGGGCCACGCACGATGTGGTAACGGACACCTGGAAGATCCTTCACGCGGCCACCGCGCACGAGGACGACGGAGTGCTCTTGGAGTTTGTGACCTTCGTCCGGGATATAGGAAATAACTTCCTGTCCGTTCGTGAGGCGCACTTTGGCGACCTTGCGTTGGGCGGAGTTAGGCTTCTTCGGAGTACGAATCATGACCTGCACACAAACGCCGCGGCGGAAGGGTGAGTTGTTCAAGGCCGGAGATTTGGACTTGGCCTTGGGTTTGACCCGCGGATTGCGGACGAGTTGGTTGATGGTAGGCATGGACCTCGGTAAATAGGGAAAAGAGGGTTTGGGCATATGTCCCCAAGCCCCTCATGCAAGCGGAAAGTGCACGGATTTTAAGGTTTCTTTACTTGAGTGCCATAACTCCCGCCCTGCTGGCTTTTTTGAGCGGGACAATTATGTTCGGACAGCCAAAGATGCCCATCCTTCCATGCCCAGCCCCCGTTCGACCTTTTATTTGCTGATAGCCATCGCCTGTGGAAATTACCGTGCGCTCGCTCAGGCAGCACCCACCACAGGCCCCACCCCCTCGGCTACCCCGAAATCGGCGACAAACATAGCCCAGGAGGAGCAATCCGACGCCGAAATCATCCTTTTAGCAGGCCTTCCGCTGGCGCAGCCCAAGGAGTCGATCTTAAGCTACACCCGGCAAACTTACATAAAAACAGACCTAATTAAGGACAAAGCCATTCAACAAATGGTTCGGATGGCGCTCTCCAAAATTGAGGATCAGCCCGAAAAAGCAGGGGAAATCCGCCAAGGACACCTCAATTTATTGTCGGATCTCTTCCTTAATCAGGCGATGGAGGCCCAAAAACAGAACCGGTTTGCCGATTTATTGAAATTAATCCAAATATCGGTGCGTTGTAACCCTGCTAACGCTAAGTCTAAGTTGTTCTATGCCAATTTCTTACACTCAAATATGGGGCGGACTGATGATGCTATCCAGACCCTGCGTCATGGCCTCGAATTCCTCAACGCCGATGACACCCTGGGTCGCGATTATTTAGAGCGTTATTTTCAGTTGCTTCAGCTTCGCGAGCGCGACGCCGAAGTAATCGAGCAAAGTTTAAAGCTACTCCAATTCGGCAAGACCTTACCGCAGCCTACGCGGGAGATTATTTCCCTGGCCGCCGCCACCTCACTCTACTGGACGGGAAAATACCCTGAGGCGGTTAACATTATCAACTCGAGCAACTTAGACAGTCGAGCCCCCGGATTACTCCTGAAAGCTAAGGCCCTATTTGATGGCGGAAAGTATCAGGACGCGATCGCCCTGCTCGAATCAAAATGTTCGTCCTACAAAGGCGCGGCCCATGATGCGATTCTTTCACAGCAGGCGCGCTTCCACATTCTGTTAGGCCAATCAAAAGTCGCTCTCTCGGTCACGAACGACCGGGTTGCGAGCGACGAAAAAGCCCCCTTCCCTCACATCCAAAAACTTCAGCTCCTCGACCGGATTGGCCTGAAAGACGACTACGATAAAGAGCTTCGACTTATTTCGGAAAACTTCGCGAACAATTCTGCGGCGATGATTGCATTGGCTAATTTTGCCGCCGAAAAAGGCTACGATGGTCTCACGCTGGCGGTCGCTAACGTCGCCCAAAGCCAGGGTTTCGATCGGGCCACTTTTGCCGCCCTTCACCTCGAAGCCCTCCTCAACGCCAAACAGCCCGAACAAGTCATTCTTCAGTATCAGCAAGTCACCACCGCTGAGCGGACATTCTTCAAATCCAACGAGCCTCTCGTCCAAGCCCTCCTTGGCATCGCTTATCACGCACGCACTAAAAAAGATGCGCTCACCGCAAAGGTCGACCGAGATATCGGCGACCGTTATCTGACGGAATTTCTCAAATCGAAAGACCTCGGCCCAGAAGCCTTTCGCTCCGTAGGCCGGCACCTCCGCGCCATCCGAGCGACGGACGCAGCCGTGCGAATCCTAGAAGCAGGCATCGCGGCCCACCCGAAACATTCTCAATTGAGATCCGATTACATTCGCGCCCGCATTCTGGCCGGCCAAACGGACAGTTACGGTACGCGCAAATCCGTTGTCGAAGAATTGGAATTGCTTCTGACCCAACGCCGCCCCTCGCCGCTCATTTGGCAAGACGCTATCTCCTGGTTGCAGACCGAATCAAAATTGCCCGCCGACAAAGCCCGCCAACTACAATCCCTGATGGCTCCCCTTGTCCGCAGCAACCTGGACCCCGAAGCTCTCGCCGGCCGCTGATTAGCCCATGAGCCTCGTCACGAAGCGCGCCGAGCTGGTGGCCGAACTTGAACCTTTCTCCGACCATCACGAGCGTTTCCAATACGTGATCGATCGGGCAAAAACGGCCCCCGCATTACCGCCCGAACTTAAGCTGGAGGCATTCCTCATCGAAGGTTGCACCTCCAATCTCTGGCTCGTGCCGTCGCTTGAAAAGGGCGTCTGCCACTTCCGCTGCGATGCCGATTCGCTCATCACCAAAGGTATCGCCTCGCTGGTCTGCGAATTTTATGATGGTGCCACGCCCTCCGAAGTCGCGGCGACTGATGCCGATTTCCTGGCCCAAGTGGGAGTGACGCAACACCTCTCGCCCAATCGTCGCAACGGACTCACCAATCTGGTCGGCAAAATCCGAAATTTCGGACGAGCCGCTTCCGCCACCTCCTAATCTATTTTAAAATGCCCGTTTCATTGCCCGAACAATCCGTCCCTGCAGGGCATGGCTCCGCCCATCCGCAGCGCGGTTTATTCGTGCTGTGCCTCGCGACGCTCGCCTGGGCGATCCTAGTCCTGCAAGCCGGTGGCTTCACGACCAGCATCCATGCGGGCATGGCTTTCTTGGATTGGCCTCTTTCGAATGGTTCGGTGAATCCGCCCGGCTGGCTCACGGAGATTGATAAATTCGCCGAACACTCTCACCGCCTCGCGGCAACCGTCCTTGGCTTATGCTGCATCGCGATCGCCGTAGTCCACGCCCGGCGCGAACCACGCCGTCGCGTCCGGCAAGCCGCTTACCTGCTCGTGGCACTCGTCGTCTTGCAAGGCGGCCTCGGTGGTCTGCGCGTGTTGCTTGATAAATTAAATATCGGCGGCACGGGTAACCTTAAAGCTGTGAGTTTCGCGACCGCCCATGCGGTGAACGCCCAACTCACCCTCGGCCTCTTGGCGCTCGTCACGCTGATGCATTCGAACACTTGGTTCTCGGCGAGTTCGCCGAGCTCCCTCCGTCACCGCCGTGCCGGTAAAATCGCGCTCACACTTGTCTTTGGCGTGGTCGTCATGGGTGCCGTGATGCGACAAAATCATTTTACCTCCTGGGTCTCGTCCGTAAAGCTCGCCGACCTCTTCCTACCCGCTGGCGAAGGTTTAGGCTGGGCGATCAACCTGCTCCACCGAGCCGGAGCTCTGGTTGCCGGCTTAGCCGTACTCACCTTCGCCATGTTCGGCGCACGAAGACTGAGCCGCACCCTGCCGTTAGCCTTCCTCCTCGGGCTGCAAGTAATTCTGGGCATCATCAGCATCCAATTGCCTCTCAATCCGCACGTCCGTACCGTCCATCTGGTAGTGGGGGCCGTCCTTTTTTCCACGCTGTGCGTGCAAGTCGCCCTCGCCCATCGCCAGGAAGGTTTCTTAGCCGAACTATGAGCGGCGTGAGAATTGCCTTTAACCGTGGACGTAAAGTCGCCACCACCACTGCATGAGCGAACGTGCCGGAACCATACCCGCCGCCTACCGGGAGCTGACCAAGCCCCGGTTATCGCTTCTTTCGGTCTTCTCGGCACTCGCCGGATATTTTTGCAGCGCCCCAAGGCAACCGACGGATTTTAAGATAATCGCCACACTCGCAATCGGCACGGCACTCGCCGCCGGCGGCTGCGGCGCGATCAATATGTGGTGGGAAAGCGATGCCGACGCCAAAATGGAACGTACGCGCCACCGCCCCATTCCCGCCGGCTTGATCAAACCTGGTGCCGCCTTGCTCTTCGGCATGCTATTGCTAGCAAGCGGCATCCTGATCGTCTGGGACGGATGTAACGCGCTAGCAGGCGCCCTCACGGCCGCCACGGCGATTTCTTACCTCTTTCTTTACACGCCCCTGAAGACGATGACCTCATGGTGCACGCTGGTCGGCTCTCTTCCAGGTGCCATCCCTCCCATTATCGGCACGGCAGCTAAATTAGGCCGCATCGACGAGATGGGCTGGTTGCTGTTCGCGTTACTCTTTTTCTGGCAGGTGCCGCACTTCATGGCCTTGGCCGTCCTCTGGCGCGAGGACTATGCCCGCGGCGGATTTAAAATCTCCACCGTCCAGGATCCCACGGGACGCTCGGCCGCCCTCTGGGCTCTCGCCTTCATCATTCCGATGCAGGTCGTGGCAGGGAAGATCGCCGGAGGTTTCTTTGCCGCGGACTGTCCGGCGAGCCTGCAAGGCTGGAGTAGTCCCTTCGTGTGGATTTCCTTCTTGGCCGGGGCATGGTTTTTCAAGCTCTGCCTTGATTTCTGCCTGCCGCAACGTCGTCCCGCAGTCGCCAAGCCCCTCTTCATCGCTTCGATTCTGTATCTGCCCGTCGTCCTGTTGACTCTCACGCTGAACCGGATTTTCTAAGGCCATGGAGGATGTCCGTGCAAAAAAGGTCCGCCTACGCCTCGAACTGAAAGCCCGACGCGCCAGTTTGACCGCCCGCGAACTCCAAGTGGCCGGCGACGCCTGCGCCCGGTTAATCACGCAACTCCCCGAATGGAAACAAGCCAAAGCGGTCTGTCTCTACGCGGCCTTTGGCGCCGAACTATCCACGGAATCGCTACTGCAGATCGCTCTTCTGGAAGGTAAGATATTGATTCTTCCGCGCGTGGCCAACGCCACGGCCTTGAGCCTTCATCGCGTCGAGGACGTGGCAGACCTGCAGAGATCCAAGCTGGGCATCCTCGAGCCAGCCGCCGAAGCCGCCGAGATCCCGCTCACGTCTGTCGGGTTGGTGCTGGTTCCTGGACTGGGGTTTGACCGCCTGGGACACCGCTTGGGCTACGGAGCCGGCTTTTATGACCGCCTGCTGGCGAAGTGCCCTAAAAAGACGTTCCTCCTCGGCCACGCCCACGCCTTTCAAGTCGGTTCATGCCTTCCGGCCGAGCCTCATGATATTAAAGTTAAAGCGATAGCCACCCCACAGGGCATCATTCGCTGCCGAGTGCGTTAGCAAGTTTGCCAAGCGGTCATATTTGTGTCCGTTGATGGGTTCCCGATGTCCGCCTCCCGACCCGATGCCATTCGCCTACGCGGCGTTCGCCAGAACAACCTGAAGGGGTTCGATGTCGATATTCCGGTCGGCAAGTTGATTGTCGTGACAGGTCTGAGCGGCGCCGGAAAATCTTCCTTAGTTTTTGATACGCTCCACGCCGAAGGCCAACGTCGCTACGTCGAGACTTTCAGTCCCTACGTCCGCCAGTTCCTCGAGCTGCTTCCTTCGCCCGCTTTGGACTCGGCGGAAAACGTGCGTCCTTCCGTAGCCATCAAGCAAGGGAATGCGGTCCGGACTTCGCGATCGACCGTCGGGACGATGACCGAACTCTGCGATTGGTTCAAAGTCTGGTTTGCGCATCGCGCCGAGCTGATCGATCCCGCTTCAGGCGAACGAATCATTCCGCGTGGACCCGACGCCGCTTGGGAAGACTCGTTGCATCGTTTCCCTGGCCAAGCACTGTCTCTTGCCTTCGCCGTCCAAAAGCCGGCGGAGTTAGAGTGGAACACTATCGCCGAAGAATTCACGAAGGCGGGCTTCACCCGGGCCTTTGCCGGCCAAAACCGCATTCGCCTGACGGAAGATGCGATTCCGAAATCGACGACGGAAATCCTCGTCATCCAGGACCGGGTCGTAATCACGTCTGACCAAACTTCACGTTTCCATGAAGCCGCCATGGCTGCCTTCCGCCTAGGCGGCGGACGGCTTCGACTGCTCGACGACCAGGGTGTCGAACTTTCACGCTACAGCGAAGCGCTCGAATCTCCGATTGATGGCCGGAAATTCCGGCCAGCGACGCCCGCGCTTTTTTCGTTCAATTCTCCAATCGGCGCCTGTCCGGAATGCCGTGGGTTTGGCCGGGTGATTGGCCTTGATTGGAAGAAAATCATCCCGAATCCGGCGATCACCTTGGCCGAAGGGGCCATCGCCTGCTTCCAAGGCACGGTGTACGGCGAAAGCCAGCGCGACCTATTGAAAGCCTGCCGCAAGGCCGGTATCCCGCTGGACGTACCCTGGAAAAAACTTTCCAAGCCGCATCGCAAATTCATCGAAGACGGCGAGCCCACGTACGTCCCGGGCGAATGGGAATCAAAATGGTATGGTATCCGCGGCTTTTTCCGTTGGCTGGAATCCAGCACTTACAAGATGCACGTCCGCGTCTTCCTCTCGCGTTGGCGAGCCTACGAAGAATGTCCGAAGTGTGCCGGTAAAAGGTTTTGCGCCGAATCGCTTTGGTGGAAATGGCAAGGGCGCACATTGCCGGATTTTTATCTGCTGCCCGTCACCGAGCTTCGCCAATTACTCGCGCCGTTAGCCCCCAAAGATTCACGCCACCCCGCCGACCATGCGCTCGAAGCCATCCTGGCACGACTCGGCTACCTCGAAGCCGTCGGCTTAGGCTACCTTGCCCTTGATCGGTTATCGCGAACGCTTTCGGGCGGCGAAGTCCAGCGCGTCAACCTGACCTCCTGCCTCGGCGCCTGCTTGGCCGATACGGTCTTCGTGCTCGATGAGCCGAGCGTCGGCATGCACGCCCGCGACCTCGCCCGCATGGTCGGGATCCTACGCGGACTGGTGGAACAAGGCAACACGGTGGTCGTCGTGGAACATGATGAATCCGTCATGCGGGCCGCCGATTGGCTGATCGAAATCGGCCCCAGTCCCGGAGCGGCCGGCGGACATCTGATCTACCAAGGCAAACCCGAAGGCATCCTAAAAGTAAAAGATTCCGCCACCGGTGGCTGGCTCTCTGGTAAACGTAAGCCGGCAGTGCGTCCACCCCGATCGGTCGACGACACGACGGCACGGCTGCGCGTGCAAGGGGCCTCGGTCAATAATTTGCAGGATTTCTCGTGCACGATTCCGCTCGGCCGCTTGGTCGGATTATGCGGGGTGTCGGGGTCAGGAAAATCTACCCTCCTTCACCAAGTCATCGGACGACGTGATCCGGAATCAGGGAATGAAGGCCTCGAAACAAAATGGCTTCAGTTCGACCGCGAGCCTTCCGAAGTCGCCTTGGTCGACCAGTCGCCCGCGACACGGACACCGCGCTCCAATCCGGCCCTTTACGTGGGCGCCTGGGATGCCATCCGTAACCTCCTTGGAAACTCGGCCGATGCGAAGGCGGCGGGGCTCACGCCTTCCCACTTCTCTTTCAATGCCGGCGAAGGCCGTTGTGAGCGTTGCGGCGGAGCGGGCTGGGAAACCGTCGAGATGCAATTCGTCTCCGACGTCGCTCTGCCTTGCCCATCCTGCCAAGGAAAACGTTTCCGCGATGAAGTCCTGGCTTTTCAATTTGATGGCAAGTCGGTCGGCGACCTGCTCGCGATGTCGGTCACCGAAGCGCGGGGTTTCCTCGGCGAACGCACGCCAGCGTCATCGCAACTCGCCTGTCTCGAAGAAGTGGGCTTGGGTTACCTTTCATTAGGCCAACCGTTGACGACGCTTTCGGGCGGCGAAGCCCAACGTCTGAAGCTCGTCCGTTTTCTTTCCAAGATCGATACGCGAAAAAGCGGCGCGCTGTTGCTTCTAGACGAACCTACGACGGGACTACACCGCGAAGACGTGGCACGCCTCATCGGCCTCTTTCACCGCCTGACCGCCGCGGGCCACTCTCTGATCGTCGTGGAACATCACCTCGACGTACTCAAGTCCTGCGACTGGATCCTCGAAATGGGACCGGAAGCCGGACCCGGTGGTGGACAATTAGTCGCGGAGGGCACTCCCGCGAAGGTAGCGACCGCCGGGACGGTCACCGGCAATTTCTTGGCTCAAGGCGAGGATGCCTTCGCCAAACCCGGTACGTCCAAATCCAAACCCCGGCCGACCTCGATCTCGCTCCGCGGCGCGCGCGAGCACAACTTAAAGGATGTCTCACTAGATATCCCGCACGGCTCTCTCACGGTGATGACGGGCGTCTCCGGTTCGGGTAAATCTTCCTTGGCCTTTGATATTCTTTTTGCCGAAGGCCAACGGCGCTTCCTGGAGTGCGTTTCCGCCTATGCGCGACAGTTCGTCGAACAACTCCCCAAGCCGGACATCGATTCGCTCACCGGCTTGCCGCCGACCGTAGCCATCGAGCAACGCATCACGCGGGGCTCCGCGAAATCAACCGTAGCCACGGTCACTGAAGTGGCCCAATACCTGCGAGTGCTTTTCGCCCGAGCTGGCATCCTCCACAGTCCCGTGTCCGGCGAACCTCTTGAAGAAATGACCGAAGATGCGGTCGTCCGACTCGTCGCCCAAAAAATAAAAGGCCTCAAGAAAGGCTCGCTCTTGCTTGGGGCTCCGCTCGTGCGGGCCCGCAAAGGCCATCATCGCCCGCTTGCCGAATGGGCTGAATCCAAAGGAATACGTCAATTACGCTGCGACGGGAAATTGACGCCGGTGGAGGGCTTTGACGGCCTTGATCGCTACAGTGAACACGACGTTGATGCGATTGTCGGAACACTCCGATTTGACGGCATGATCCTCCTCCCCGATGAAACGGAAGAAGCAGGTGAAAAATCTTTGCGGACGCTTGTCCGGCAAGCCTTGCAGGTCGGCAAAGGCGCCTGCGTGCTGCTCAACTCTCACGGCGAACAAGTCTCTTTCTTCTCCACTTCGCGCAGCGACCCGGCGACCGGCGAATCATACCCTGCCGTCGACCCCAAGCATCTGTCTTGGAATTCGCCTCGCGGCTGGTGCCCGGATTGCCGCGGCCACGGGCTAGAAGTCGAGAAGTTTTCCGCCGATGAGGAAGAATCGCTGAATGAAAATGCGATCGCGGACCGCGTCGGCGAAGCGGCCTGCCCGACCTGTCACGGCGAGCGCCTTGGGCCCATCGGTCGTTCCGTCAAACTGACTGGAGCGAAGGGACGAAGTCTGTCCTTGCCCGGATTGCTAAGGCTTCAACCTGACGAATCCCTGAACTTTCTCTCCACGCTCAAATTAGGTGTCCGGGAAAAAGCCATCGTCGACGCTCTCTTGCCTGAAATCGCAGCCCGTCTCCGCTTCCTTGATTCCGTCGGTCTGGGCTACCTCGCTCTCGATCGCGGAGCCGACACGCTTTCGGGCGGTGAAGCGCAGCGTATCCGTCTGGCCGCACAACTTGGCTCCACCCTTTCAGGGGCGCTTTACGTCCTTGATGAACCTAGCATCGGCCTCCATCCGCGTGACAACGATCGTCTGATCGAATCCCTCCAAGGGCTCCGAGACCGCGGCAACACCGTCTTGGTCGTCGAGCACGACGAAGATACCATGCGAGCGGCCGATCTCGTGGTCGACATGGGACCCGGCGCAGGCGTTCACGGTGGCGAAATCGTTGCTCAAGGAACCGCGAAGGCCTTAGAGAAACTTCCGAATTCGGTCACGGGTCGCTTTCTCCGTGAAGCCATTCCACATCCGCTACTGGGCGCACGCCGTCCGATCTCGGGCAAGGGCGCACCCGAAGAATGGATCAAACTCAAACACGCTGCCTTACGTAATCTCAAAAACTTCGATGTCGAAATCCCCATCGGGCGCCTCACCGTCGTGTGCGGCGTTTCTGGCGCTGGCAAAAGCACGTTGGTCACCGATTTGCTGGCTCCGGCAATCCGCCTGGCAGTCACCAAGAAAAAGGAGAGCATCACCGGCAAGGAAGCCCTCGCGACGGTATCCCACCAAGGAAAGCCTGCTTTCCAAAGCCTCACCGGACTCAAAGGTTTCCGCCAACTAGTCGTCGTCGACCAAGAGCCCATCGGCAAGACTCCGCGTTCGACTCCTGCGACTTATATCGGGGCTTGGGATTTGATCCGCGAACGTCTGGCCTCCCTGCCTGAATCAGCCATCCGCGGCCATGGCGCCGGTTTCTTTTCTTTCAACACCTCAGGCGGTCGCTGCGAGGCTTGCTCCGGCGCGGGTCGTATCAAACTGGAGATGAGCTTCCTGCCTGACACCTATGTAGCCTGCGATGAATGCGCCGGAACGCGTTACGGCGTCGCCGCCAAGGCTATCCGCTGGAACGGAAAATCTGCGGCGGACTTACTGCTGATGACTTTTGAAGAAGCGGCTGAATTCCTTTCCTTCGACGCCAAGCTCCGCGATCTTTGCGGATTGATGGTCAAGACCGGCTTAGGCTATCTCACGCTCGGCCAAAGCAGCCCGACGCTTTCGGGCGGCGAAGCTCAACGCCTCAAGCTTGTCAGCGAACTGGCTCTCGGGCTGCCGACTTTCCGCGAACGCTCGCGCGGACAGATCCGGCCCAATCTTTATATCTTGGAAGAGCCGACCATCGGCCTGCACCAATCCGACTGCCGCCGCCTCATCGAGCTCCTGCACGCCCTCGTAGAGCTCGGCCACACCGTGGTCGTCATCGAACACCATCCGGACGTGATCGCCGAAGCGGATTGGGTCATCGAAATTGGCCCAGAAGGCGGCAATGGCGGTGGACAACTCGTGCACGCCGGCGACCCCGAATCCCTTGCAGCCAATCGCCGCTCGCCGACCGCACCCGCCCTCTCACTTGCTTTGTCGCGGGGCAAAGCGACACCGTCTAAAGCGAAATAAAGCTTTCGGGCGAACCCTGGAGCGAATGTTCTTTTTGACGAATCTCCCGCCCCCGGTATCTTCCAAGCCTCACGGCTTGCCGGCCCTGCGTTAACCCCCGATTATTATTAAAGATACCATGAGTGCTTCGCGTATTCTTTTAGGGGTTAACATCGACCATGCCGCGACGTTACGCCAAGCCCGTTACCGAGGCCTGCATGCATCGCCGCACGCCGAGCCGAACTTGGTTCAGTTTACTCGCGAAGCCCTCGCCGGCGGAGCTGATGGCATCACGGTACACCTCCGCGAAGATCGTCGCCACATCCAGGACGAAGACGTCTTGGCCATCGCCCGCTTACCCGGCGTTCGTCTCAACCTGGAAATGGCCTGCACCGCCGCGATGATTGATTTTGCCCGTCGACTTCGCCCCGCCGCTGTCTGTCTCGTACCCGAATCACGGGAAGAAGTGACGACGGAAGGCGGACTTGAAGTGGCCGGACAACTCGCCCGCGTCACCGAGACAGTTCGGGCTTTGGCTTCCGAAAATATCGAAGTATCCCTTTTCATCGGACCTGATGCTCCGCAGATTGAAGCGGCTAAGGCGACCGGCGCACCGGTCGTCGAACTTCACACGGGCGCTTTTGCGAATGCCTGGAAATCTCCAGCGGCGGCGAGCGAACTCGAACGGATTCGGCAAGGCTGCGTCCTAGCTCAAAACCTCGGACTGATCGTCAATGCCGGCCATGGTATCAATTACGATAATATCAGGACCGTCCTCACCTTGCCCCATCTGCACGAACTGAACATCGGCCACTCCATCGTCTCCCGTGCGCTCTTCACCGGCATCCGCAGCGCTGTCGCCGAAATGCAGGCCCATTTACGCCGCCCATGAAACTCGAAGGCGGCAATGTAATCGGCGTCGGCGTCGACCTCACCGAAGTCGCGCGCATCCGCGCCGCCCATCAAAGACACGGCGCACATTTCTTGGATAAGATTTTTACGCCCTCCGAGCAGAAAATCTGCCTCGCCAAAGCCGATCCCTATCCTTCTTTCGCCGCGCGCTTCGCCGCCAAAGAAGCCGTGAGCAAAGCTTTCGGCACGGGTATCGGTGCGGAGTTTTCGCTCACCAGCGTAGCCATCCTCGGTGGCCCCGAAGGTGAACCGATGGTCGAACTCGATGCCAAAGCCCAAGCCTTGCTCGTCAAGCGAGGTGCCGTGAAGGTTTTGGTTTCGTTGACGCACACCGACACCTTGGCCCAAGCCTTCGCGGTCTTGGTAAGCTGAAGATGGAAGCCGCGCGCCGCCTGCCGGTCCTTTCCTGCGCCGAAGCCGCCGCCGCTGAAGCCGCATTCATCGGAACGGATAAAAAACTTTCGTGGCAGCTCATGCGCTGTGCTTCCCTTGGGGTCGCCCACGAAGCCCTGACGCTCCTCCGTCGGCAACCCAAGCGCATCCTTATCCTGGCCGGCCAAGGCAACAATGGCGCCGATGCTTTCCTCGCTGCACTTTATTGCGCTCAACCTGGCACAGAAATGACGGTCGTGTTCGCCGGCCGAAGGCCGATCGGAGCCCAAGCCCTCCGTGCCTGGTCTACTAAGAAACGTGGTGTAAAAATTAAATATGCAACGGCGGCGAAACTCCCTGACTTAGGTCGCGTAAAATTCTGCCTGATTTTTGACGGCATCTTCGGCCAAGGCTTTCACGGACCGCTGTCGAAGGATCTGGGTGCCCTTTTACGGAACACGGAAAAACTCCAAGGCCTGCGCATCGCCGTGGATCTGCCGAGCGGACTCGGCGACGACACGCGCGGGCCGGCCTTCCGGGCAGATTTAACCGTTTCGATTGGTTGTCTCAAACGCCCGCTCCTTGAACCTTCGGCCCGCAAATTCACCGGGAGGATTCGCGTCCTTGATATCGGATTGCCCTTGGGCGAAACCGAGGAAGTCAGTGCCACGGAAGAAACCTTGGCTCCCCTTCGGCAGATTCGACGGGCGGATGCGGACAAACGCCATCAAGGCCGAGTCTTGATCATCGGGGGATCTGAGACGATGCCTGGCGCGGTATTGATGAATACTCGGGCCGCCTTGCAATCGGGCGCTGGCCTGGTGACGACTTGCCTGCCTAGATCACTCCGGAATAAAGCCGCCTTGGCCTTGCCTGAAGCGATGTGGAATCCCTTCGCGACCGGCACGTCCGGATATATTTCCGCCGACGCCCTGCCCTCTCTGCGCAAATCATTCCCAAACAAGGACGTCCTTTTACTCGGCTCGGGCATGGGTGAAAAATCCGCGGCCACTCTCGTTAAATTAGTCAAAAGATGCGACCTGTCTCTGGTCCTCGATGCCGATGCGTTGCGGCCGGAAATCATCCAGGCTTCGGCTCCAACGAAGATCAGGGTCCTCCTGCCCCATGCGGGAGAATTCAAACGTCTCAGTGGTCACACAATGACGCCATCCGCTGGTCGAGCCTACGCCAAGCAGACCAAAACCATCGTCGTCTTGAAAGGTGCGCTGACGTGCGTCACCGACGGTGTCCGCACGCTACACATTCCTTTCGGCGGACCGGTGTTGGCCCGCGGCGGCTCGGGTGATCTGTTAGCCGGGATGGTTGCTTCAGTTCTGGCCCGTCGGACCGAATTAAAATTAACACCCCTAGAGGCGGTTGAATTAGCGGTCGTCTGGCAGGGATGTGCGGCTGACATCCTAAGCAGAAAACAGGGGGAAGAGGCAGTGAGAACTACTGACCTCCTTTCTGAGTTATCCTCGGCCTTGCTGAGTTAACCTGACTCCTGCTCGCTGGTGAAGTGGTATCCATCCCGCTTCAACCCCTCGCCCAACGCCTCTTGCTGAATGGACTGCCCGGCGTCGGCCCGGTCACCGTCCGTCGGCTCCTTGAGGCTTTTGGCAATGACCTCTCCTTGGCCCTTGCGGCGCCGCGCGAGCGGTTGCAACGCATCAAGGGCATCACTAAGGTCGCGGCTGATTCCATCGCCTGTCGCGATTTTGATTGGGCGAAAGAATTGTCCGAAACGGAACGCTTGGGCTTCCGTTTACTGACCGAAGAATCGCCATCGTGGCCGGTCTCGTTGGCCCAGCTTTGGGATCCGCCCCTAGTCCTTTACGCCGAAGGCGCCCAGGTGCCTGACGCCCGCTCGGTCTCGATCATCGGGTCGCGACATTGCACGCCTTATGGAGCTTCGTTAGCTCGCTCCTTGGGACGAGATCTGGCCAAAGAAGGCTGGTGGATTGTAAGCGGACTCGCGCGCGGCATCGATACGGCCGCCCACGAGGGTGCGCTGGATGCGGCCGGAAAAACGGCGGCGGTCTTAGGGCATGGTCTCGATTTAACCTATCCGCCCGAAGCCCTGAAACTTCGCCGACGTATCGTCGAACAAGGATGTATCCTTTCGGAATTTCCCTTAGGCCGTCCGGCCGATCGCCAAAGTTTTCCGCAACGGAACCGCATCGTGGCCGCGCTTGCCCGCACCATTATCGTCGTCGAAACGGACGTCGACGGTGGCAGCATGATCACCGCCCGTTTCGCCGGCGACCTGGGCAAGACGATTTGTGCGCTCCCCGGACGAGCGGACAGTCCGGCGAGTCGCGGCTGCCATGCCTTGATTCGCGATGGAGCCACTTTAGTTTCGGGCGTGGATGAAATCCTCCAAGAGTTAGGCGAGTCGCGTGGATGCCCGGTGCTGCCGCTTGCGACCGAGGCGCCGGAGCACGCGCGTTGGTTGCGGCATTTCGCCGGCGGGACCGCCCATGATGCCGAATCGCTCGCCACCGCCGCCCCCTGCGCCATCGCCGAAGCCGCCGTGATGCTGACGCTCTTGGAAATCCGGGGGATCTTGACCAGGCGCCCTGATGGTCGCCACGAGCGAGCCTGAGCTATCGGCGCAGATGGTTGCCTTCGTTGGCTGGCATCGACGTCTGCAAAGCATCGCCCATCACCCAATCGATGATCGCTTTGGGTTTCGCAAAAAAATCACGCAACCATGATCGCCAAACACTGAACCCGGAGCCGAACCCCGCGGGGTAGGCCGAAGCGTTTAATCCCGCGCGATCAGCAAGCCAAAGGGCCCGCACGCAATGCCAGTCCTGCGAAATAAAAACAATGTGTTCGTTGGGATATTGGGCTTTCGCCCGGACCACCGAATCCAAGGTGCGCCAGCCATAGGGATCTTCGATTAAGGGGCACTTCACGCCTGCGGCTTCCAATTGCTGCGCCATGGCAAGGGATTGATCCATCAAGCCCGAACAGACCACGGCTTTGACTTTCGCCTGACGGCAGAGCTCGATTGTCGCATCGATGCGCGGCTGATACGTCCCCGTCGGCACCCTTGATTCAGGCATATACTGATTGGTACCTAAAAGGATGACGATGGAGTCCGGCGGGACCTGGCTCGCATCCGTGGTGAGTCGCCCCCATCCGGCCGACCAGACCCAAACATTCGTTAGCACAAAGAACGCCGCGACACCCCAAAGAGTCCACCGGAGGGCTGTTTTAAAGATTCGGGGCATTCCAAGAGCATTAGTGAGGTTAAATGAATGGCAAGGGGGCTATTATAGCTCAATTTGTCTAAAAATAAGCATACTTCGTTTGTGCTTAAGGATGATATCGTTCAAATTGGTATTGCCCAGTCCTCTGGCACGAAATCTGCCTACTTTTACTCATATGAGCCCGAACCCATCCGCAACATCCGCCAAAATCATCGTCATCGATGATGACAAGGACCTGCGCTACTCCCTTCGTCGGGCTCTCTCGGGCTTGGGTCATACCGTTCTCGAGGCCGATAGCGGCGAAAGCGGAGTCAGCCTAGCCAAGCGTGAACAGCCCGACGTTATTCTGCTCGATAACCGCATGGGCGGGATGACCGGCATCGAAACCTTGCAGATGCTCCGCGGCGCCCAACCGCAGGCGATGGTGATTTTAATGACGGCTTTCGGCACGACCCAGACCGCCATCGAGGCCATGAAATTTGGTGCCTACGATTACGTCATGAAGCCGTTCGATCAGGCTAAACTAATCAACCTCGTGGACAAAGCCCTCTCGGCTCGGCGCGATTTAGCCAATGCTGGCAAGTCCGTCAAATCGCTCGTCAACCCAGCCGACTACAAAGAAGGCATCGTGGGAAGTTCTGAACCGATGCAGGAAGTCTTGAAGGCGATTGGTCAGGTCGCCGCGAGCGATGCGACCGTGCTCATCACGGGCGAAAGCGGCACGGGCAAAGAACTCGTGGCCCGCTGCATCCATCAGCACTCGCTGCGCTCGAAGGGTCCCTTCGTCGCCGTCAATTGCGCCGCGATTCCGGAGAACCTAATCGAATCCGAACTTTTCGGACACGAGAAGGGCTCGTTTACCGGTGCGACGAACATGAAGCCCGGTAAATTCGAGCTCTGCGACGGCGGCACGATTTTCCTCGATGAAATCGGCGACATGTCACTGCCCACGCAAACCAAAGTCTTGCGCGCGATCCAAGAAGGAGAAATCCAGCGCGTCGGCGGTACCGTGACGTTAAAAGTAAGCGTGCGCCTCGTGGCCGCGACTAATAAAGACCTCGAGGCCATGGTGGCGTTGCGTCAATTCCGCGAAGATCTTTACTACCGCTTGAACGTCTTCCGCATCCGGTTGCCCGCTCTGCGCAACCGCAAGGGCGACGTGCCTTTGCTCGTCGACTTCATGCTCCAACGCCAAGCGGCCGCGAAAAAAACCCGCCCGAAGCGCCTCTCCAGCGAAGCGCTTGAAGCCCTGCTCACTTATGATTGGCCGGGTAATGTCCGCGAACTCGAGAATGTGATCCAACGCGCCAACGTCTTGGCTAAAGGCGAAACCATTCTCCCGAAAGACCTGCCGCAAGACGTGCTCACGCCTCGCAAAGCCTCCGCTGTAGCCGCGGCCACCGAAGTAGCACGACCCGCCGCTGATCCAGCGATCGTCGCGATTTCCCCGACCAATCTCCTGCCGGCCTATGATGCGATTTACCGGCAGTGCCGCGTCGGCGACGCCAAGGGTATTCTGAACGTGATCGAGTTGGAAATGATTCGCCGAGCCATGGAGGAAACGCGCGGCAATCAACTGCGCTCGGCCATGATCCTGGGCATCAATCGCTCGACTCTTAAAAAGCGGCTGCTTGAGATGCGCGAGGCCGGCATCAAAGTTTTCACTTAACCTTTGCCTTGGCCTAGCGGGGAAGTTGGATGAAGGGGTATGACCACCCCCTCATCCCTCCGCCTCGCCTTGTTGGCCGCTGGAAGCTTGCTTCTGGCCACGCCCTCGAGCTTTGCAGGCGAAACCATCAACCTCTTCGACGGCAAGTCCCTCGCCGGCTGGAAGGCGACGAAGACCGCCCCTGAAGGTACTTATAAATTCGTCGATGGAATTTTGGAAGTTCGCGGCGGCAGTGCCGATCACCTGTTTTACGTTGGCCCCGATGGTAAAGCATCCTTCACGAACTTCGACTTCAAGGGTAAGGTAAAAACCTACCCCGGCGCCAACTCTGGCATCTACTTCCACACCACCTACCAAGAAGAAAAATGGCCGAAGCTCGGCTT
Organism: Opitutia bacterium UBA7397; assembly: GCA_002470605.1. Lineage (GTDB taxonomy): Bacteria > Verrucomicrobiota > Verrucomicrobiia > Opitutales > UBA953 > UBA953. The sequence goes on from DKND01000007.1 coordinate 70,649, forward strand.
CGAGTGCCAGGTCAACGCCAGCCATAAAGACATCAAGCGCACCGGCGGCCTTTATGCCGTGCAAGACGTCCTCAATACGCCCGCCGCCCCAGATAACGTCTGGTTCGAATACCACATCCGCGTCGAAGGAAAACATGTCCAAATCTGGATCGACGGAAAGCAGACCGTGAATTTCACCCAGCCCGAAAATTGGGTTCCGCCCAAGGGCATGGACGGTCGTAAAATCGGCTCCGGTACCTTCGCGCTGCAAGCCCACGATCCGACGTGCAAAGTCGACTACAAGGACTTCGTTGTCGAGCGTCTGCCTTGAACCGTTACTAAGCTAAGGCGCCCTTAAGCGCTGCAATCAGGCGGGCCCTTACGGGTTCCGCCTTTTTTGTGAGCCGCCGCTGCTCGCTCTCGTAAGCGGAACGGCCTTCCGGCGTCTCGATGCATATCGGCTCCAAGCCTACCGCCGAAAAATCGTAAGGGCTCGCCCGCATATCCACCGCGCGGGCATCACGCGCGAGCTCGAAGCTGTCGGCCGCCAACTCCGAACTCACCCAAGGCTGCGCCTTCATCGTCCACTTATAAAGATCCATGGTGACATGCACGCATCCCGGTTGCTCGTTCTGCACGCGTTGCTCCAATGTCGGCGTCAGGCGATTCAAGGGCCGGGCGCCGGGCGTAAAGAAGCGGAAGGCGTCATAGTGCGTGCACCTAATGGCGGAAGCGCGCACCACGGCGTCCGTGCCCTCGGCGCCCAGTCGCAAGGGCCAATCTCCATGACGCCGATCGGCGGCCTGATTGAAGACCATCGCCCATTCGTGCAACCCGAAGCAGCCCAGGAAAGCCGGCCGCAGGGCGATCGCTTGGCTTAATTCCAAAGTAAAATTTAACCGATGCCTTTCGGCGTCGGTCGGCCGCACCACGCGCACCAAGCCATCCGCCGAAAGCTCGAAACGATGACCACCCACCAATTCGGCAGCATCTTCTAGCCCGACGCCTGCCCCAGGCGACCAACGCTGCAAGGCGGAAAATCGGAACGGGTAATAGGTGAATAAAAAATCCTCCACCGGCTCCTTGACGCCTAAGGCCGCCCGTTGCCGGCGCGCTTCGATCAACGTCGCCGTGCGCGCCTCATGCGCTGCCCGCCGAGTACGCCAATCACGCGCCGAGAGGATCAAACCGGCGGAATGTTCCGTAAGCTCGCTCACTCGAAACGACGATGGAAAGCGGCGACCTTGATATATTTCTCCGCCCAACCGGGCAGCGATGCCTGCTCGGTGGCACTCAAAGGCCGCACGACTTTGGCCGGAGCACCCATGACCATGGAGCCCGGAGGGATGATAGTCCCTTTGGTCACCAGGGAGTTGGCACCGATGATCGAACGCGCACCGACGACTGCGCCATCAAGCACCGTGGCATGCATACCAATCAGGCATTCGTCTTCGATGGTACAGGCATGGATCATGGCCAAATGGCCGACGGTCACCCGGGCGCCGATCTTCGCAGGCAAACCGTCGGCGACATGCACCACGGCGCCGTCCTGGATATTTGTCCCCTCTCCGATTTCGATCGGGGCCACATCACCACGCAATACCGCACAAGGCCAGACGCTGGTCCGCGGGCCGATAAGAACATTCCCGATGACCACTGCCCGGGCATGGACAAAGGCCGTAGCATGGACGGTGGGACCCTTGGCCAGGTTGCGGGTAATCTCCCGTTCCAGATCTTCGTCAGGGGTGCCGGTAGGGCCTGTAGAGCGAAATGGGTTCACCCGCCAACGATGGGAGCGGGGGCGACCGCAGGAAAGAACGAACCTATCCCAAATGCGTCCTTAAACCCGAAATTAGGACGACTTAGCCCCTTTTAAAGGAGTTTATGGCCCGGCGAACCACCCCCGAAGCCATCCGCCGCCATCCAAGACGCCCTCATTTACCCGTCACCCCTAAATTCCCCTTGCCAACCCCCCATCTGTCCGTTTGCTCCGACCTTCCGACAGCCATGAAGGCCACATTTATCACCTCCGGTCGCCAATTCACCGTCAAGCAAGGCGACATCCTCATCGTTAACCAGTACCCTGGTAAAAACGAAGGCGACGTCCTCACGTTTGACCAAGTCCTCCTCGTTGGAGAAGGCGTCAACGCCAAGATCGGCACCCCCACCGTGGCAGGCGCCAAGGTGACCGCCACCATTCTTGAAAACAAGCGCGGCGAGAAGATTCGCATCTTCAAGCACCGTCGCCGTAAAGGTTACTACCGTCGTCGCGGCCACCGCCAAGAGCTCTCGGTCATCAAGGTAGACTCTATTTCCGCTTAATCCCTTAAATCAGAAACTACCATGGCAACAAAGAAAGGTGGAGGAACTTCAAGCAACGGACGCGATTCTCGCTCCAAGCGTCTCGGTGTTAAACTTTACAGCGGCGAATTCGCCACCGC
>DKND01000007.1:73113-73403 GCA_002470605.1 Opitutia bacterium UBA7397
ACGGTCTGGTGAAGTGGGACGCCGAACATCGCAAGGTTGAGATCGTTCCTACGGTCTCCACCTCCTGCTCCCTCTCGTAAGCCGAGAGTGAAGCGCCCTCAAGAAGCCGACCATCAGGTCGGCTTCTTTGTTTCGTGGACGTACGACTAGACGATGTCACCCCGCCCCGGAAATAGCTTCCGGGCTGTATGACGGACGCTCGTCATGAGTCTAACCGGCCTGACGGCGATGGATGTTTTCCAGGGCTGACTGGAAAATCGACCTTGTGGAATCAGCATACACCGGATCGT
>DKND01000084.1:0-3136 GCA_002470605.1 Opitutia bacterium UBA7397
AGTGGATTGAGTTGGGATCTCTGGCTTGGCACGGCGCAGACGCGCGACTACGCCCCGACCGTCTACCATCCCTTCAATTGGCGCGACTGGGTGGATTTCGGCAGCGGCACCATGGGCGACTTCGGGTGCCACTTGCTTGATCCCGTCTTCACCGCGCTCAAGCTCGGCGCGCCCATCAGCGTCAAAGCTGACAGCGTCGGGGCCAATGAGCAGACCTGGTGCGAGCAACAGACCATCGAGTGGACCTTCCCTGGCACCGAGTATACGCATAACGATAGCCTCAAAGTCACTTGGTATGATGGCGGCCGCCTGCCTGACCTCGCCCTCGCGTTGATGCCTCCTGGTAAAACCTTTGCCAAGGCCGGTTCGATCTTCATCGGCGAACACGGCGTCATGATGCTACCGCACGTCGCCATGCCGTTGCTCTTTCCGGAGGAGAAATTCGGCAAGAATCTCAACCCCGGCGAACTCGCACGTCGCGCGCGGGCCAAGGATAAACCCACGGACAAAGTCGCCGTCGACTTGCCCGATTTCGTCGAAGGCTCCAGCCACTACCATGCGTGGGTGGATGCGATCCTCGAAGGCCATGAGACCACGGATAACTTCGCGTATGCGGGACCGCTGACGGAAGCCGTCCAGCTCGGCAATGTCGCGTCGCGCTTCAGCGGCCAGAAACTCGAATGGGATGCCGCAACTATGAAATTTCCGAATTTACCGGCGGCGGAAAAACTCCTGACGAAAACCTACCGTAAAGGCTGGGAAATCTAAGCCTTCAAGCGAGAGAGGAGGACGGTCCGGGCGGGACCGGATTGACTGGGGTCGGCGGGGAGCTATGCCAATGCCATGCGCTTCGTAGCCCTCCTCATATTGGCCGGACTTTGTTCTGCGTGTAAGCCATCCGGCCAGGCACCGAGCGAGAGCGAGTTAAAGGAGCAGAACGCCGTGATGAGTTTCGCCCTGCAGCATTTTCAGGATAATAATGATATCGCCGGTGCGGTGACCTTGGTCGTCAGCCCGAACGGCATCCTCGGATTCGAAGCGTTTGGTTTGGCGGACATCGGAGCGAAACGGCCCATGCGCCAAGATTCCATGTTCTGGATCGCCTCGATGACCAAGCCCATCACCGCGATGGGCGTCATGATGCTCGTCGAAGAAGGCAAAGTGAAACTCGACGATCCCGTCGAAAAGTTCGTGCCGTCATTCAAAGGTATCCAAATCAAGACCGCGCAGGGCTTGGCGGCGCCGAAACGCCTGATCACCGTGCGCGATCTCCTGACGCATACCAGTGGCATCAGCACCGCCGCCGTCACTCCGGCCGGCCAGCCGATTGACCTCATCCCACTCGCCGAAATGTGCGATGCATATGCGCGTAACCCGCTCACCAGCGAGCCCGGCGAGAAATGGGCTTACAACAACAATGCCATCAACGTCCTGGGGCGCATCATCGAAGTCGCTGGCGGCAGACCCTATGCGGACTTTATCCAAGAGCGGTTCTTCACCCCGCTGGGCATGGACAATAGCACCTTTTGGCCGGACATTGACGACCTCGATCGCATGGCCAAGCCCTACTCTAAAAACAAAGAAACCGGTGAACTCGTCGAAGCCAAGAACACCCGCTTCAGCCTACCCTTGGATAATCCCAAGCGGACGGCGTACCCGGCGGGCGGATTATTTTCATGTGGGTCGGACCTCGCGAAACTTTACCAGATGATCCTGAGCGGCGGCGAGAAAGACGGTCATCGTTATCTTAAAACCGCGACCTTGAAACAGATGACCACCAATCAACTGGGTGACATGGCTAAAGTAAGTTTCACGGAAGGCATGCAGATGGGGCTGGGTTTTCACCTCGTGCACAACCCTATCGGCGTCACGGAAAGCCTGAGTACCGGTTCATTCGGACATGGCGGAGCGTTTGGCACCCAAGCGTGGATTGATCCGGTCAAGAAGCGGGCTTACGTCTTACTCATCCAACGGACGGATCTGGCTAATTCGGATGGGAGCGAAATCCGCCGGGAATTTCAGAAGACAGCGGTTGAGACGTATGGAGGGAAGTAGGCGCGGCGGAGCCGCCAGCATACACGAGTTGACCGGTTGACCAGTGGGCCGGCTGGAAAGAGCGCGGCGGAGCCGCGAGGGGGCACGCGCTTGCGCGAGGGGACATGCGCTTGCGCTAGGGGACATGCGGGCACGGTGACATGGGGGCACGCGCTTGCGCGAGGNNATGGGGACACGGGGAGAGGCAGGGCGCAAAGGGGGCAGCATAGGGGGACCGGATGATTAGCTGGGGATATATATCGGAAGCATTAATCCCGGTTTCCGGTTTCCCCTTGGGTGGGTGAATCTAGGCGACTAGGTCAGCACGCGGTGCTGATCCTACCTAGCGGCAGTTAGAGGGTGACATTGTTACAATTGGGCTGAAACCTTTGGGACTTTGACAGGTTTACCTTTAAGACCCCGCTATGAATTTTCTGCAACTTGCGCTCCGCCGACCCGTCACCGTGGTCGTCGCCACCTTGGCGCTCATCTTAAGTGCCATTTTCGGCCTCCAGCGCATGCCGAAGGACGTCTTTCCGCCCCTGAACGTCCCCACGATTTACGTCGCGCAACCCTATGGCGGCATGGATGCCGGCCAGATGGAAGGCTTCCTGACTTATTATTACGAATATCACTTCCTTTATATCACGGGCATCGAGCACGTAGAGTCCAAGAACATCCAAGGCGCGGCGATCATGAAGCTCCAGTTCCACCCGGGGACGGACATGTCGCAGGCCATGAGTGAGACGATCGGCTACGTCAACCGGGCCCGCGCCATGATGCCGCCTGGCACCGTGCCGCCGTTCGTGATGCGTTTTGATGCGGGCAGCGTCCCCATCGGGCAGCTCGTCTTCGCCAGCGAGACGCGCAGCGTCGCCCAACTCCAAGATGCCGCGCTGAATACCGTCCGGCCGCTCTTCGCCACCTTGCCGGGTGTTTCGGCGCCACCGCCGTTCGGGGGCAGCGCCCGCTCGATTCTTATCAATCTTAACCCCGATCGTTTGCGCAGCACCGGCGTCACCCCCGAGGAAGTCGTCACGGCCTTGGCCGGAGCCAACACCATCACCCCGGCGGGCAACGTTACCTTCGGCGACATCAACCT
>DKND01000084.1:3196-3759 GCA_002470605.1 Opitutia bacterium UBA7397
GCGATCCTGATTCGCGATGTTGCGCAGATCATTGATGGCGCCGACCAAGTCACCAGCTACGCCCTTGTCGATGGCAAACGCACGGTCTACATCCCCGTCACCAAGCGTTCCGACGCCTCCACCCTTTCCGTCGTTGGCTTGGTCAAAGAAAACCTGGGCGTGTTTCAGGCGGCGGTACCGGCGGACATCAAAGTCTCTTATGAGATGGACCAGAGCCCCATCGTCAGTCGGGCGATTGGCGACCTTTTCCTCGAATCCGTACTCGGCGCGATCTTCACCGGCTTAATGGTGTACGTCTTCTTACGCGACCGACGCAGCACCCTGATTGTCGTCGTCAATATTCCGCTGGCTTTACTGATCGCCGTTTTGGGACTGTGGTTATGCGGACAGACCATCAACCTCATGACCTTGGGCGGCCTGGCGCTCGCCGTCGGCATCCTCGTGGACGAAGCGACCGTGGCCATCGAAGCGATCGAACAAGAACGCGAACGCGGCCTGGCGGTGGCCACCGCGGTGCGTAACGCCATCCGGGCGACCGCCTTGCCGCGCTTCTTGGCCATGGC
>DKND01000006.1:0-2286 GCA_002470605.1 Opitutia bacterium UBA7397
CAGGAAGTTTTTGAAAGCCCCGCTTGCGGGGCTTTTTTGTATCTGCTTCGGCTGGCATCCGTACCCGGAGGTTGTAAGTTGACTCCATGAGCGTAAAAATCTCCTGCGAATACCTCGGCGATCTCCGGGTCCGGGCGACCCATGGGCCTTCCGGTACAGTACTTATCACGGACGCCCCGGTCGATAATCAAGGCAAGGGAGAATCGTTTTCGCCGACCGATCTCACGGCGACTTCTCTCGCTACGTGTATTATGACGATTCTCGGCATCCAGGCCAAAGGGCTGAATCTAGATTTCCGCGGTCTGCGCGTCGAAGTCGAGAAGCACATGACTGCGCAGTCGCCCCGCCGTATCGCCAAGCTCGAAGCCGCAATCCACATGCCCGCTGGCATCGCCGAAGAATTACACGACCGTCTTATCCGCGCCGCCAACGCCTGCCCAGTGAAACAATCTCTCCACCCCGACGTCGAAATCGTGCTGATGTGGGTTTGGTAGTGTAGGAAAACGATTACTTCGAGACGCCGATTTTTGGCTTAATCATAAAAGTATGACCATTACTACACTTGTAGGTGTAGCCAGCTGTTCCGGTGCCTGTGCGCGTGACGGAGCCTTTGCAGGGCGTTCCGTCCACATTTGATTTAGGACAGATTTCCCAACTCAGGTTAAGGTAAGGGTTTTCTGGGTCAGCTGCGCGGGATGCCGGCAGGCTTAATAGTAAGGCAGAGAAAATTCCGAGGCAGAGGAGGGCTTTCATTTATACAATAAATATATAGATACGTTGTGGGTCAAACGTTAAAATCGCTTTGAGTTCCACCCATTGCCCCTCAAGGTAGGTTGAGCGCCTCGCTTGACCGCCGCTATCCGAAGCGGTCAGCCCATTACTAGCCTTTGCCAGGGTTTTCCACCTTTGCGCTTTTGCGCTAGGCTCCGTTGCTGTTACGCAGTTTGCACTGCTTTATATCCTGACCCTATCCCTATCGCACTCCGCACCCCTTACCACTTCCGCTTCTTATGTCCGACCATCGCGTAATAAGTGAGATATAGATAACACGGCAGGATCACCCAATAGGCTTGGCGGACGCCGAAGTGATCGGCGATCCAACCATAACCGAGCGGCATGAGTGCGTTGCCACACAGCCCCATGATCATGATGGAGGCACCGAGTTTCGTGAATTTTCCCAGACCATCGAGCGCGAGGGGCCAAATCCCCGCCCAAGTGAGCGAGTTCGCGAATCCCAAAAGAACGACGAACCAAAGCGAAAGATCGGTGTGATGTCCGAGGATTGTGACGGGTAACCGAACGAATACGATCAGCAGCGAAAGCATTACGCCCAGCGCGGTACAGAGGCGAAGGGCGGTGACTTGCGAGATGATCCGCGGAATGAAGGCGATCCCCATGAGGTAGCCGGAGATCATCGCGGTGAGCGTGAAGGCCGGGAAAACTTTCGCCTCCAAGAGTGGCAAGCCCATTGATTGGGCATAGGGAATGATCGTATCGACGGTAATCACCGAAGCGCCGACATGCAGGAAGATGCCGAAGGCCCCGAGGATCAGGTGCGGGAATTGGAAGATACTGGTTTTGTCCGCATTGGCTTCGGCGACCTCCGCCGTCTCGTGTTCGGTATCGATTTCCGGAAGAGGCGAGAAGCGAACCAAGAATCCCAAGATTAAAAGGGCGCCGCCGACAAAGGCGTAGGGCAGGGCCACTCGGCGAATCAGTTCGTCCAACGCGGCAGCCTTGGCGAATGGTGACATGGTGCCTAATTGCTGAAAGAGGTCGGTATCAGTCGCGCGCAGAATGACCGCTGCGAAAAGTAACGGAGCTAAAATGCCGGCGCCCTTATTACAGATCCCCATGATACTGATGCGCCGCGCCGCCGTCTGCTTCGGCCCGAGCACGGTAATGTAGGGATTCGCCGCGGTTTGTAAAATGGCCAAACCCGCGCCCAGCGTGAAGAGCCCACCCAAGAAGATGCCGTAGGTGCGCGTGAGTGCGGCGGGCACGAAGAGGAACGCGCCGGCGGACATGATCCAGAAACCGATCATCATCCCGCGCTTGAAGCCCGTGCGCTTCAGGAGGAAGGAAGCCGGGACGGAGAAAAGCAGGTACGAGATGTAGAAAGCAAACGTGACCAAGTAGGCCTCGAAGTGCGTCAGCTCGCAGGCAATCTTGAAATAGGGAATCAGGATCGCGTTCACCCACGATACGAAACCGAAGATAAAGAACAGCACCCCGATGATCCCGATGGAAACGGCCGTCTCCCGTGGGGAGAGGTCACTCGCATGG
>DKND01000006.1:2322-8347 GCA_002470605.1 Opitutia bacterium UBA7397
AGTGCTTATGATGATGTCATTTGAACCTGCCCTGGCCAAGACAAGCGGAAGTCGGACGGACATGACGCCAGTCTCCGCAACCGAGGTCGTCAATCTTGCGGCATTGAAAGCCTATGATCCGGCGGACCAGTTTAAATTATCCAAGATTTGGCAGGAGTTCAGAAACAACTACAAGCTGAATGCCGACGGAGAATTTGAGCTATCACAAGGGGGTAATTTCTGCCCTGATACGAAAGAGGCGCAGACGGCCTTCCTTCATTATATAAAAAGCAATCAGACGGAGTTGACCGTGCATGAGCAAATACGCTGCGGCGAGTGCAGCGGAACGGGCCGGATTCCGGGCCCGCATTCCACTTATTACACTAATCCCTATACGGGATACAGGTATTACGATTCGGGTTATTATCCCTATGATTATTATCGGTACACCGCTCCGCTGCCGACATATACCCTGGATCAGACGGCCATAGCACACACAAGGTGCGGCGGGACAGGAAAGATCGAAGCCATTATTATTTATAAGCTTACCTATTCAGGAGAGCCGCCCCAGCGGGCGCCTAAGCCCGCCCAAGGTCATTTCATGCAACTCATGGCTAAGGCAAAGGCCGGAGATAGCTCTTCGTATCTTGAATTGGCTGAATGTTACGCTACAGGCGCAGGCACCAAGCAAGACGCAAGGTCAGCAGTCGAGTGGTACGCGAAAAAAGCCCTAACGAAAGATTTCAAAGCGGCGGCCTTGCTCGCCAGAATGTATGAGGCTGGCGGCCAGGGGCTGGTGCAAGACCGGCCCATGTCTATCGCCCTTGATATCGTCAGCCAGCGACTGGGTTCCGAGACAGCCTACGAACAGATAATCGGAAAAAACTTTGGGCCCAAAGAATTCCTGACGGGAAGATGGTTTGCGAAAAAAATCTTGAAAGAGTTGCAGTCCGGAACCCCCCACGAGGCTATTTTTACCCCAGAAGGCGTAGATGGGGTGATTCGGGATGAAGTCGCTGAATCGATCAAATACCCGAATCGGTTGATCGCGAAGAATAGTTATGAAATCGGAATGCGTCAACTAACGGGCAGGCATGCCGGGTTACCCGAGTTGTCGGCAGCCTATGCTTCTTTTATAGAGGCAGCAAGAAGCGGACAGGCTGACGGATTGCAATGCCTTGGTTTGTTCAGTGAGAAAGGGCTGCATGTACCCCAAAATAGATCCGCTGCCTTCGTGTTCTACTCCTTGGCCAATTCCTTAGGTGCTGACGAAACGGACGCCATGGCAATAAGGTCGATTGAACAAAAATACCGAACTCCAGCGGCTCGAGAGCTCTACCTCCGCCTGCTTAAGGTTTTCCGCGCCTCGGCACAGACCTTGGCGGACTTCGATGCGGTTAGCTCGCTCGAAGAGGGGTAGGCTAAGCGTTACTTAGTAGATTGACACAAAATACTTACAGAAGCATTTTATTAAAAATGAAACCAATCGTCATCAGTTGTCTAGTCGCAATCGGGTTCAGTGTTTCCTTACTCGCACAGGTTGAGTCAGATGGGCTAACGGCAAAACGGCGTGAACTGCAGTCCAAGTTCGCCGCGTGTAATGCCAAGATTTATCCTAATCCGGAGAAAGCTACCGCGGAGGCGCAGCTGGAATTCGAACAATTCGGCAAAGAGCTTTCTGCTTTCCAGCAGACCGTGCTTAGCTTTGAAGCCGGACTTTATAGTCGATGGAACTCCAGGTCCTATTGGGGTGATCGCTATTGGCAAAGCGGCCCTGGGGCCTACTTTCTTGTTCAAAAGCTGAAAGCACAAATGGACATTTTGGCCGCGCTGCTGGTGCCGTCGGTCGCCCCGTTTAAGCGGCCCGATTTAAACACAACGCAGAAGATCTTAGATGCGACTAAGAACTGCCTAGACCTCGATAGGGATCTAGAGTTGATTGTAAAAAACTATCTTAACCAGGCTAACAGAACGACGACCACGCCGTCGACGAGACCAAAAATAACCGTTTCCAATTAACAGCGGACCCGGGTTGTATATAAAAAGGCCGCCAAATCTGGCGGCCTTTTTTTGGTATGAGTCAGGGTTCAGTTGCTGCAACCGCAACCGCCGTTGCCGCAGCCGCCGCTCTTGGCTTCGGCCGCAGGTTGTTCGGAGCTACAGCAGCTGGCCGAGGCACCTTCTTCAGAAGAGCAACAGCTACCCTCGGAGCTTTCGCTGGTGGAGCAGCAACCGCCTTCGGAGGAGGCTTCGCCGCTGCCGCAGCCGCCGCCGCCACCACAGCAACCGCCCGACTGGTGCGGGTGGCCGTGGGAAAGTTCGGTCAGCTCAGCCGCGCGGACAGAAGCGACTTTGATGTCGAAGTGCAGCGTCTTGCCGGCGAGGGCATGATTGCCGTCGAGGACGACTTCGGTGCCTTCGATCTGCTTGATCGTCAGGACGCGCATGCCGAGGTTGGTTTCGGCGTGAAAGCGCATGCCGACTTGCGGCGTGTTGGCGCCAAAATGCTCGATCGGGACGCGTTGCAGTAATTTATCGCTGTATTCGCCGTAGCCGAGATTCGGAGGAACGAGGACATTTTTGGTGTCGCCGACTTCCAAGCCTTCGACCCCTTGTTCGAGGCCGGGGATGATATTTTGGGCGCCGTGGAGGTATTCCATCGGACCGCGATCGCCGGAGGCATCGATGATGTTGCCCTGGTCGTCTTTCAGGGTGTATTCGATACCGACGACAGTTTCTTTGGCTACGCGCATGGGATTAGGACGAAAACCTTATGCGGGAATTAAACCAAAGCAAGGAGAGTCGGCATCTAACCTTGACCGTCGGAAAGGGGACTTTTGGCTATCTTTCCATCCTGCTGCTGGGGCCGTAGCTCAGTTGGTAGAGCGCGTCGTTCGCAACGACGAGGCCGTGAGTTCGAACCTCATCGGCTCCACCAGGAGGGTTAGCTTATTCGGCTGAATTTTCAAGGCGGCGGATGTTCGCGTTCACGGGAGCAATCTCGACCAGCTCATCGCGACTGGCTGCCCCGCCGAGTTCTCGGACGCGTTCGCCTTGTGGGCGGATGCGGGTCTCGTAACTGCCGATGGCGGCATCGAGGCTTTCGGAGGCGGCAAGCAGGCCTTTGCGGACCTTGGTAAAATGTTCGGCAAATTTGACCAACCGATCAAAGAGTTCCGTCGCTTCCGCGGCGATCTTGCCGGCGTTCGCCGCTTGGGTGTGCTGTTGCCAAGCGAGATTGATTGCTCCGAGGAAGCCAATGAGCGTGGCGGGGGTCGCGATGAGGATGCCCGCGCGTCCGGCGTCCATGATCAGGTCGTTATCACCTTCGAGCGCGGTGCTGAGGAGTGATTCGGCCGGCAGGAAGAGCACGACTTTGTCGAACGGGGTCACGCCTTGTTTCTCCATGGCCGCCGAATAGTTTTTGGCGGCGAGGTCACGGATGGTCTTCTTTAACTTGAGCGCATGGGAGGCGACCAGTTCGCGGCGATTTGGCGCGGCTTGGTCGGCGAGTGCGACATCAAATTCTGGCACCTTGGAGTCGATGATGATGCAGCGATTGCCCGGGAGCTTCACGATGAGGTCAGGGCGGGAGTCGTCCTGCGAAACCTGCTCGGCGAAGTCGCAATGCGGGCTCAAGCCGGCGGCTTCAACGACGTTACGGAGTGTCTGTTCGCCCCACTTGCCGCGATGTTGCGAAGACTTCAGGACGGAGGTGAAGTCCGTCGTGCTGGTCGCGAGGGCGGCCGTGGTCTCGCTAATGGTTTGCATCTGATTCCGGACAGCGGCGAGCGCATCGCCCTGGCTCGACAGGCTTTGTTCCATGGTCTGGCGATAGTTGCCCAGCGCGGTATTGATCTGGGCGATGAGCGGTGTGACTTGGCTGGCGACCTCCTTGGTGACGTCTGGCGTCATGCCTTTAAGCACGTCATTGCTCATCTTAGAAAAGGAGACCTTGAGCTCAGCGAGATCGCGTTCGTGACGAGCGGCGGTGTCCCCCTGCGCTTTCCGATTGTCCTCACGGAGTTGATTGACGGCCCGTTCATTGCCTTGCTGGGCTTCGGTGAGTTGCTGGTAAGCCGCATTCCGTGCGGCTTCCGCGGCGGCCACCCGAGATAGGGCGTCGGTCTTGGCGACGCGCTCGCTTTCAGCCGTGGCCTGGGCGGCGGTGAGTTGGCGGCGGAGCTCATCGATCAGCAGCGAGCTATCTTTGTCGCCGATGGCTGGTTCGGTGGATTTGAAGAATGAAACGTAGATCACTACGGCGAGGACGGCGACCAACAGGTAGGGCGTAAGGGATTCCATGAATTTATTGTAGAATGACTCAGACTACCCGGCCGAGGTGTTTCCGCAACTTATCAGCGAGGGTCATTTTCGATCGCCAGCTCGTTACCGGCCGCCCAGGCGGCTTCATAGGCTGCGACATAATCCGGCGACGACCAAGAGGGGGAGGCGGCATCACCGCCGAGGCCAGCGATGAAGCCGTAGCGAATTCCGTGCGCGATCCGGCGGCGGCGAGGGTTTTCGCGCCCGGCGCTCCATTCGGCGACTTGCTGGTCGCGGGCATCGGGTAGGGGAGAAAGGACGGAGCGACCGACCATCCAAGCCACGACGGAGGCATGATTCAGATCACTGATCCGTTTGCCTAGTTCCATCGGCGGCGGAGCGCCCGCTCGCCCGGCGGTAATGTGGGCGCGCACTTCGATTTGCAGAGCCACCCGCCACCTTTCATCTACCGTCAGAAGGCCAAAATCAAAGTCAGGGTCATCGGCGGCGGTATCACGTAATTCGACCCGGGCGTACTGCCGCCATTTCGCTAGCCATGCGTCCCACTTTTCAGTGCCGCGGAGGGGAGGCTTGCCGAGCCATTCGGGAATATCTTCGCGCACGAGAAATCGGGTTTATATGCCTTAATTGCACCAAGAAGGCCAAATAGGCAAGAAAAAGGTGAATAATTGTTCACTATATACGAAGGTTTATACTGAAACGAAGGCCGGCGATCAGGCTAATAAGAAGAATTTCGTCAAATTCGTTAAAACTAATCGAACTATTCTTCAAGTTTGGTGTTATCCCCTTGTACCCTCCCTCCAGTGAATTGCTCTATTTCGACCCCACGTGAACGCCGGGCCTACCTGCCCTTTTACTGCCTATGCTTATTGGGCACCGTTCTCCCCACTACCTTCTTCGGTCAGGGTGCACCTGCCGCAGCTGCCACGCCAGCTGTCACGGCCGCCCCTGCGGTCGTCGCCGTCGCAGCAGCGGTACCAACTCCCGAACTCTTAGGCTCCGATAAGGTCGGACCGGTTATTCTGCGCGATGAAACCGTCGCCCAAATGTTAGAGCTTTTGCAGCGCTGGACCGGCAAGTCGGTACTTCGCCCGCAAGCCCTCCCCGCAAACGTCTACACGCTTTCGCTACCCGCCTCGATTACGCGCGACGAAGCCCTCCTCGCGATCGAGACCTTGCTTAACCTTAACGGCATCGCGGTCATCCAGCAGGGAGATAAATTCCTCAAGGTCGTCCCCAACCTCGTCGCCAAGGCGGAGTCGCCGACGTTGCTCATGGAGAGCACGCTTAAGATGCCGCCTAGCGGACGTATCGCTTCCAAGATTTTCACGCTCAAGCACGCCAGTGGACAAGAAATGGTCGTCCAAATCTCGGGTATGTTAAATACCACGCTCGCTTCCCCGCCGATTTACTTCGCACGCAATAACGCCCTGCTCGTCACCGACTCGATCACCAATCTGCAGAAAGTCGAAAACTTGGTGCTGCAGTTGGACCGTCCGCAGCTCGATGTCATCGCCACCAAGACGTATTCTTTGACGAACGCCGTCGCCACCGACTTAGTCAATAAGTTGACCGCCTTGCTGCGCACGCCAGCTGCCACGGGTGGAGCGCCTTTCCGTTTGAGCACCGGCACGAGCTTCACCGCCGACGAACGGACAAACCGCATCATCCTGATGGGCTCGGCCGACCAGCATGAATTCTTTGATAAGCTCATTAACACCCTGGATTCAGCTTCGGCACCCAACACCAAGACGGACGT
>DKND01000006.1:8440-24943 GCA_002470605.1 Opitutia bacterium UBA7397
GTCGCCGTCGCGGCTGCGGCACCTTCTGCCGCCGGCGCGGCCCAAGCAGGGGCCGATGAATTCAGTAATACGGTGACCGTGCTGCCGGACGTCCGCAGCAACTCGATTATCGTTTCGGGAACCAAGGACGACTTGCGCCTGCTTCGCGACTTGATCGAAAAAGTCGACGGCTTACTCCCCCAGGTACGTGTCGAAGTAGTCATCGCCGAGGTGACCTTGACCGATAGCGATACCAGCGGGATTTCCTCGCTGAACATGACGGTGACGAACGGCAAACTTACGAGTATTGGCGGCACGTTCCTTTCGGCTGCAGGCGCCAATGGTTCAAGCTTAGGGGGTCTCGCGGGCGGACAAGCGACCATCAACAGCAGTGGCAACTTAACCGGTATCATCGGCCTCGCCACCACGCCCGCCAAAAATGATGCACGGATTCTCTCCTGTCCGGCCATCACCACGACGCATAATAAAGAAGCGACAATCTTCGTCGGCGAATCTCTCCCCGTCATCACCGGGGTGACTTCGACGGCCAACACCAGCAGCTCGACCGGCCTGACGACCAGCTCGACGGTTTCCATGCGCGATATCGGTATTCAATTAAAGGTCCTGCCATTGATCGGCAAGGATGGAGCCGTTCAACTGCAGGTCAGCCAATCGGTGGAAGACATCATCGACCACGTCATGGTCGACGGTAACAGCCAGCCCATCATCGGCCGCCGTACGACGGATTCCTTTGTTAGCGCGATGAGTGGAGAAATCATCGTCCTCGGCGGCTTGCAGCGCCGGCAGAAAATAAAATCCACCAGCCGACTCGGTCCGATTCCGTTCTTGAGCGACTTGTTCGGCGGAAGCCAAAGCGACGAAACTCGCACGGAGCTGGTGATGTTCCTTCGTCCTTACGTCCTGACGAATACGGCCGCCGATAATATCGACGGACTCAGTCGCGTCGACGCGTCGAGCCTCGGACCTGAAGCCCGTCAGGTACTCGACCGTATCCCTGGTCAACCGGTAGCCGCACCAGCAAAGAAGTAATATGCTGACTGTTGACCGGCACGGACTGCCTTCGGCGCTCGCCGAAAGACTGACCGACGAGGCTCGCGCCGCGTTCGCGGAGACGCCGCGTGAGGCCCGCTTTAAATTTTTGGCCCAAGCGCTTAATCTCAATGAAGCTGGACTGCTCGCCGAATTGGCGAAGCTGACGGGCTTCGAAGTCCTTGATGAGCCAGCCATCGATCCGGAAGGGCTGAAAATCTTGCCCGCGCGGATTGCTTCTGAAGCTCAGGTGGTGCCAGTCACCATGCCCGGCGGCGAAGAAGGCCGCCTACGTTTGGTTACTTCGCTTCCTCCGGATGCCGATACGGCCGATTGGGTCGCAACTTTTACGCCCCGCCGCCCGAAGTGGTATCTGGCTCCGCCCGAGCGCGTCAGTCAGCTGATTAACGAAAACTATGGCGTGGGTTCGGGCAGTTTGGATGACGAAGGCGAAGACCTTCCCGAATTACAAGCGGCCGGCGCCGATGTCGAAGCCGACCAAGACGCCGCCGTCGTCCGCTTCGTCACCGAAGTCCTCAGTCAAGCCGTCGCCGAAGGCGCGACGGACGTTCACTTTGAGCCGCAAGAAGGCGCACTGCGCATCCGTTATCGCGTCGACGGTATCCTGCTCGCGGTACCTTTGCCGGATAACCTCTCGCGCTTCCAAGACGCCATCATCTCTCGCCTTAAGATCATGGCGCGATTGAACATTTCCGAACGTCGTCTGCCGCAAGACGGCCGTATCAATTTCCGCGACGGCAAGAACGTCCTCGATATCCGCGTCTCGACGATTCCTACCATCTACGCCGAATCGGTTTCGCTTCGTCTCCTGAACCAACGCAAGGAGGCTTATAACATGGACCGCATCGGCATGAACCCCGATGAGCAGTCCGCCGTGCGCAAGGTGCTCGATTACCCGCACGGGATCATCCTAGTCACCGGCCCCACCGGTTCGGGTAAGTCGACGACGTTGAACGCCTTCTTACAGGAAATCAATTCGCCCGAACTCCGCATCGTGACGATTGAAGATCCGATTGAATACGAAGTGCCAGGCGCAAACCAGGTGCAGACCAAGGCCGAAATCGGCCTGACGTTCGCCAACGCCTTACGAAGCACGCTGCGTCAAGATCCGGACGTCATCATGGTCGGGGAAATCCGCGACTTAGAGACCGCCGAAATTTCCATCCGCGCCTCGTTGACGGGTCACCTCGTTTTCTCGACCTTGCACACCAACGACGCGCCTGGTGCCATCACGCGTCTGGTAGACATGGGCGTAGAACCCTTCTTAGTCGCCTCGGCTGTCGAGCTGGTCATCGCCCAGCGTCTCGTTCGCCGAGTCTGTAGCGATTGTGCCAAGACGGTACCAGTCGTTCGCGAGCGTCTTTTGCCAGCCCTGGAAGCTTTGGGCATGGGTGAAGCGGAGTTGGCGGAAGTCACTACCCTGCGCGAGCCGGTCGGTTGCCGTAAGTGTCGCCATACGGGTTATCGCGGGCGCGTCGGTGTCTTCGAAATTTTCCACCCAAAGCCATTGCATGATTTGATCGTCAGTCGCGTCAGTAATCGCGAACTCACGGAGAAAGCGATTTCCCAAGGGATGCGGCCATTGGCTCGGGCGGGCTGGATCAAGGTCGTCCAAGGCCACACGACCATCGATGAGCTCGTGCGCAACCTAAGTTCGAACGAATAAGCCCGATGGCTGTCTTTAACTATACCGCACGCGATGCCCAAGGAGCGTCGGCCGAGGGGACGATTGAAGCCCCGAATCGCCGCGAGGCCTTACGGCGCTTGCAGTCGCGGAATATCCGCCCCCTGAAAGTCGAAGAGGCCGGTGCGGCGGTACGGGCAAAAGAAGCATCCAAGGATGGCTCAAAGCTTACGCCAGACCAAGAGCCGACCGAAGCCGAGTGCCTGCCGTTTTTAGAATCCATGGCTGACTTGGTGCGCAGCGGGATGTCCGCCGGCGAATCCTTAAGGCTGCTATCGCTGCGGCTGCAAAAATCCCGACTGCGGACGCTTTGTTCCGGTATCTGGGCCAAGCTGGGCGAAGGCCAGAGCCTCTCTGCAGCGATGGGCGCTTTTCCCAAGGTCTTTGACGGACAGACGATCAATCTCATTTCGGCGGGTGAGGCCACCGGCAATATCCGCGATGTGTTGGAGCGGCTGATCTCGCACTTCAACGAACAAAAAGAATTCCGCCGCAAATTAATCGGCGCCATGGCCTACCCGATCTTCATCTGCGTCATCGCCATCGGGGTCGTAATTTTCTTCGTCTTGTTCCTTCTGCCGCGCTTGCAGACCTTGCTTAATTCTTTGGGCGGTAAACTGCCACTATCCACGAAGCTCCTGATTACCTTCGCCGACGTCTTTGTCGTCGCTGGGCCGATTTTCGCTGGCCTTTTGGTGATTACGATCATCGGAGTCTATCGCTGGCGCCGGACGGATGCGGGTAAGATCGCTTCTGACGCCTTGCTGTTGCGCGTGCCGATTGCTGGGTCGTTCGTGATGCGGGTTTCAGTCCTTAATTTCTGTCATACCTTGGCGGTCTTGCTGGAGAATGGTATCACGACCGCCGAAGCCTTACGGCTGGCTGAAAAGACGGCGCCTAACCGCGCCCTCCGTCAACAGTTGCGCGAAGCGACCGACCGCGTGCTGGAAGGCGATAGCCTTTCGAAGGCTTTGGCCCGCACGGGTTACTTTCCCCGTCTGCTTTTGGACCGAGTCGCCGTCGCTGAGCAGACCGGCAACTTGGCGCCAGGCCTGCGGGACATTTCGCGCTCTTATCGCGCCGAGCTCGATCGATGGTTGGGCACGATCTCCCAGACGATTTCCGCCTCCGTCTTGGTCGCCGCCTTCTCCTTCGTCGCCTTCATCGCGTTCGCGATCGTGGCAGCCGTTTTCGAGGTCAGCTCAAGCTTCCGCTTCTAGGCTTATTTAGCCGGAGCGGGAGTCGTGGGAGAAATCAGTTCCAGCGCATCCAGGCGAAGTGTGGCCGTCACCGTTCCGCTCGTGCCGCGATCAGATTGCAACGTAAGTTGACTGATGGCCACATAGGGTGCGCGCTCGCTGATGTTTTCGTAAAACTTGACCATGCTTGCCATGTCGGCGCGGCGGCAGCTCATCTGCAGGGAGTGGATGGCGAAGCGGCCGGCCTTCTGGGTCTTGGGTGCTTCGGTGTTGGCTACGAGGCCGGCTTCTTTGGCGGCGGCAACGGCTTCGGCGACGAGGCGGGCTTCATCAAAACCGTGACCAGCATCAAGGCCTTGGACGGCTGCCGTCGCCGCGTCGCGGATTTCTTTCTCTTTAGCCATCCAGGAGGATTGGATCTTGGCTTCAGCTTCAAGGGCCTGCCAGTTATCCCAGCCGCCCCGGGTGCGCGCCCAGGCGCCCGTTGACCAAAGGAAGGCGGCGACGGCCAAGGCGGCGAGCGCCATCACGCGTTCGCGCATCTTAAGGGAGAAAAAGAGATGTTTCATTGTTTTGGGGTGGCCGCAGATTTGCGGAGGACTTCAGGTTTGAAAGTGATGGCGATGGTAAAGGTCGTCGATGATTCGCGGGCGCGAATGTCGCGACTGGCAGCGGAAGCTACTTCAGGAAGTCCGGACAGTGCATGTTCGAAGATGCCGATGTCGCCCGCGTTCGTCGTACGACCTTCGACTTCGAGCAAGGTGTTATTCTTACAGGTGATGCGTTGGAAATCGAGGGTACTTGGGCGGTGTTCGTTGGCCAAGGCGAGCATCTCGAGCGAGAGCGGGCGTTTCACCCCGAGATCGATGATACGGGCCGAAATGGCTTGGGCCGCTTCAATTTCGGCGACGAGGGGCTGCTGGCTCTCGTTCAGGGTCTGCAGCTTATTGCTGCGCATGCTTATGCCCATTGCGACTAG
Organism: Opitutia bacterium UBA7397; assembly: GCA_002470605.1. GTDB lineage: Bacteria > Verrucomicrobiota > Verrucomicrobiia > Opitutales > UBA953 > UBA953. The sequence continues at coordinate 13,353 of DKND01000006.1, forward strand.
CTCGAGAATGAAAGAGACCACCAGCGTCGCCAATCCGAGACGGGTCGCGTTCCAGATCAGCATGTTGGTGCTTTCTTTCTTGCGGCGTTGGGCGAGGAAATCGCTGTCGCGAATGTCAGCGGCATCGAGAGCCTTCTTGGAGATCAGCATCGGTGCGTTGCCTTCGGCCTTAAGGGATAACTGGCCTTCGATGGTTTCGCCGAGAAGGGCTCCGGAAATCGATGTCACGGCCGTATCGGCGGGGAGGTCGGCACGGGCAGCAGCTTCGCGGGCGATCGAGGCCTGATCACTATCTGCGATTTCTGCGACGACGATGGCGACGGGAAGCGTGTCACCTTCGCCCCAAGCCAGTGCGGTGAGGCGTTCATCGCCTTGATGGACGATGATGCCGGCGCCATTCGGGCGGATGCCGCAGAGGGCGACGAACTCGGGAATGACTTGGCAATCGTCCGGCCAGGCAAAGCTCTCTTCGGGCGTGAAGCGACGACGGTGGGCGGCATAGGCCAAGGCTTGGGTGCCGTCGGCGGAAAGAACGTGTCCCACGAGCATTTGTTCAAGCGGGAAGGGTGAAATAGCTTCGAGCCCGAGGTTTACCTGTTCTTCCGCGGTCGCGCTTTCGACGTTAATACGGCGGACAAAGAAACGATTGCCAGGCAGGAGCGCCGCAGCGGTTTGCGGCTGCGCGTTAGAAATCCAGCGAGAGATGAATGAACTCATTTAGTGGGCGGAGGGGTCGGTGGTTTTTTCGCTGGGCCGTTGTCTTCGTTCCAGGCGAGGATTTGAAAGGGGTAATTGATGGTCTTGCTGGAGGTTCGGCCGCCGAGCGTGGACTTGCCAAGGGAAGTCGGTGGTTCGACTCCTGGGGTGGTCGTGGCGGTTGCGGCTGCTTTGGTCGTTGATGTAGTCGACCCTGCGGAGGCTGTCGAGGTTCCCGATGTTTTTGGGATAATTGGGGCCTTCGTGCTGCCTTTGATGTCAATCGAGGGGGAGGTTTCGGGGTCGGGCACGGCGGCGGTGAACGTGATGTCGGAGCGGATGGCGACCAAGGCGCTGGTCCGGCACTGGGCGAGGCCTTCCTTGACGGTCGCACGTACCCAAAGAATCTGAATTTCGTCGTCGAAACGCTGAAGCGGGGCATTTCCACCCACCATCTGCCGAACTTCGCTGGTTACGCGAAAATAAGGGGGAGTCCCCACGATACGCTTGCTGTCCGTCGCCTGCCGTTCGCGAATGATGGCCAATTGTTTGTCGTCGAGGCCTTGGGAGAGGATGACGGCATCGGAAGCGGTATTAATATTACAACGGTCGAACGTGTAGAGGCTCACGCACCCCTTGAAGGCTTCGAATAGCGGGGTGGGCCGGCCTTCTTCGTCGAAGAAGAATTCTTTGGCGACACCGATGGTGCGGAATTCTTCGAAGTTGCGGATCGGCCGCCGGGCGGGGCGGTGGGATAAAGTGGCGCGCTCGTAGGCGGCATCGGTCGCCTCTTCCTCGATGGACTCATATTTTTTGCTCGTCCAGGCGACGATGGCGTCCGCCACGCGTTCCGCATCGCGCTGTTCTTGGCCGAGGGAGTAAAGAAGCTGGATCAGCCCGTTCTTGTCCGTCGTGCTGAGAGAGAGCTTCGAACTTTCGTCCTCGAACTCAAAAGTCACTTCAAGGCCTTCGCGGGGCGGGAAGCCGGCGTAAGCGTGGGGATCCTCAAAGCCCTGGGAGACGGCATGAATCTTATTCAGGTCGATGGAGCGGATCTCGGCGATGACGGCGATGGCAAGTTCCAGTTCCGACTGGGCGTCGGCCCGGAGGCGACGTTTGTCGGCCTCGTGGGTGATCATGGAGAGTTCAAGGGAGTTGTCTTCCATGAACCTCCCCAAGAGCAGGGATGCCAAGGTGATCAGCACCAAGACGACTACGATGACGGAACCGCGACGCCGTTGCTTCATGGTCGTGAAGCGCCGGAGCGCCGGATAGGCATGTCAATGACCGCCGTCGTTTTGAGCGACCCGCGCGCGAAATCGAGGTGAATCCGCGCCGGTTGTAACCAAGCCGTACTGCCGTCGTTTTGCTTCGGCTCGTCTTCTACTTTCCACGTCTTCAAGGTGGCGTCATAATATTCGTAATGAATCGCAGTGACGAAAGGCGAAATAATGGTCTCGTGGAGGTCGTTGGTATCGCGTTCGATTTCCAGGCGCGATTGCCATTGGAGCACGAGACCTTTCTCCGCTTCCACGTAGAGGGAGAAATCTACGTCGGGAAGAGGCGTCGCAGGCCAATCGGCCAGACGGCCGGCGTCGGCGAGCAAGAAAGCCAGTCGAGGTTCGGTCGTGCCGTTGCCCGAGCGAGTATCTTTGATAACGACGCCGGTCGCCCCAGGGCCGATTGTGGCGGTGTCGAAGGTTTCGCGTAAGAGCCGCGTGCCCGCTTTCACGTGTTGGTCGAAGAGCCGCTGATCTCGGCGGTCGCCCCAGAGTTCGCTCATCGAGAACAAGAAAGTATTAAGCGTGACCATCAGCACGCCCAAGAGGGCCAAGGAAACGAGCGTCTCAAGGAGCGTGAATGCACGGCGAGACTGAGACGTAGCGGATTTCATTGGACAGATTTGGGTGCGCCTCCTCCACCTTTCGGTGCTGGTGGCGGCGTTGCTCCGCCGTTTTTCCCGCCACCGTTGTTATTGCCTTTGCCGCTCCCGTTATTCGTACCCTTACCGTTGTTACTGCCTTTGCCGTTATTTGTACCCTTGCCTGGGGGTGTGTTGCCCTTGCCTCCGGCGGTGGTGGTGCCTTTGGATGAGGTCGCTTTACTGATGAAACTGGAGTTGCCGTTGGACTCGGTGTAGCCGCGTTCGCGTTCGAGTTTCTGCTTGGCCTCGTCGCGAATCTTAGTGCGATCGGCGGGCACTGACCACGTCGGGCGTAACAGCATACGGGCCTCCGTCTTCTCGGGCGAATATTCGCCATTTTCTTCGGCTTGGATTTCTACGGTCAAGACGACGCTAAACAGGTCGCTGACGGAAGTAGGTTCGATTTTTGATTTCCAGCGAGCCGTGCGATTACCCGGCAGATGGATGTCGCCGCCGCCTTCGGCGTCCTCGAAGTTGGCTGCTTCCATCAGGGCCGCCCGGGCGCGCGCCATATCTTCCAGCTCGGTAGAGTTTTGTTTTAAAGCCATCCGTCCGAGTAGCACGTTGGAATAGGCTGAGCCTAATCCAACCGCGGCGAGGGCAAAGATCGCGAGGCTGACAAGGACCTCGATGAGGGTGAAGCCGCGGGTCTTCATTTGGCATCTACCGCCGGCAACGGAGCACAAGTGAGGGGGTCGATTGGCGTGATGCGACGATTTTCATTCCGGACGATTTCGAGCCGGACGCGGTCGCAGGTGCCATCCGAATAGAATCGCAACCGGGCTACGGGACTTTCGGTCTCAAGGCCGCCGAGGAGGATGGCTCCTCCGACTTCTGGGCCGATAATTTTGACGGAGACCCCTGCCTGAACCGGGAGCGTCTCTTCATGATCTTCGCCCCAAGTGAAGTCGGCGCCTTCTTCACCTTCGGTTTTTCTGACCGGAATAAGCTCGATGGTCTGTGCTTGTTCCACGGCCTCGCGCCGAAGTTTTTGCATCAACGCCAAGAGAGCGTCTTCCGGATCGGAGCGGGCCGTGCCTTTAAGCAGCGACGCGGAGCCGCCGATCAAGACGGCCGCGAGCATGCTCATCAGGCCAATCACGAGGAGCGTTTCCAGGAGGGTGAAGCCGCTTCGAGCCGGTTTGCCGGTGGGTGACTGAAGGGACTCCTTCACCAGTTGCCGATATCGTCCGCAGTGTCAGGCTGTTTGTCCCGGCCTTTCGAAAATAAATCATAACTTTCGGTGTTATGCGTGCCAGGGTAGCGGTATTGGTACTCTTCGTTCCAAGGGTCGACCGGAGTGCGGCCTCCTTTGGCTTCCATGTAAGGGCCGCGCCAGCGATCGGCCTTGCCTTCGGGCGCGACGATCAGCGACTTGATGCCTTCATCGCTTGAAGGATAGTCTCCCATGTCGATACGGTAACGCACCAAGGAGGTCTTCAGCGATTCATTGACGAACAACTTGGCGACACCTTCCTGGCTTTGGCCCAGGATCTTGTCGGTGTTCGTGACCGCAAGGCCAACCAGCATGCCGACGATGGCGACGGCGATGAGGATTTCGAGCAGAGTGAAGCCTTTGCGCAGGTGGCGCACGGCGGACGTCTTAGGAGTATTCATGAAAAGAGGATAAGAAGATTACTGTTTATTTTTAGAAGACTTAACCTTAGGCGTTGCCGCNNGCCGCCGCTGCTTCGGCAGCCCGCTCAGCTTTAGAGGGTTTGGCGACAGGTACGGCACCGGCATCGCCGCCTGGGCCGCGATCGCCGAAGCGGCGGCGCATCTCGTCGCGGAAAGCCTGAATCTGTTCTGCGGTGGGTGGCTGGCCGTTGTTTAACGCTCCTGCAACGGCAGCGCCGCCGGCCGGAGCTGCGGCCGCCACGGCCGCTGGTGCGCCGGAGTAAGGGACAACCGTAGCTTGGTGTAATTGCAGGCTGACAGCTTGACCGCCGTTATCGATGACAACGGACTCATTGTCTGGATCATAACTTTTGACTGAAAACGGAATGGATCCGCCTTGGGCTTCCCCTTGGGGCACCCAGTTGGATTGTTTGGTAACAGAATTATAAATGCTGAAATAAGTGACGCCATTATCCGCATACATTCCCCGGAATTCGAGGGTGCCGGGTTTGGCATTGGCGACGGCGCCTCCTTTTGATTCTCCAAAGGGGGAATTTTTTACCAGCCCTTCGAGGTCGATAGCATGCAGGGCGTTGGCCGTGCTTAAAAAGGTAAGACCTGCAAGCAGGCTAAGAATGGTCTGTCTATGAGAGAGGGGCATCAGGAAGGGGGGCGGGGTGGTATTGTTTAGAACACCAAACCCAGTGTTTGGTTTCGTAACTTCTTGTCCATTCTTGGCTTTAATGGGGTAAATGGCAGTTTAAATGAAGGGAAGTGAGCTGAAATTCGCCTGGAAGACACGAGAAAGGGGCTCAAAGAGTAAGTATTTTAATAAATTAACTTTTAAAATACTATTAATCAACAACTTACATAACTAAATCCAGATTTGGCTCTTTTCGATAAATTGACCCCTGGGGATTGCAACCTTCGCCCGCCTGTTCTGTCTTTAATTTGCTATGTTATGCCCCGCTCAAGGCCTCCAATGGCGACCCGCTCTCCTGCTGGGTTGGCTGGTGGCGTGGGTGCTAGGGAGTGGCTCGGCCTCCGGTCAGGATTTTCAAAAAGGCGTCAAACCCTTCCTGGATAAATATTGTTACGAATGTCACGGCAATGATCTGGCCAAGGGAGAAATCAATTTCGAAGCCATCCAGGACGACCACCAGATGTTCCCGCAGCAGAGGCTTTGGCGCGAAGTGCTCAATCAAGTAACGGTCGGCGAAATGCCTCCGGCTAAGAAAAAGGTTCGGCCCTCGCTTGCCGAAATCGAGCAGCTGCAGCGCGAGGTGCACGGCCTGGTTTATCGTGCGCAACTCCGGACTAAAGTTGACCCCGGTTCGGTGACGATCCGTCGGCTTAACCGCACGGAGTATAATAATACCATCAGGGACCTTTGTCTGGTAGACGGAAATTTCTCGATGGACTTCCCGGCGGACGACACGGGCTATGGTTTCGATAATATCGGCGACGTGCTGTCGTTTTCCCCCGTCCACCTCGAACGATATATCGCCGCCGCAGAATTAGTCGCCGGTAAGGCGATGCCGACGGCCCCCAATGAACCTGATGGCACAGGCTTCGCGATGATGGACATGCTTCCGCGAGGAAAGAATGTCCAACAGCAACGGTACTTCAACCCCACGGCTTCGATGTCCGGCGCCATGGAGGTCCCGCGAGACGGCGACTACTTGATCTCCGTACGTTTACGGGCGACCGGGAGTGTCGGCGATCCGCCGCCCAAGGTCGCCTTCCTGGTGGATGGCGTCGAGGTCGGAGTCTACGCTTTCAAGACAGCGGTAAAATCTGAAACGGCCGAGGTTAAGACCACAATCAAGCAGGGGAAACATAACTTCACGCTGACGTGGTTGAACGCTCCCGAAAAGCCGGCGACGGCGACGCGGACCTTATCTGGATTGCGTTTACGACTGCTTGGCCCACTTGATACGCGGACGGACCTGCAGCGGCGCCTGAGCGCCATGATCGAAGGCAAGACGACGACGGCGCGGTCCCAGTTCATCGTTAATTGGTTTGTCAGCCGGGCCTTCCGTCGTCCGGCCACCGTCGCCGAAGCGCAGCGGTATGAGCGTGTCTTTAACGAAGCTGAAAAAGCCGGCGGCTCCTGGGAGGCCGGCGCGCGCGCGATGATCGCCGTCGTCCTCGCCTCGCCGAAATTCATCTTCCGGGCGGAGCAGGATGAGCAACCGACCGCCAAAGACGCCCACCCCGTGGGCGAATTCGCTCTGGCCTCCCGGCTCAGTTATTTCCTCTGGGGCTCGCTCCCGGATGAAGAGTTATTTGCCCTCGCGGCCAATAAAAAGTTAAGCGGCGTCCTTGAGGCGCAGGCCAAACGCATGTTGCGTGATCCGCGCTCGCAATACCTCGTGACCGGCTTCGGCTTGCAATGGCTTCAGGTCCGTCGGCTTGCGACGGTCTCGCCGGACACGACGCAGTTCCCGTTGTTCAACGAAAACCTGCGAGCGGCAATGGTGCGCGAGACGGAACTTTTCTTGACCGAGATCGTCCGAGACGATCGCAATATCTTAGATATCATCGATGCTGATTTTACTTACGTTAATCGCTCCCTCGCGTCTCTTTATAAAATTAACGTCACCGCATTCAGCCGCGGTCGCGATCAGGGAGAATTCCTGCGCATTCAGCTTCCGGCAGGCGAACGCGGCGGCGTCCTGACGCAGGCGAGCATCTTGACGGCCACCTCGAACCCGGACCGCACCTCGCCGGTCAAACGTGGCAAGTGGATCCTGGAGCAGATTCTTGGTTCACCTCCGCCACCCGCGCCGCCCGCTATCGCGTCGCTCGAATCGCAGCATAAACTGACGGGCACACTACGCCAACGGATGGAACAGCACCGCGCCGATCCGACCTGTGCGTCGTGTCATACCCGGATGGACGCCATCGGCTTCGCCTTCGAAAAATTCGATGCGATTGGGCAAAGCCGCACCGTGGACGATGGCGGACCGATCGATACTTCCGGAAAGTTGCCCGATGGTCGTACGTTCAAAGGTGCCACGCAGTTGAAGGCCATCTTGAAGGACGATCAGGCCCGTTATGTCCGCAATCTCTCAGCTAAGCTCCTGACTTACGGCTTGGGACGCGGCTTGGAGTTCTATGACGAGCCCGCCTTGGATCATATTGCTGAAGCAACTGCCAAAGGCGGAAATCATATCTCCGCCTTGGTCTTAGGCGTCGTGCTCAGCGACCCTTTCCGCCTCCGGCGGGGAACATCACAGGTTGAAAACGGGTCAGAAACCATTAAGAAGAAATAGCCCCATGAAATCAGACCAGCAGATAAAGCGCCGTACCATCCTCAAGGGCATGGGCGTCGCCATGGCTTTACCGTGGCTTGAGGCGATGGGCATGCAGACGAGCTGGGCGGCTGGAAATACCCCGGTTGCCAAGGCCGCGCCTAATCGCATGGCCTATATTTATGTGCCTAACGGCGTGAACATGGACGGCTGGCGCGTCAATCGGTCTGCCATCTCCGATGGCGTGCTGCCCTCCAAACTGCCTCCGATTCTCGAGCCCTTGGCAGACTTGAAGAGCGATTTTTCGATCCTGACTGGTTTGACCGCCGATAAGGCTCGTTCGCATGGCGACGGCGGCGGCGACCACGCCCGGGCGATGAGCGCTTATTTAACCGGAGCACAGCCGCGGAAGACCGACGGCGCGAATATCCGTGTAGGCATCTCCGCCGACCAGCTGGCCGCTTCGCGCATGGGCGATCGTACCCGCTTGGCTTCGCTGGAAATCGGTGCCGACGCCAGTAAACTCGCGGGCGGTTGCGACTCGGGTTACAGCTGCATCTACGAATCTAATCTTTCTTGGCGTTCCGCTTCGCAGCCGATGCCCAAAGAAGTGAATCCTGCCTTAATCTTTGAGCGGCTTTTCGGTTCCGGTACGACCATCGAGCGTGCCCAGCGAGAGACGCAGCGAAAGAGCGTGCTCGATGCGGTGCGTGATGACTTCCGAGAACTTAACATCCGGCTGGGTGTCCAAGACCAGCGGAAGCTCGACGAATATTTTACGGCGGTACGGGAGCTTGAATTGCGCATCCAGAAATCAGGGACGATGGGCAAGCCCCAGCTTCCGCCTGGTGTCCGTATGCCAAAAGGTATTCCAGAAAGCTATGCCGAGCACCTTAAGCTCCTGGCGGACTTGGTCGTGTTGGCGTTCCAAACGGACACCACCCGCATCTGTTCGTTTGTCTTCGCGAACGAAGGTAGCAACCGATCATACCCCTTTATCAATGTCCGCGAAGGGCACCACAACCTTTCGCACCACGGCAACGATACCACAAAGCTGTCGAAGATCCAGGATATCAATAAATTCCACTCGACCCACCTAGCGTATTTCCTGACTCGGTTGAAATCGGTGAAGGAAGGGGATGGCAACCTGCTGGACCATTCGATGATCGTCTACGGTAGCGGTAACGGCGATGGCGACCGACATAATCACGATGACTTGCCCGTCTTGCTTGCGGGTCGGGGTTGCGGCACCATCCGGCAGGGTCGGCATATCGTGTACCAGAAGGAGACGCCGATCAATAATCTCTGGGTCAGCATGTTAAACCGCATGGACATCCGCGACGTTCAGTTTGGCGATAGCACGGGTGAACTGAAGCGATTAAGCTAAAATCCGTTTTCGAGCGGTCAGCAAAGTGTGGGTAATGCTTGCGGATTAATTCGGGCATGCGCGTTGCTAAAATAAAACCGATACGCTGGCGAAAGCGCACCGTATCGAGCTAATCTTAAGATGAGATTAAGAAAATAAAACGCCTAGAATCACGATGCGTGAAACTTGTCTTTGAGCCGTGGGGTTGCATCTATGAATAACCCCATGAGCCTGACCGAATCATCTTCCGAAACCAAAGGCGAACGCCTTAATCCGTTCTACCGACCCGTTGTAGAATTTTCCGGTCTCGTGCGGCGCGAGTTTCTCGGCCTGATGGCGGCGACGTTTGGCTGGACGCTTTTGTCTTCGCCGCTTTCGGCGCAGGAGAAGAAGGGTAAAGGCGGCAAAGGGGGCAAGGGCGGCGGCGACGATTCGTCGAAAGCCCGTGGACCTTCGTTCCAAGGGGAGTACGTGTTGCCAGAGTCACTGGCCGAATTCGCGAAGGTCTCACTGATCTTCGGGCGTGCCACGGACAAAGCCATCACGGCGAGTTTAGTGCCCAAAGAGGCAACCGAAGCTTTTCTCGAAATCGGGACGGCGAAGGGCAAGTACGTGAAGAAAACGGCGGTGACGTTACTCGCCGCCGGTAAGGCTACGGAAATCGTGATCGATGGCTTGGCTCCGAACACGGAATATTTTTACCGATTAAACCATCGCAAGCCCGGAGCTGGCAGTTTTACCCAGCGGACCGAGGCCCGCTTTGCGACGCAGCGCACCCCGGGCTCTTCCTTCGTCTTCACGATCCAAGGCGACTCTCACCCGGAGCGGCCGCAGTCGAGTCATCCGGACCTCTACGCGCGGACGCTCGTCACCGCGGCGGCTGATAAGCCCGACTTCCATATCTGCATCGGCGACGATTTTTCCATCGAGAAAGTGCGGACGATTTCGGATGCCAACTGCCAGATCCCGTACCTTTTGCAGCGGCCGTTCCTCGGCCTCGTCGGTTCGGTCGGCCAGGTCTTCCTGATGAACGGCAACCACGAACAGGGTTCGCTCTTCAACTTCTCGCAGAAGGACGAACGTCGCGACGTCGCCATCGGCGTGCAGAAGGCCCGCAACTCGCTCTACCCGACCCCGGGCAACGAAGGCATCTACACCGGCCCGGTCGAGCCCTTCAAGGACATCGGCCCGCTGAAGAGCTATACCTCCTGGACCTGGGGCGACGCGCTCTTCGTCCTGCTCGACAACTACTGGCACTCGCCGGCGCTCGTCGACAGCGGCTTCGGCGGAAAGGGCGGCAAGGGCGAGAAGGGCGGCGACGACAAGAAGAACCGCGACTGGTGGGGCATCACCATCGGCGACGCCCAGTATAAGTGGCTCAAGCACACGCTCGAGACCAGCAAGGCGAAGCATAAGTTCGTCTTCGCCCACCACGTGCTCGGCTCCGGCCGCGGCGGTGTCGACGAGGCGGATCTCTACGAATGGGGCGGCCAAGGCAAGAAGGGCGAAGGCACCTTCAAGGAGAAGCGCCCGGGCTGGGAACTCCCGATCCATCAGCTGATGGTGAAGCACAAGGTCAGCGTCTTCTTCCAAGGCCACGACCACCTCTACTGCCAGCAGGAGAAGGACGGAATCATCTATCAGGAACTCCCGATGCCTTCGGACCACGGCTACATCGCCTATAACGAAGATCGCTATGCCTCCGGCAAGAAGTTGCCGAGCGCCGGCTACATGCGTGTCAGCGTCACCCCCGCGTCCGCCAAGGTCGAATACGTCCGCTGCTTCCTCCCCAAGGACGAGACCTCCGCCACCAAGCACGGCATGATCGCGCACGCCTACGAAGTGAAGGCCCGCACCGCCTGACCCTACCTCATAACCCCACCCACCTTAACTCCCGCTACCCGCCACCTGAGCCCGCCACCCGCCACCCGAAACGAAATTCATTCCCCATGCCTCTCCTTCGCTCCACTTTCGCACAGGCGCTCCGCGCCGGTTTGCACCTTTGCGCCTTTGCGCTGACTCTTTGTTTCGCGCCTTCATACCTCGGCGCGAAACAACCCAACGTCGTCCTCATCCTCATCGATGACATGGGCTGGCGTGACCCCGGCTTCGTCGGCAACAAATACATCGAGACGCCGAACATCGACAAGCTCGCCCGCGAAGGCGCGATCTTCTCGCAGTGCTACGCCAGCGCCCCGAACTGCGCGCCGACCCGCGCATGTCTCCTCACGGGACAATACACGTCGCGTCATGGCGTCTATACGGTCGTCGACGACCGCTACGCCCCGGGCCAGGCGCACATGAAGGTGATGTCCACGAAGGGTAATGATGAGATCCCGGATAAGACCGTCACGATCGCCGAATCGCTTAAGGCCAAGGGCTACGCTACGGCGCTCATCGGGATGTGGAATCTCGGCCGCGGCCGCAACGGCGCCCCCGGGAATCCGACCGGCCAGGGGTTCGACATCTACCACCGCCCCGATGATTTCGATTTCGAAAAGGATGCCTACCGTAACGCCAAGGGCAAATATCTCTCCGACGCGCTGTGCGACGACGCCGTCGCCTGGATCGAGAAGAACAAGGACAAACCCTTCTTCCTCTACTTCCCCGATCACTCCGTGCACGAGCCGTTCGACCCGAAGCCCGAGCTCCTCGCCAAGTATAAGAAGAAGATCCCCACTGGTCTCGATAAGGGCATCACGCCTGAGTATGCCGCGACCTGCGAGGCCGC
>DKND01000006.1:24975-27386 GCA_002470605.1 Opitutia bacterium UBA7397
ACGTCCGACAACGGCGGCCTGCCGTACGTCGTCAATCCTCTCCGTGGCAGCAAGGGGCTCCTTTATGAAGGCGGACTTCGCGTCCCCGGCGCGATCCGTTGGCCTGGTGTGATCCCCGCCGGCAAGACCTACGACGAGCCGGTGTTGAGCATGGACTTCGCAGCCACCATCCACGAGGCGCTGCACGTGCCGTTACCGAAGGATCAGCCCATGGACGGCATCAGCCTCTTCAAGCAGGTTACCACCGGCGCCGCACTCAATCGCCCGGCTATCTATTGGCACTTTCCGTGCTACATCGGCAAGGGCGAGCCCATGAGCCTCCTGCGCGCGGGCGACTACAAGCTCATCCAGAAGTTCGCCGGCCCCACCTTCGAGCTCTATAACGTGAAGAAGGACCCCAGCGAAGAGCACGACCTCGCCAAGAGCGACCCCGCCAAGGTCGAGGAACTCAAGAAGCTCCTCCTCGCCTGGCAGAAGGACACCGGCGCCTTCCTCGCCGACAAGAAGAACGAAGCCTACGACCCCAACGCCAAGGAACAACGCGGCGGCGGCAAAGGCGGCCAAGGCGGCGGCAAAAAGAAGAAATAAGGTAGGGATGCGATGTCATATCAGGAGAGCTGCGAAGGCGGGGGGGAATCATAATAGGGTCAGACCCTATTAATGGGGTCTGACCCCATTATGCCGCTCAGCGGGTGATGAACTCGCGATCCGAGGCTTGGCACCAGAGTCGGTAGATGTTGATGACGTTCTTGCGGATGCCGGCGACGGGGATCTTGAGGAAGCCTTGTCGCTTGGCGGCTTCGAAGAGGATCCGCTCTTTCTGGGTCAACCGATGCCCGACGCCGCGGTTACCGATCTTCCCGCGGGTCGATTCGCCGCGGCTGAGACGGTCGATGTCGTTCTTGTCCGGCTTGGGCATGAGTCAGAATCTAAGTCGGAAGGGAGAAAGCGCAAATGGGTGTAAAGGTGCGGCGTTACTTGATCCGTTGACCGGTGGGCTGGTTGGCCAGGGAGCCGGAGGCAGAGGCTCGGAGGCCCAGAGGCTCAGTGGACCAGAACGAGTCAGCACTCAAAGGGAGCAGTATTGGGACCTGAGTAAGGGACATGGGACCAAAGCATTTATTCCGGTTTCCGGTCTCCCCTTGAGTTGTAAAATAACGGGTAACTGCTGGTAGGGTGAACGGCTACGAAGCGGAGGCAGTGTTTCGGGTGGCGGTTGGCTGCGAGGATAGGTGTGGGGATTAAGGTGGCGGTGGGAGCGGAGCTGGCGTATCAATCAACTCGTCGGTTCGCCGACCATCTTTCATGGAATATCTCCTCATCGCGCTCAAACTCGTCGTCGCGCTCGGCATCCTCAATGTCTGGGTGCTGCGACGCGATAAGCGCACGGCCTACCGCGGACAGGCTGCGCAGACGCTCCGCGAGGAGTTCGCCGTCTACGGCCTGTCCTCCTTCGTCTACGGACTGGTGGGCGTCTGCAAGGTCGGGCTGGCGTTGGCGCTGCTGGTCTCGCTCTGGCTCCCCGGCATCGGCCACCTGGTGGCCTACGCGCTCGGCGCCCTGATGGTCGTGGCCTTCGTCATGCACCTGAAGGTCAAGGATACGGCGATCAAGTCCGCGCCTTCGCTCGCCGTCCTGGCTATGTGCGTGGGCATCGTGCTGCTCTGAGCTCGGCTCAGAAGCCGGCGACGCCGAGATAGCCGTTGAGCAGCAGGTAGCCGATTGCCGGCAGCATCTGGACGATGCTGTCGTCGATCCGGATGCGGACGCCGAGGGCGACCAGCATCATCAAGGCCAATCCGGCTGCGGCGGCTTGGCCGATTCCAGGAATGAAGATGCCTGCGACCAGACCCATGGCCGCCGCGCATTGCAGGATGCCGACCAGCCGGCATTGCGCGCCGAGATGGTAACGTCGAAATTCGCCCTTCAGGTAGTCCGAAAAGAAACAGCCCAAGCCATAGCCCAGAAAGGACAGGGCGGAGAAAAGGATGAGGGTGGTTTTCAAGGCGAGCCGATAGGCGTATCAGCCGTCGCCGGATTCACAAGGTTTGCTTCCATCTCGGCTCAGGGTCCATTTGCACGATGGCATAGCGACCAATCAGCCACGCCGAGGCACCGGCAGTGAGGGGTGAGAAGCCTCAGCCTCAGTATTGCAGAAGTGGTGGGGCGGACTAAGATGAGCGGATGAAGCGTCTGCTCCTATTCGTACTCATGCTGCTGGCCCTCGGCGTCCAGGCGGCAGATGAATACCGCCAAGGCATGGTCGCCGCGGTGCATCACCTGGCCAGCGAGGCTGGCGTCGAGGCGATGCGGCAGGGTGGCAACGCGGTAGATGCGGCCGTGGTGACAGGCTTGGTGCTTGGCGTCGTCGACAGTCATAATTCCGGTATTGGCGGCGGATGCTTCATGCT
>DKND01000041.1 GCA_002470605.1 Opitutia bacterium UBA7397
CCTCAGGTAATTCGAACGTTCCGGAATTCTCGACGGGGTTCTGCGTCGCGATCACCAGGAAAGGCGTCGGCAATTTCATGCTCTGGCCTCCAATCGTCACCTTCCGCTCCTGCATCGCTTCCAACATCGCTCCCTGGACCTTGGGCGCAGCCCGGTTGATTTCATCGGCCAAGAGCAAGTTGGTGAAAACTGGCCCCTTATGAATTCGAAAATCGCCCGTTTTCTGGTCGATGACCTCCGAGCCAATGATGTCGGACGGCAACATGTCGACCGTGAATTGGATTCGTTTGAAATCGAGGTTGATTGCCTTGGCGACGGTGTTGACGAGCAAGGTCTTCGCGAGTCCAGGCATGCCTTGGAGCAGCAGATGCCCTCCCGTAAGCATGGCAATCATGACGCGTTCGACGACGACGTCTTGGCCGACGACTACTTTGGCCACGCGCTCGCGCACGGCGCCCACAAATTCTTGGGCGGACTTGGTCGCGGCTGGAGGAACCGGATGGGAATGAGATGACATAGGAATAGGTGTTAGATTAATATTTTAAAATTAGCGGATCACGCGGAGCCATTTGTCGACGACGCGCCGGAGTTCGGCTTCGGATAGCGATTGGCCCGAGCCGCCAAAGCAGACTTGCTGTAGCCGTTCCACTTCGGACGTCAGTTCGGATTGCTGGGCCGCATTCAAGCGGACGAGCGGACTCGCACCCAGGCGGCGCAATAAGGCCACCACGGCGAAGGCATCCACTTCCGTCGGCATCTTAAAGACATCACGCGCCCGAGGGGCCGGAATTTCCGCGGTGCGACGCGCGCGTAAGAGCAGAAAAAGCAATCCTCCCAACCCGACCACAATTACTCCCCCCACGCCCAACCACCATATCGGACGAAGGCCGGGCGCCAGAAGGACCGCCCCCGGCACCGCTGCCACGCGATCAACGCGAACAGATAGCCCAGGCAACGGAACCAGATCAAGGTCCTTGTAGGTCTGCGGTTGCACCAAGAAATCTTTCGATTTGGCGGCCGGTAAAGATATATCAGCCGGCCGGTCTGCCGCCCGGATTGGGTCACCATTCAAGGCCAGCGTCCATAAGCGCTCCGAACGCGGCGCTACAGCTTCGCCCCAGGTGTTCAGTTCTTTCAACTGCAAGCCCTCGTGCGGGCTGATCTGACGAATCTCTACGCCTTGCTTGAACGCAGCCAAATCAAGGAGATCATCCAGCTCGGGTACGAGCCCGTTCGCGGTCGCTTTGATTTCTAAAGTTAATCCGCCATTAATAGGAAACTGACGGGTATCGAAGGTCTCGGTGATCTCCACCTTGGTCGCCGGACGTGCGGGCATCGGCGTCGCCACCATTTTGATCAAGGTTTCCGCCGATGTCGCAGGGATCGTAACCGGGCCGCTGAGGTCGATGAACTTCAATTCCAATTGGACTGGTGGGACCTTATCCACGCTCGCGTCCTTGGCTCGCACTAACGCGTAGGCCAAGACGGTCTCTTCCCAGCCGATGCGGGCCGTCGGTCGGGCTTTTACTTCCGGAGTCGAAAAAATAATCGTTTTGACATCGAAGAACGGCGTCAAGGTCTCCGTGAGGCTTTGCTCGAACTCATCACGCGGGCCTTGGGTTTCCCGCACCTTCTTGTTGATGGTAGCCCGGCGCTTACCCTTGGCCGCGATCACCGCGGGGTCATTACTGAGGTATTGGCCAAAGCGCGCCACCCGTCCCATCGCCTCAGTGTGTACGACGCTGATGACGATTCCGAATTCTTGCCCGATACCGATGGTATTCGGCCCGTCGATCCGGGTCTGCAATCTGATCTCACTCAAGAGCTCATCAAAATACGCGGCCTTCTTCTGTAAACCCATCGTGAAAGGATCGTCCTTCGTGACGACCAAGGTGCTAGCTAGGTAACGATACTTCAGATCCTCATGCAACGGATAGTTCTCATCGGTGAGCCGCGCGTTCAAGGTCTTGGCGAGTAAGTTCATATGCGCCGAGGCGGCCTTCCCGGGCAAGGCCAGGATGCTGGCACGGATCTTTGCCAAGCCGGCACGATTGATCGTCTTGTTGAGATTGACCTGGCCGCTTGGTCCGAGACCCAGCAAGCACTGGAACCAGGTGATGTAAACCTCGATGGTGTATTCCGAGGGACTGAGTTTGAGCATTTCGCGGCCGTATGCTTCGGCGGCCCGCTGGAAATAATCCTGAGCGAGGAGGTTCTTTTCCTTATAGGTGACCACGCGCTTCTGCGGGTCCGTAGCAACGAGTTCCTGCATCGACTCGAAATCCCCCCACTCCGTCAGCAGCACTCCCGCTAAAGTAAGCGCCCGCGAAGCCTCGGTCTTACCGACCATCCAACTATCAATCATCCGCAGGTTAGTCGCATACCCTTCACGCACCATCTCGTAAGTTTCGAACTCCGTGCGACGGGTCAGGCTCGTACGTTGCACATCCATCTTGCGCCAACGGTCCGCCAGATTGGAATGCATCCGGTTGACCAGCAGGAAGAAGACTTCTTCATCGAGTTGCGGGATGGGTCCGAACACTTTTTCGATGTGCGTATCACGATACGCTTCGGCATTGCTGTAAGTGACATCGAAAGCGTTGACGACTTTGGCGTAATCCCGCGGAGCGATCTTCGCCTCGCGGAAGAGCGCCATCATGCGCGCCAAGCTATCGATATTGCGCTCCATCATGATGGGGGTGATCGGGATGCGCGCATCTTCGGGCAGGCCGAACTTCTTGCGCATTTCCTCCGGTAATTGCGGGTTATGAGCCTGAGCCCACGAAGCGAGGAAATCTTCGGCCAACGCCACTCCCGTCTGCGGATGACGTTTGCTGAGATCGATGATACGGTCGGCCGCAATTTCGAAGTTCGCGCTCGCCAAAATCGCCTTCGCTAAACTCGCATCAAAACGGTCGCGCAAATCAGGCGGCAAAGAATCGAGCCACTTGCCGGTCGGCACGGCATCCAAGAGGTCCTCGGCGTCAATCGCCCGGACCGAACGCGAACGGGCCCGGACATTGTTACCCTTCATCGTGAAAGTATTCTCAGCTTCGCTCATCCAATATTCGGCCATCAACTGAACCAATTGGCTCCACGGCGAGGTCTTGAGGTCGGTCTGCGCGGCGATCAGGTTCGCCAAAGTTAGCTGCGCTCGGAGATTTTCGGTGCGTTGCGCGACTTCGCCGTGCGCGTCATTCTGAATCTTGCGTTCGATGCCGCTGACGAGCCGGACGGCGCTGTCCGGATTATCCTTCAGGAGCGCCGCAAAGGCCGGGGCGATTGTGCCCGGCGCGACCTGCATCATCACGCGAGCCATCGCATTGCCGGCCTTGGTCTTCTCCCAATCATTCACCTTGCCCTGGCTCAAAACCCGCAGGCCTTCGTCCCAGACCTTCTGGACCTGCTCACGCTGCACCGATTCGTTCGCCTGTTCGGCAGCGAGAAAAGCGGCCACTTCATTGCGTAGTCCTTCATCCTTGATTTCCTCAAGCTTGCTTGCTGCCGGCCAATAAGTGCGGGCCAGTTCCCGAAAACCGCCGGCCAACAAGACCCGACCGGTCAGTAAACGCTTAGCCGGATCCGTCCCGCCCAATCGCTCGGTACCCGCCCGCAAGCGGTCGGCCAGCCAATAGGTCTCATTGGCCGGCACGATCAGGCCTAAGATTTCACCGACCTTCCGCAGCTCGTCATCAGTCAGTTCGCCGGGCACCGCATCGGCCAAGGCGAGCACGTCTTCGAGCCGGAGATTGCTTTTCTGCCGATCGGCCAGGTCGTTCAATATCTTATCGTAGATTCCGCGAGCCAGTTCAGGTGGCAGCTTGGCGAACTCCGAACGCACCTTACCCCACTCGCTCAAACGAAAATATGAAATGAACCGCAGGTCGGCGGCGGCGGCCTGTTCCGCTTTGTTGGCGTGCTCCAACGCGCTGAAGAGATCGTTGTGGTCGCGGGTGAACTTATGGTTCAGCAGTTTCTCGTACTGCTTGAGCTCCTTGGCGTCCAAAGCTTCGGTGGACGGCGTCTGCGCGCCGGCGAGCATGCCCCAGGCGAGCGCGAGGAAGCTGAGGGACCATCGGGAAAATATTTTTTTCATAAGTTAAATGGGTGAGGACGATTCAGGAGCCGTTGTCGGGGATTTTATCGAAGTTCTGCAGCAAGTCGCGTCCGTCGTTCTTGGGGCCAGCCTTCGGCGCCGGTACCGGCACGGTCAGAAGCCCGGCGGCGGCCTTGGCCTTATGGGCTTCGCCGACGCCCTTGCCGACATGCTGCACCTTCAGAGCGGCTTCCAGATTCTTGAGTTTTTCGCCATCGATCCCGGCGACGCCGTCGACCGGCCGCACCGAAGCGCCGCTGCCGGCCTTGCCGGGTGGCGGTAGCGGCTTCATTCCCGGCGCCGGCGGTGCGACGGCTTTGGCATCGGGAGGCGGCACGCCTGCCGCATGTCCAGGTCCTTTCACTCCCTCCGCGGCTTCAACCCCTTCGATCTTTTCGACCCCTTTGGCCTTGGGCGGAGGGATGGCGGCGTTACTGCCCGGCCCAGCCACCGGGGTAGCCGGATGTGCGACCGGCGCTGGCGGCGGGGTCGCATCACCGGCGGCCTTCACGCCTTTGACGGTCTCGACTCCATCGATTTTTTCCACGCCTTGGGCTTTCGGAGGGGGTACGGCGATACTGCCATTTTCAACCGGTTTCACTTGGGCGGCGCCCTCTTGCTTGACGCCAGCGACTCCTTCGACTCCCGCAGATGAAGTGGCCGGTGCAGCCATCGAACTCGCCGCGACCAGACTGAGGCCGAGCAATGCAAGCGGGAAAAAGGTTCTCATGGGTTTCGATGTTGGATGGCTTTGTTAAATTCGGTTTCTACCCTTTGCTCGTATTGGGCAAGCGCGCCGGTGTCTTGGTGTTCGGCCAAGTAACGGAAAATCTGGCGGGTGCGTTCGGCAAAGGGCCGCCATTCGTCCTCCGTCGCCCCGTTGGTCTTGAGCAGAGTGGTCGCGTAATAATAGGCTTTCCCCAAAGTCTCGCGGATCGCCCGGGTGATGGGCACGTCCTGACCATGAATCTCGGCGGCATTTCGCAGCAACAAGGTAAGGTCTTCGATGGCGCCAGCGACATCCAGCATCTCGAGCTTCGCCTTGGCCTTCGCCAATCGGATCTGGTGACGCACCAACGGGCGCTCGTTCGCCGGGAG
>DKND01000028.1 GCA_002470605.1 Opitutia bacterium UBA7397
GGCAGGGGCGGCTGCCACAGGGGCAGGCGCGGGGGCTGTTGAGGCCGCCGAAGCCACCCGTCCGGGGACGTCGCGCTTGATGCGGAGTTTGAATTCTTGGTCTTGGATTTCGAATTCGGAAAGGTCCGACTTCTTCATTAAATCCACGACTTGTTTGATCTTATTGAGGTCCAAGGGTGTATCCTCCGTGAGGGGGTTAGGCCTTTCTGATACAGGGTAACGGGGGGGTAAATCAACCCCTCATTCCAAAATACTACGCGGTATCTTACCTAACTCATTGTCCTTCTGAGACTTAATAATGTCTTTCAGCTCAGGTATGGCACTGGTGTCTGGCTCTAAAATAGGCCCTTTTACCCTAATTTTGGTCAGGCCGACCAACGTTCGGTTTAGGTTAAGCAGATCCTTGAGAGCAAAACCCTCTTGGCGGGGAAGTGAGAAATCGCCTTCAAAGTTAACGGTGGATTTTAGCAGGTTGATTTCGCCGACCATAGCCAAGCGTGCTTGGGGGCCGGAAATAACGAGGTCCGGGAAATAGGCGGTGCCGTCGAGGCAGCCTAATTGCCCTTTGGCATCGGTGAGGCCGTAGGTGGTGGCATCAACGCCAAAGACCTCTAAAACACGTGAAATGCCCCCTAAAATACGGACTTTACGTAATTCTGGGTTGTGTAGACGAAAATCCCCCAGGCCTCGAAGCAGTCGAGGATTTTGGAGATTAATCTTTCCGGTAAGGTTTAGGTCGAGGGTTGCGCCCGAGGACTTCGGAATAGCGACCACGGTTGGCGCCTTCATGCTTTGACCCGTTGCCGGCTCCATTAGGCTAATAATCTTTCCCAGCTCCATCGGGTCGCAGCCCTGCAAGGATAAGACAAAATCGCTTTGATGCAGGGGGTCGCCGAAGAGGCTTAGGGCCGTCTTGCCCCCGGCCAACTCAAGAGTCGTCTCAACCTTAAGGACCTTGCCCTGGGTTTCTATGGCCAAGGAGAGATTACGGCTGGGAATGCCCCAGGCGGTAAAATCGCCCGCGCTGCTGACTTTGGCCCGAACGTTGGGACTGGGAGATCCGGGGGTGATTTCTAAGTGGAATTCATGCCCGGCTGGCAGGGCTAAGCCTTTCAAGCTTTGGCCTAATTCCGGATTACCACATTGGGCGGCAATCCAGGGCTGAAGATCGCCATGGAGCTGAATCGTCGGCCCAGCCAAGGGGCCTTTCTTAGACCAATCCCAAATCGCGGTTCCATCGACTTGTCCGTCTTTTGCTTCTGAGCCGCCCGCGAGCTGATGCAAGCCGATGAAGGTTTTTTGCGCATTCGCGTCGATGCTGACGGTCGCGGAACGGAAAGGCGCCCCAAGGAATATGAAGTTTTTTAATTCAACCCGGCCTTGGGTGATTCCGGTCGGAGCCCCCCAATGGCTTTCCACAAAGATTACCGCCCGCGGGTTTTCGTAACGCGGGAAAAGTTTCCAGAGCCCTATCCACCAGTTACCTAAGATCCGATCCAGGGAACCTGGCGCGATTTCGCCGGATAAATTAAGCACGAACGGTCCGCCGGGCAAAAGGCTGCAATCCGCTTCGCCGCGGATCGAGGCGAAGCGGAGCTCTTTTAATTTAAGCGGGAACGGCGAGCGGTCGGCTTGATAATTAAAATATCCGGCGAGCGGCAGGTTTTGGTGCGGTGCGATCGTGTTCGACGAAATTCCTAGGGCGTTCAGGCCACTCATGGCTAGGCGCCCTCCGGCGGTCTGGACTTCGCCCAAGGCGTTCAAGTGCAGGGTGGTTTGGTCGAGTAAGATGGAATCACCCAGACTAACTTGGAGCGGGCGAAGTATCGGCCGGACGATGGATAACTCCTGGAGCTCTTTGGCGTCGATATTGGCGTGGCGAACTTCAACGAGGTAATTGCCGTGCGGCTTGATCTGGATTGTGCCCTGGGCCTGAGAGGTTCCGGTGGAGAGGTTGAAATCAAGCAGCGGAGAAAAAGGTGCGGTTTGGCCGTGTCCCAGTTTGACCTGCAGCTGGAAGGTCGGAAAACCGGCGACCGAAGACTCATAGGCGCTGACAGAGCCGATGGCTTCATTCCACGTGCTCCCGCCCGTGAGCCGAACGCCAAGACGTCGGGCAGAGTATTTCCCCAAGGTTGCGTTCTGGATGTTTCCGTTAACTTCCCATTTTTTCAAGCGGCCGGACGCATCCAGATGTATCTGCCCGTGGGCTTGGAGGTCGCGGGTCTCAATCAGTCCGTAGCCAGGCTCAACCCAACGGGCGCCTAATAAGCTTTGGAAATCAAGCGCCGCCCCGCCGTTGGCTTCGCCGCGGGCGATGACATTCAAAGAGACGCCCGAAGATTTTTCAGTGACGGCTAAACCCTGTTCAAGTCGGCTCAATGCGCTCACGACTTGGGAAAGGACGGTCACGCCGGGTTGAGCCTCTCGGACTTCCGCTAGTTCTCGAAAAATTCCAGCGGGTAACTCGCCGCTTACGTGGACACGGAGTTTATTGGCTCTGGCTTGAAGCGCTGGCAGCATGATCCATTGGCCCTCCTTGCTGAAGTTACAGTAAAGGTCTTCGACGAGGGCGCGGCGTTGGCCATTTTGCGCGACCGATGCCGGGCACCAGATTTTTCCGGCCTGCAGGCGAAGTCGCGTCGGATTTACCTGGCCCACTGATAGCTGAATCAGATCAAGCCCGACTTCGAGTCGTTCGGCGGTAAAGATCGACCCGGTCAGGCCTTCGATTTCCACCGAGAGGTCATCGGCGGCCAAGGATCGGTCAGGCAGGAGCCAAAGGGAACGGGCCTGCAGGCGGATTCCCCGCCGAGCGAGCGCATCAGAGAGTAAGTCCGCGGCGAACTCAGGCAACCTGACGGGTTGGTCGAGGCGCGCGACCCACAGGAGCGCGAGTTGGCAGGGAAGAAGCAGGATTAAGGCGGTCGTGATAAGACGCCGGCAAAACTTCCAAAACGTGAAACTGGAGGCCTTGGCTTTCATCGCCCCGCTGTTTCCAGAAGGGGAGTAAGGATTTCAGCTAAAGTTGTTTCCAACAGGAAGTCGTCCCCGTCCGTTTCGTCCCGGAGCAAGACGGAGCGCGGCGTGAGAGGTGCGGCGCAAAGGTAGGTGCGGAAAGTTTCGCTCGCCGCGGTGGCGCCCGTGGCGGCTTGGTCCGTAATCCGCAGTTCGTATTTCCAATCTGGTGCAGCGTTTTGTCGGGCAGGAAACTCCGTCGCCTTGACTTCGCTCATGCCGGTGGCGAGACGTCGGGCGGTCGCCGGCTCCAGTCGTCCGCTGCCTGTCCAGTTGCCGTCCGGCCGGAGCCGGGCTTCGCCTAGGACTTTACCGTCGGTTCGGTCGGTAATCCGTAGTCCGCTTACCTTGGCCCCTTGGGGTAATTCAGCGACGATACGGTTACGCCAAGCCTGCGGCTCGACATTTTGTTGCCCGTTGCTGAGAAGCGATACGTCACAGATGGCGCCAAGCGGTGAGCCTTTGGCGTAAACCAAGCGCGTGGCTCCGCCGTTTTCTGGATCATCGGAAAACCCTACGACGATTTTTTCTGAACCGAATTCTAATTCGACCGTCTGCATCAAGGCCGTCGAGGTCGAGAGGGTCACGATCGAAGGGAGCGTGATGGCGCCGCCTTCGGGTGCCTTTCGGCGGGTAGCTCTTAATTGACTCAACGCATCGAGGAAGTGATTCACGATGCGGACGTCAGCTTCGCGGCGCTTGGTTGCCGTCGAGCCTGGGGCCAACGGAATTTCCCAACGAGAGTCGCCGCTGGCGCTATCGAGTCGATGCAGCGTGATGGAACGACCGGCGGAGGTGATGGTGAATCCGGTGACGAGTGCTGGCTCGAAATCAATGGGCTTGGTGGCCGCTAAGGCTTCGCGCGGCCGAAGCCAATCGGTCAGGCTGCGGGCTTCGATGGTGAAGGTCGCGACATTGTCCTCCAACTTGGCACAAACAAGGTTGGGAAAGCCAGCAACGGATTTGCCCACGAGGAGAACTTGGCGACGGGAATTGCCTTCGAGCGCCAGGCGAAAGGAGGGGCTACTCAGGCCGGAGACCTCTTCGCTGAGCGGGAGGAACTTGACGGCCCGCAGATTCGCTAAGTCGGAAACCGCCTTCGTTGTCGCGTCGGCGTCCGCCAAGAAATCGTACGGGGCTTCGAAGCGCCACTCCGGTAGTTGGGTGCGCCGACCGGGGCGCGGGCGCGATTCGCTGGTGAGCGAGGTTGTGATTTCGCCTTCTTCCGTCTTACGGAGGCGCACCGAGACGGCGCGGGCTTCGAAATCCGCCACTTCAAATATTTTGTCGACGCGATAGGTCTCCGGCTTCGCTTCGAGGGCGGCACTCATGGATTCGCGGAGGGGGATAATCCGCTGACCGTCTTCCGTTAAAAGAAAAACATTCTTCGTCGACGATTGTTGCCCGATTTTTACTTCTGTCGTGGTGCCGGTTTCGCTCGTGACCTTGAGTGTCCAGCGTGGCTTGGCTAAGCCGTACGCTTCGAGCGATGAGCCGTTGGCCTTTGACTCGGCAGCCAAGAAGCTGGTCTCGGTCCGACAATCGTGCAGCTCATCGAGTAGACGCTGAACCGCCCAGCTGTTCGCCAGCCAATCAAAGGGTTCGCTGATATGCCAAAGCGAACTGCGTTTCTCGAGCACCAGGCGGTCGGCCCCGTCGGTCAAGATGACCTTGGCCGGTGTCGCCGGAAAGAGCAGTTGTTGACTCACGTTGGCCGCCGTATGGCGATAGGTAGCCTTCCAGACCAAGCCGAATGCGACCAGGTTGGCGACGAGAAGGATGAGCGTAGTGCGGGAGAACCGCATAAGGATGTTAACTTCTGCGACGCCAGACGGAAACCGCAAGCCCGAGTGCGAGGACAAGAAGCGGAACGCTGATAAATCGGAGCGCCAGGCTCCAGAAATCAGAGGCGGTCGCATTTACCTGATATTCGCCGACTGAGCGCGAAGGGAGGGATATCGCCCGGTCGCGGTCGGAAAGCCATGCCGCGCACTGGGTCATGAACGCTCGGTTGCCTCCGCGGTTGAGGCGGGCATTCGCGGCGATATCGGACGTACCTACGACTACTAGGCGTCCGCCAGCTCCGCCGATACCTTTACGGATTCCGGTCGCGCGCTCGGCGGCCGCGGCCAGACAGACCGGACCGGGTTGGTCGCGGGCAGGGTCAAACTTTACGGGTCGTCGCGTGAGATCGGTCTCACCCCAGGCGGCATCGGACGAGAAGATTAATTGCCATACGCCCAGGGTGCTGTCGGGCGCGCTTCCTTCATCGAAGCGGGCGGGGCGAAGTCGGGAAGCGATCAAAGGCAGGTCTTGGTCTTTTAAGACTTTGGTTAGCGGGTGGGGCTTTTCGTCAAGGCGGCGGAGCGCGATATCTCCGTCGGTTGTGCGGCGTGAAGGGTCTGGTTCCTGTAGTTCGGCGTCAGGCGAGAAAATGGCCCAGTCGGTGAGCACAGGTTCGAGCCCGTGTTCCCGGCCGGGATCGAGGAGTGCAAGGACGCGTCCATTGCGCTCATATAAATAAGAACGTAGGCGGCCGCTTTCGGCCGGCGAAAACGGCGTGAGCGGACCAGGGATCAATACCATGGCGGCATCGCGCGGCACTTCTGCCGAGATGGCAAGATCGAGGGTCTTGACTTCGAAATTACGGCTGCGGAGCTGGCGCGAAAATTGCGACATCCCCCGGACGGGCGAAGCATCATCGACCCCAAGTTCGCCGTGACCGCGCGTGACATAGCAGATCGCTGGTTTTTCTTCCGTGACCTCGATGAGCGCCGAGGTGATCAGTTCTTCACCGCGAAAACCGGCGTTTGCCGTCAGAAGCTCACGGTAGTTGATGTATTTGGCTCGTGCGCCACAGGTCAAGATGAGGGCGGCGCCCGCTTCGGGAGGTCCATGCCGAGCTGCGATTTCGGAGAGGAGGGGTGCGTTCCGGTCCAGTCCGGCGAGTTCGATGCTCAGCCAAGCTGGTCCTTGTTTGCCGGACTCCAAGACGTAAGCATCCAGCAACTTAAGCAGCTTGTTCCTTAGGGCTTGGGCGACTTCGGAGTTATCGCTCGTTACGACGACAGCCTTCACCCATCCTTTGTTTAAGCCTAAGCCGACCGGGCTACGGCGTCCGGCCGAGCGAACGGTTTCGATGGACTCTGGGGCCAGCGAGTGACGACGATCGGAGGTGATGTCTTGACGGAAGCGGAATTCGGGCAGCGAGCCCAAGTAATTGACGAACAGCGCCAGGGCGATGGCGAGTAACGCCTGTGTAAAGCGGTTCAGCCGACGAATCGGGCGCACGGCGCTGAAATCATCGCGGATCGGTGCCATCTTATTCTTGGCCCTCGATGGCGAGGTTTGCCAATCCTAAGCACAGTAAAGTCCCAGTGGCGTAGAGAATGATAGGCCGCGAATCCAGGATCCCGCTCGCGAAATCCTGCAAGTGGGCGAAGGTGCGAAGGTGAGCGGCGGGTTCTCTGAGCCAGCCCAACCACTCCCAACTCTCGACGGGCAAGGATTCCATCGCGCCACCCGCCGCGGTGAGCGCCAATAAGCTGATGAAAGCGAGCAACGCCGCCAGGGCCGAGCTTCGCGTGACGCAGCTGCAAAGGATGCCGATAGCGGCGTGCATCAGCCCGCTGATGGCGACGAAACAAATCCCTCCCCAAAGCATCGACGGATCACTGAGGCGATGGTCGCCTGGTGTGCCTAACTGAATTTCCACCAACAATGGGAAAATCGTGAAGAGCAGCCAGAAGACCATCCATACCACCCATACGGAAAGAAATTTCGCCCAGACGACAGCGGCCGGGCTGGCCGGCGTGGTCAGTAGCGCGGCGAGCGTGCCCGAGCGCCGCTCTTCTGCGAAACTCCGCATGGTGAGCAGGGGGAGCACACAGAGCAGGGGTAGCCAAAAAAGACGGAACGTGGCTTCGACCGGAGTCCAGTCTTGCGGCGAACGGCTTGATTCCAGGACCGCGAACCAATGGATCGAACCCATGAGGGCGAGGAAAAGCGCTCCCGCGGCCCAAGTATTCCAAGAGAGCAGGGCGGACCGGAGTTCGTGGGCGAGTAGGGTACGAAAGTGTCGCATGCTATTACGGACGACGATTTTCGGCGGGTGAACGCCGGGTGGCAGCCAAGAAAATATCTTCGAGGCCAAACTTCTCTTCCGAGATTTCCCGCAGATTCAAACCGCCGGCGATGAGTCCGCTTGCCAGGGTTTCACGAATGGGCGAGGTGGCTGGTAAAATGACGCGATAACGGATGGCGCCATCATTTTGCGACACCATCTCCACCCCGGCGGCAGGCTCGAGGCGTTGGCAGGCGAGGGTAAGTTCGCTGATGCTGGCGCGGGTGACGATGCTGAAGCTTGATTCAGGAAGCAGTTCGCGGCGTAGATCATCCGTGCGACCTTGGGCGACCAGTCGTCCGCGATTGATGATGACGACCTTGTCGCAGACTTGTTCGACTTCGTGTAAGATATGACTCGAAATCAAGACGGCCATCTTACCGCGGAGGGAACGGATCAAATCCCGGATGCCTAAGATCTGATGTGGGTCCAGGCCGATGGTCGGTTCATCAAGGATGACTACCTTGGGTTCGGCGAGGAGCGCATCGGCGATCCCTACGCGCTGCCGGAAGCCTTTGGAAAGCTGCCCAATCAGACGACCGGCGGCACGCCGGGCCAAATCGCAATCTTCCATCACGCGTTGGACGCGTTCCGTGACGCGGTCGTTGGCGACATCTTTGAGGCGTGCCCGGAGTGTCAGGTATTCTTCAACCCTAAGGTCTTCCGGTAGCGGGTTGTTTTCCGGCATGTATGCCATGTGGCGTTTGGCTCCCACGGGATCAAGCGCCACGGATGCCCCCCAGATCGCGGCCCGTCCTGAAGTGCCGGACATCGTCCCAGAAAGAATACGCATCGTCGTCGACTTGCCAGCACCGTTCGGGCCTAAAAAACCAACGATTTCTCCGGGAGCGACCGTAAAACTCAAATCTTCAATAGCCGTCAAAGAGCCATATTTTTTAGTGAGCCGTTCGGCGACCACGGCAGCTTCAGGTGTCGGCACGTCTTCGTTCATGGGGTGGGCACCTGGGGTTCGGGTTTTGGCTCGTTTATGCTACTTAAACTAAGGTTTAAACGATTGAAGGGGGAGGGGTCCTTTACAAGCAGATTTGAAATAAGAACCCCGACCAAACCCACGAGTAACCATTTGCCTCCGCTCCTTGTTTAAAGGTTAATCTCCCCACCCCTCCCATGATCATCTCTAGTTGTCGCCTCATCTTCGTTCTCGCGGGAATTACCACGGCCTTGGTGGCGGAGCCACAACTCAACTTACCGACGCGCAATCCTGGAGAGGATGTCAACAGCTCCGCGGTACGTAATCGACCTGGGCTTGCGGCGAGTGCGAGCCTGCTCTTTAACGGCTGGGGCGTTTCGCCGGCGGGGACGCACGTGCCAAGTGGCGATATGGGATTAAAGATGGTCATCGCTCCGGATAAGGAAGCGGTTCTGACGGTTTGTGCCGGTTATAACAAAGTCGGCATTTCCATCGTCAGCCTTGGCGCTAAACACGAAACAAAATTTATTCCTTTAAAGGAAACTTTCAACGGTCTGGCATTTAGCCCCGACGGCAAAAAGTTCTATGTCAGCGGCGGCGACTCGGGAGTCATCTACGTCTTCTCTTACCAGCATGGCGAAGCTTCGCTGGAGCGTGAGGTGAAGCCTGATCCGCTCGCCAAGAACATGTTCTTGGCTGGCATCGCCGTGCATCCGAACACCGGCATCGTTTATGTCTGCAACGAAGGGAATCATGAAGTCTGGCAACTGAAGCCGGAGTCGCTCCTCTTGGATAAGGCGGTGAGCGTCGGGCAGCACCCCCATTCTTGCGTGTTCGGCGGCGATGGGCTCCATCTTTACGTGAGCAATTGGGGTAGTCGGAGCGTAAGCGCGATTGACACCAAGAAATTACAACGCGTGCGGGATCTTTCGGTCGGCCTGCGCCCTAATGATATGGTGGTCGCGGCGGATGGCCGTTTGTTCGTGGCCTGTTCTGGAGATAATTCCGTTCATGTCATTACGACGGGAAAGTTGGAGAAAGCGGGAGAGGCGGCAGGGCCGACGCGTCGTCTTTGGGAAGGCAGCCGTGAAGTGATCGCCACTTCCTTGTATCCGCAATCTCCGGAAGGAAGCACGCCCTGCGGTGTGGCCCTTTCACCAGATGGCCAGACACTGTTCGTGGTGAACGCCGACAATAACGCGGTCATGGTCGTCGATATTTCCGGCAATCTCACCGAAGAAGCCCAAGATCGGGGCGAAAAAATCGCTCTCGTGAACGGCTTCATCCCCACGGGCTGGTATCCGACTTCCGTCGCCGTCTCGCCTGATAATCAGTTCCTTTTAGTTTCCAACGGGAAAGGGCTGACGTCGCGCGCAAGTTATCCCGCCCACAGCCCTAACCCTAATAAATTGCACAATGGGATTTTATTCGATCACCCAGGAAAGACTTTCGAGGGCTCGGTTTCTTTCGTCGCTAAACCGGACACGAAGCAGATGGCGACCTATACCGCACAAGTCCGAAAGAACTCACCTTACCATCCCGATCAATATTTCCACGCACCTCTGGCCAGCGAGTCGGCAATCCCTGCCAAGGTCGGCGACCCTTGTCCCATCAAGCACGTCCTTTATATCATCAAGGAAAACCGGACGTATGATCAGGTGATGAGCGACATGACGGATGCGAAAGGAAAACCGATCGGCAACGGCGACACACATCTGCTGATGTACGGCGAGAAGGTCACGCCGAACCATCACCAGCTGGCCCGCGATTACGTCCTGCTCGACAATCTCTATTGCAACAGTGAGGTCAGCGTCGATGGCCACAGCTGGACGGATGCGGCCATGGCGACGGACTTCAATCAACGCTCTTGGATCATGTCTTACTCGGGCCACGGCAAACTTTTCGGCAACGACGAGATGGAGACGCCCGCCAACGGTTATCTCTGGGATCTTTGCCGTCGTCACGGCGTCAGCTATCGCAACTACGGTGAGGGTGCGCAGCGGGTGCCGTCTGAAAATCGCGGTAACTGGAAAGCCTTAGGGAAGGCCGGCCGCGATATGGATTTGGTGAAGAACTGGATCGCCGACTTACATGCCGCCGAAAAAAATAACGACCTACCGCAGTTCACCATCATGTCGCTCGGGGAGGATCATACCAAAGGAACTTCGCTGGGCGCCAATACCCCCGAAGCTTGTGTCGGCAGCAATGACCTCGCCCTGGGGCGCATCGTCGAAGCCGCCAGCCGCAGCAAGTTCTGGAAGGAGATGGCAATTTTTGTTATCGAAGATGATACGCAGAACGGGCCTGACCATGTCGACGCGCACCGTACGGTTGGTTTTGTGATCAGCCCCTATTGCAAGCGGGGTGTCGTAGATAGCACGCTCTATACCCAGGCGGGAATGATCCGTACGATCGAACTCATCTTGGGTCTGCCTCCGTTGACTCAATACGACGCCGCTGCGACGCCGATGTTTAATGCGTTCCAGAAAATACCGACGCTGACGGACTACACGCCGTTGCTCCCAAAGATTGATTTACAGGCCACGAACACCAAGAAATCCGCTTTCTGGTTCGAATCCGGCCAGATGAATTTCGCCGTCTACGACTTGGCACCAGAAGATGAACTGAACCGTATCCTTTGGGCACAAGCACGCCCTGGAGAGACTTATCCAGCTGCCATCCATCGCGCGATCTTCACGCAACCCATCCAGTCTAAGCCGAACGACTCAGCGCGCTGAATTACTTACCGGCAGGCGCTGGTGCGGCTGGGGCGGCGAGCAACGAAGGCTCCGAGCGGACAAGCCAGGTCTTATCGCTTTGCCAGACATGGCTCGGGCGTAAGCGTTTATCCATCAGGTTGAGCCACTTGGAAGCAGCGGCAGTATCGCCCTTGCTCACGGCGATATTAGCAAGCGTCAGCATGGCGTACCCGCGTAAGGTTTCAGCGACGGCGGCATTTTCGGCGATGGCCGTGATCGCGGGGATTGCCGTGGCATCACCTAATTCGTGACGAACCAAGGCGGCGTATAAGCGAGAGCGTACGGCAAGGGCCTCGACGGCGGGTGCTTTGCCGGCGAGGTCGGCGAGGCGGGCAGCTTCATCGTAAGCTTTGACCGCGTCAGGTAATTTGCCGGCTTGTTTGAGCGCGTCGGCGACTTCGACCAAGGCGACGGCCGCCAGCGGTTCTCCGTTATGTTTGGCGGCGAAAGCACGGCGAGCGGTTTCATCCTGGCAGGCCACATACTCCTGCCCGACCGCTTCTTTTTGGGCTTCGCTCCAGAAATGGAAGGCGAGGAAGGCGAGAATGCCGCCGATGAGCGCGGTCGACCCGCGGACGATGATATTCTTATTACGTTCCCAGAAGAGCCAGAGGCGATCCTCGGCATCGGCGTTCGCAAAGTCTTCATCGACAATGACCAAATTACGATCGTCGTCGGACGGTGGCTGCTTCTTGGAACTGTCGTCAGGCATGGGGGTCAACCCTTGCCACCGCAGGGATTGTGTCAAGTCACGCCTCCCCACGTCCGGGCTTGTCCCCGCCCGGCTGTCCGCAATGATGGGCGGACTTATGAGCGCATCCGCTGCCGTCCTGTCCGCCCTCCAATCGGCCCAGGTCCAAGGGAAGATTTCGGCTGATACCTTGGCGAATGCCGGAACTTGGGTCCGTTCTGGGGCCCTCCCTGCGGCCGGACTTGCTGCCCTGCAGGACTTAATCGCCCAGGAGGCATGGGCTGAGCTCGAAGACCGTTTTTACAAAGGCATCGCTTTCGGGACGGGTGGCATGCGCGGTCGGACGGTGGGTCGGGTCTCGGCCGCCAATGAGTTAGACGCCCAGGGTCTTCCGGTCTTGGCCGCCGTCGGCTCCGCGTGCCTCAATGATATCAATGTTTTGAGGGCGGTCATGGGATTATGGCGACACGTGTCCGCGAAACAGTCTGGCGCCCGTCTCGTCGTCGCTCATGACGTCCGACATTTCTCCCGTCATTTTGCTGAACTGATTGCTGGCGCTTGGGCCGGCCTGGGCGGTGAAGCCTATTTATTTTCCGGCCCCCGCTCCACTCCGCAGTTAAGTTTTACGGTTCGACATCTTCAGGCGCACGCCGGCGTGGTCATCACGGCCAGCCATAATCCAGCGCACGATAACGGGTTCAAATGTTGTCTGGCGACGGGCGGACAGGTGGTCGCGCCGGACGATGCGGCCATCGTAGCCGAGGTCGCCAAGATCACGCTCGCGGATGTGGCTCCGTATCTGGAAAAAAATCTCGCGGTCGTGCAGACGGTCGGAACCGAAGCCGAAGAAGCTTACTTGGCCCGCTTGACGGGCATCGTCCTGGATCAGGAGATCGTCGCCCGGCATACGCCAAAGGTTGTTTATACGAATTTGCACGGGACCGGAGATGTCATGGTTATCCCTGCTTTGCGCCGTCTCGGCATCGACCCTCACGTCGTCGAGGAGCAGCGCGAGCACGATGGTCGTTTCCCGACGGTACCCTCGCCGAATCCGGAGAATGCTTCGGCGTTCGTTTTGGCTTTGAAGTTGGCCGAAGAAGTCGGAGCCGATGTGGTTTTCGCGACCGACCCGGACTCCGATCGTGTTGGGGTGGCTTGCCCCTTGCCTGCGGGCGGTTACCGCTTGTTGAATGGCAACGAGGTCGCTGCCTTACTCACGGAATTTCGGATTTCATCGCTCAAGGATGCTTCCATCATTCCCTCGGCGGGCGCGCAGAACGTGGCGGTCGTCAAGTCGCTGGTCACGACCCCGCTGGTTGCAGCCATTTGCGCGCGGCATGGCGTGCGCTGCGTCGAAACCTTGGTCGGGTTCAAGTGGATCGCTCGCAAACTGGAGCAATGGTCGAGCCGCCTGACGGAATCCGCCGGCGTCGCTTCCCTGGCTTTGCCTCTGCGTCGGCGCGCTCCCTTGGCCTTACGTCATTCGACTTTATTCATCCTGGGAGCCGAAGAAAGCTACGGATATCTCGCCGATGATGCCGTCCGCGACAAGGATGCCAATGCTACCGTAGTCATGCTTTGCGAATTCGCGGCGGTGCTGCGGTCTCGAGGCCGGACCATCTTGGATGCGCTCGATGTTCTGCACCTAAGTCATGGAGCTCACCATGAGGATTTATTAAACCTTTCCTTTGAGGGTGCGCAGGGCGCCGCTTGTATCCGTCGGATCGTCGCCTCTTGGCGCGCGAAACCGCCGGTCACCATTGATGGGTCCAAGGTCGTCAAGGTGACGGATTACGATCGCGACGAGGTGATCGATGCCGAGGGCGAGCGTGTGCCCCCCGAAGAATTTATCTTGGCTGAGTTGGCCGACGGTCGCCGCATCGCCGTCCGGGCCTCGGGCACCGAACCCAAAGTTAAATTCTATTCCTTTACGCGCGCCGACGTCACCGATGCCGATGATCTGCCGGCGGCCCGCGAACGCGCCCGCAAGTCTGCCTTAGCTCTCCGCGCTTGGCTGGAGACCGACGCTCGTCGTCGTGCCGTATGATTTTATGAAAATAATCCTAACGTCGGTTTTATTACTGGTCGGCTGCGCCGTTCCGCCCGGCGACAAATCTTTCATCACCGAGAAGACGCCAGCTGCCGCCGCTCTGGCCGGCAGCCAACCAGGCGAAGGTTCGCTTGAGGACCGCGTACGGGCGGCGAATCAGAAGAACGACGAACGTCTCCTGAAGGGCGATTGGCGCGCGGCGAAACCCGCCGTGGGTCCGCAACCGTAGCCGTTACTTTGACTTCTTGGGTTTCAGCGGCAACTTGAGGCCCATCTGCGCCTCCATATAAATTGCGAGCTGCTCGACGAATACGGCTGCGAAGTGCTTGCGGCTAGCGTCCGTGTCACGGACGCCCTTGGAATTGCTTTCGATCTGGAAGCCGGCGAAGTGGGTTTCCGGCGCGGTGTGGGTACGGATATTGTATCCGCCGTTGAAGTAGGGTTCGCCCGGGATGGGCTTGGCGGCGCTCGGCGTAGAGGGGAAACCAGATTTCTCCATCAGCGCACCGAAACTCTGCGGTCCATGCAGGAGCGCCGGATAGGCCGACGGATTTTTCAGCGCAAAAAATTGCAACGTACCTTTCTTGATGAAGTCAGGCTTGCTGAGTTCGGCGTCAGTCAGGCCAAACTGCGCCCGGTCGTGTCCGTAGCCGAGTTCGAGCCGCGCGTCGGCATGTCCATGCCCATGGAGATCGATATAGAATCCTTTGCCGTATTGCCCGACGACGGACTTCTGGGCGCTACGGATGAAGCCCTGGAAGTCGTTCCAGCTCTGTTCAGTGAGGCGATTGCCAGCTGCCCCTTCGACGATCTCGCGGTTGCAATCGATTTTCTTGCGCGTGACCTGACAGATGATCACGTGAGGATGCTGGCCGGTGCGGCCGACGAGCTCATCGTCGATCGCACGCGCCAGTTCCAAAGTATTAGTATCAAAGGCGAACGTGCCTTTTTCCCGGTCAGGTAACTCGTCCGGTTTTTCGCGGCCGCCGTGCGGGGCGGACAGTACAAAGGGAAGACTACCGGCGATGTATTCGACGTAGTGGTTCCGTCCGTAATAGGTCTTGCCCGGCACATAAGCTTCGTCGGCCTGCGACGAAGCCATGAATAAGAGTAAAGCTATCAGGATGCGTGGCATAAGGTGTCTGAGATCTTATCTCCGATGAATTAAACCAGTTCAGCGACTGGCGCCGCCGCGTTCCAGGGCCCGGATGGCGAGTTCTTCTGGAACGTCATCCGCGGTACTTGCCGCGCCGATGCCGTCTTGCAGGACGAACCTTAATTTACCGCCGCGGACTTTCTTGTCGCGCCGCATCGCCGCTAACATCTTGTCAAGCGGGAGGGCCGTCCGCAGGCGGGTCGGTAATTGATGAGCACGGATGACGGCCTCCACGGCCTCGGCTTGGGCTGCCGTGCAGTGTTTCAGATCGGCGGAGAGATTTGCAGCCATGACCAGGCCGATCGCGACCGCTTCCCCGTGCAAGTAGTTGCCATAACCGGCGGTGGCTTCCACGGCATGCCCGAAAGTGTGTCCGAGGTTCAGGAGCGCGCGCCCGCCCTGGGCGCTGGTCTCGCGTTCGTCGCCCGCGACCACTTCCGCTTTGATTTCGACGCAGCGGCGGATGACGCTCGGCAGCAACGCGTGATTCCAGTGCAACGGGGCATTTTGCTCGAGGAGCCCGAAGAGATCAGCGTCAGCGATCAAGCCGTGTTTAATGACCTCGGCCATGCCGGCGGCGAATTCGCGCGGCGGCAAGGTTGCGAGCAAGTCCGTATCCGCCCAGACGGCCGTGGGTTGGTGAAAACTTCCGACCAGGTTTTTTCCGGCGACGAGATTGATGCCCGTTTTCCCGCCAACGGAACTATCAACCATCGCCAGTAAAGTCGTCGGGATTTGATAAAAATCCAACCCACGCAGGTAGGACGCGGCGGCGAAGCCAGCAAGGTCTCCGATCACCCCGCCACCGAAAGCAAAGACGGCGCCATCTCGGGCGATGCCGTTGCCGGCCAGGAAATCCCAGATGCGCCCTAATTCAGCGCCGGACTTGGCGGTCTCGCCATCTTGGGCGGTGACCAGCACGGGCATCAGTTTACCAAGGGCTTCGACGAAATCACTCTGAGCGGCAGCTACGGCCGGCGAGGTGATCGCGGCGCACTTCTGTCCGGCGTCCACGCGTTTGCGCGCCTCAGCTAAGGCCTCTTGACGTACGCCCGCACCGATTCTCACCGGGTAAGAGCGATTGCCTAATTGAACGGTGACGGTCTCGGCCGGCATGGGTCTGACGGTGACGCTCCTTAGAGCGGCTGGCAAGACAACCTCACGCGCCGAGGCCGAGAATGGAGCGTGCGTAAGCCTTGGCGTTGAACGGCTGAAGGTCTTCGGGTTTTTCGCCCATGCCGATAAAACGAACCGGGAGGCCAAGCTCTCGGACCACCGCCACCAATGCGCCACCTTTCGCGGTGCCATCAAGCTTCGTGACAATCAGGCCAGTCAACCCCACGGCTTCATGGAAGACCTTGGCTTGTTCGATGGAGTTCGCGCCCAGTGAGCCATCGATCACCAGCCATTTTTCGTGAGGCGCACCGGGGAGCGCTTTCGTGATCACGCGGACGACTTTGCGTAACTCTTCTAAGAGGTGGATTTTCGTGTGGAGGCGGCCGGCGGTATCTAGAATCGCAAAATCAACGCTTCGGGCCGTAGCGGCTTTGACGGTGTCGAAGGCGACCGCGGCGGGGTCGGCTCCGGCGGTGCCGCCGACGATTTCGACGTTAAGTCGAGCGGCCCAGGCGGCCAACTGTTCGCCCGCGGCGGCGCGGAATGTATCACACGCTCCGAGTAAACTGGTCCGGCCTTGTTGTTGATAGTGCCAGGCGAGTTTGGCGGCCGTCGTGGTCTTGCCGGCCCCATTGACGCCCAGGAGCATGATGACCGTTGGCTTGGTCGTATAAGCAGGAAGCACGCTTGCGGCGCTCAATGCCTGTTCGATGGCTAAGGCGGCAGCTTCGGCGGCACCCGCTTGGCGGACGGCGGATTCGTTTTTCCACGCGGCTTGCGCGGCGGCTACGACTTCATTCGCGGTGGTTAGGCCAAAGTCCGCGGCAATGAGTCGTTCGCGTAATTGTTCGGCAGCTTGGCCGTCGATAGGGCGCGCCAATAGGTTCGCCATCGCTTCCGCGGTGCGCCCGAAGCCGGCCTTTAATCGTTCGAAAAATCCGCCCGCCATGGCTCAGACTCCTTCGGCTTTGCGCGGATCGCGACCGATTTCTTCCTTATAACTGTCCAGGATGCCGTTCACGAAACGTTTGGATTCATCGGACGAAAACATTTTGGCAATATCGACAGCCTCATTGATGCTGACGACCGGCGGGATATCCGTGCGGCGCATGAGTTCGAACGCGGCAACGCGTAGGATGGCTAAATCGACGCGGGCGATGCGGGCAAAAGCCCAGTTCTTCGCATATTTGCCGATGATCTCATCGATGAGGGTCGCATCGCGGATGACCCCGTGGATCAGTTCTTCGGCGAAGGCGTAATATTCCCGAGGCTGTTCGCGTTCCGAGAA
>DKND01000036.1 GCA_002470605.1 Opitutia bacterium UBA7397
GCTCGGAGAGCCGTCCCTACCCAAGGCGGTCATTCGTCCGTATCGTCCCCTTGTCACCGTGTCACCATGCCAGCTTGCCCCCTAATCCTTACTTCAGCCCGAGCACATCTTCCATCCCGTATAGACCAGCGGGCTGGCTCTTCAGCCAGCGGGCCGCGCGCACGGCGCCTCGCGCGAAGATCTCGCGATTGGAAGCCTTGTGCGTGAGTTCAAGGCGTTCGCCTTCAGCCGCAAAGAGGACCGTGTGGTCGCCCACGACGTCGCCGCCGCGGATGGCATGAACGCCGATCTCGTTGAGCGGGCGTTCGCCGACGAGTCCGTCGCGGCCATGTTTCAGCGCCTCGGTCGAGAGCTTACGTTCTTCGAGCAGAATCTTGAGGAGTGTCTCGGCAGTCCCGGAAGGAGCGTCCTTCTTCAGGCGGTGGTGCATCTCGAGGACTTCGATATCCCAGCGGCCGGCGTCGGCGAGCGAACGGGCGGCCTGGCGGACAAGCGCGTTTAGCAGCGTGACACCCACGGAGTAATTGCCAGCCCAGACGACGGGGAGGCCTTTGACGGCGGCTTTGATCGCGGTCTTCTCTTCGGCGGTGTGGCCAGTGGTGCCGATGACGAGCGGCTTCTTGTGCTGGGCGCAGAGCTGAGCGACGGCGAGCGTGACGGCGTGAAAAGAGAAATCGATGACGACGTCGACATTGCCGATGTGCGCAGCGAGATTGTCGCCTTGGTCGACGGCCGCCGCGATGGCACCCTGTTCGGAAGGGGCGACGGAGATGATGGCCTGGCCCATGCGACCCTTGGCACCATTAAGAAGAATGCGGATAGCTTGGCTCATCGGAAAGAGGCGAGGGTGGCGTCGGAGACCTTTTCGACCTGAAGACGATTGGCGTCGGACATCTCGCAGAGCGGCAGGCGGACTTCGGCGGACTGGATGATACCTTCGCGTTGCATGCAATGCTTCACGGGGACGGGATTAGGCTCGATGAACAACGTCTTGAAGATCGCGGCAAGTTTCTCGTGCAAGACCTTAGCTTCGACGAATTGCTTGTGGCGCGCCAGGTTCGCCAGTTTCGCGACTGGGCCAGGAATCAAGTTGGAGGCGACGGAGATAATGCCTTGGCCGCCGACTTCAGCGAAGGGAAGCGTGAGGGAGTCGTCTCCGCTCAACACGATGAACTCGGGGTCGGACTCGCGCACCAGGCGGGCTGCCTTGTCGACTTGGCCGCCGGCTTCCTTGATGCCGATGATATTAGCGTACTTCTTGCGCAGGCGTAGCGTGGTCTCGACCGTGATCTCGATGCCGCAACGGCCAGGAATCGAATAAAGGATGATCGGCTTGGCGGTGGACTCGGCGAGGAGCGCGAAATGGCGGAAGAGGCCTTCTTGGCTCGGCTTGTTGTAATAAGGGGCGACCAGTAAGAAGGCGTCGGCACCCACTTCGTCCGCCCGCTTCGTCAGATCCAAGGCTTCGGTCGTAGCATTGGAACCTGTGCCAGCCATGACCGGTACGCGGCCCGCGGCAAACTCCACGGTGCGACGGATCACTTCGATATGTTCATCGTAATCAAGCGTGGGAGATTCGCCAGTCGTGCCTACCGCGACCAGCCCGTCGATGCCGTCATGAATTTGGAATTCGACCAACTTCTTCAAGTCATCCCAGGACACCGCTCCGTTGAGGAAGGGCGTGACCAAGGCCGTATGGGCTCCCACGAAGGCGCGGGGGCCAAAGGAGCGGCGAGAAGGGCTGGAACCAGGCGAAGACATTGCGAAGTGATTTGACCTCAGAAACAACCGTACCCTCCCAAAAGAGACAAACTCAAAACCCCGCCAGGCCGTTAGAAGCCTGATTAAGGGGCCGGACCGATGAGGATTCGGTTGTTTTCCGTATCCGTCACGTACAGGCGGCCGTCGGGGCCGATGCGGGCACCGTGCGGGCGATTAAGCTGCGTGCTAGCCCAATCCGCGCCGACTGCGGACCCTTTCTTGCCGTTGCCGGCGATGGTGCGGATGGTTTGCTTAATCGGGTCGAAGAGGCGGAGGCAATGGTTCTCGGTGTCGAGGATAAGCACGTTACCTTTGGCGTCCATGGTCACGTATTTAGGTCCGCGCATCGTGGCCTCGGCCGCCGAGCCGTCGGTCGCCGGTCCGGCTTTGCCGGCTTTGTTCACCACGACGGTAACCTTCCCGACCTTGACGGCTGCAAGCGCGTTGCCTCCACGGAGCAGGACATAGACCGTTCCATCCTTGGCCGTGCAGGCCGCGCGGGCGTCGCCCATCGACGTATTCAGAGCGTCGTCGCCATCCTTCGGCAATCCCTTCTTACCGTTGCCGGCGATGGTCGTAATCGTCTTTGTCGCAAGGTCGATGCGGCGCACGCGGTTGTTGCCGATATCGGCGATGATCATGAATTTGCCGGAGGGGTCGATGACGCCGCACATCGGGATGTTGAACTGCGCTTGGTCGGCTGGGCCGCCGTCGCCGGCGTAACCGGACTTACCTGTGCCGGCGAAGACCGTCGTAGCGTGCGTCTTGGGGTCGAGGCGGATGATGCGGTGCTGAAAGCTGTCGGAGGCGTAGATCGAGCCGTCGGGCGCGATCGAAATGTCGTGCATGCCGTTATAGACGGCGGGTGCAAGGTCGAGAAGCTTAGCCGGAGCGGGCACTTTGGCGCTCTTGGCCGTACTGTTCCATTTCACGCCGGAGATGTACTCGATCTTACCGTCATGGAGATGGAAGATGCGATTCGCTGGCTGGAATTCGACCCCGTAAGCGTCGCCTTTGGCGTCAAAGGCGATGCTGAAAGGCTCGTGCAAGTCTTCGGTACCCGGGAGCTTGACGACTTCGATGGCGCCAAACGCCGAAGCGGTCAGGGCGAGGCAGGCGAGGAAACGGAGAAGCATGCTCCACGCTTAGCCGCCCGGTTTCAGGATACAAGCCCGGCGGCATGGAAAATGCATCGACCCCGAAGGTTTCTTATTCAACTTATCATTTTTATTATCCTCGTGCCGACCGCTCTTACTCTCGTCGTCCGTGAACTTGGTGGCGCCGGTACGCCGCTCGTCGTCCTGCATGGCTTGTTGGGTTCGTCGCGGAATTGGCAGTCGGCCGGAGTGGCGATGGCAGAACGGGGTTATCGCGTGCTGGCGCCGGATCTGCGTAATCACGGAGCTTCCCCTTGGGGCGAGGATTGTTCCTATGCGGCCATGGCGGCCGACGTGACCGCGTTTTTGGAGAAAGCATCCTTCGGACCCGTCCATCTGCTCGGGCATAGCATGGGCGGCAAGGTGGCGATGCGCCTGGTGATGGATCGGCCTGATTTGGTAGCCCGCCTCACCGTCGTCGATATCGCTCCCCGGATTTACGCCGATCGTATCCGACAGGAATTCACGGGGATGAACGCATTGGACTTGTCCGCGATCAAATCACGCAAGGACGCCGAAGAAAAACTTTCATCATCGGTGCCTGAATGGGGGATGCGGCAATTTATCCTGACAAACCTCGGCCAGGGTCCGGATGGGCATTGGGCCTGGATGGTTAATCGGGACGCACTCACCAAGTCTTTGCCGGAAATTCTTTCGAACCCGCTGGTGCCGGGGGAAATTTGGCCAGGACCGACGCGTTTTATCCGCGGCGGCAAATCCCACTATATCAGCGATGCCGATGCGGTTCAGATCAAAGGCTATTTCCCGCAAGCTGATGTGGTGACCTTGCCGGAAAGCGGACATAATCCGCATTTCGATGCCCGGGCTGGTTTTATCGATGCCGTGATGGCCTGACTTATCCGCGCGACCCCGAAAGCTGGCGATTTTTGTACCAGACAAAGGCCGAGCCGAGCAGGGGCGTACCGATTGTAAATGCCACCAACGCGATCAGAAGGAGGTCCCAGCCGTCGCGCGGCGCCTCGGTGGTCTTGGACAGTTCGATCAGGGGCGATTCATCTTCCGCAATCATCATTACCCAGCGCGGTTTTGGGGCCGGAACGCGTTCATCGACCAGCCAGAGGATGAACGTGTGCGGGCTCATCTCCGGGACGCGGAGGACAAACTTTGAAGTGTCAGGGACCCAGTTCCATTCTGCGATTTCGAGCCGATACCTTTTGGCGAGCTCTTCGGGAGAATGTCCCAGTGGAGCATCCGGATCGAGCTTTTGGGCGGTCGAATAAGTCGGCTCACCGGCGAATTTTGAGAGCGATCGCGTCTCCTTGCCGCTCGAGAGCTCGAAGAAGCGCGGAGCGGCTTCCATCATTTGAGCACGGTCTTGGATGTTGAAATTAGCTTCAGCATCAGCCGTGACCTTAAGCGTGCATGAGCCGTCGGGGTGGAGCTGGAGCTTCGCCAGAAGGAATTCGCCGTTATGGGCGCAAACAAACAAGGGGAGCAAAAGTGCTCCCCCGGTCAGGATGAATCTGCGGAGGGTGCGGATCACTTACGGTCCCAGCGTAGCACTCTGCC
>DKND01000059.1:0-282 GCA_002470605.1 Opitutia bacterium UBA7397
GCCTTGGGCGAGCGGCTCATGGGCGCCCGTTTCGTGGATGATGACTCCAGCAGGTTTCTCTTCGGCGAAGAGGGATAGGCTGAGTAGGAGGAGGGGGAGGGCGCGCATGTTAGGTGAGATGACGGATGAGGGATGGAGGATGGTTGATTGAGGTAGGGGCGCCACTGCGTGGCGTCCGTCTTGGTAAATCTAAGGTTGGGCTTAGCGATTATATGTTGTGATATTGGTCAACGGACGCGACGCAGTCGCGCCCCTACCTCACGCAATAATTTCCTTCACCAC
>DKND01000059.1:385-4519 GCA_002470605.1 Opitutia bacterium UBA7397
GGCGTGCGACCGAACTCTCCGGAAAAGATGACGATGGTGCTCTCGAGTAAGCCGCGTTGTTTGAGATCTTTAAGGAGCGCAGCAATCGGCTGATCGACCTGATGCGCCATCATGCCGTGGCCTTTGACGATGGCGCCGTGATGGTCCCAAGGATTGGCCGCGTTGCCGCCGCCGATGTTGCCTGATAGGCAACTGAGTTCGACGAAGCGGACGCCTTTCTCCACGAGACGTCGAGCCAGCAGGGCTTGGCGGGCGTAACCTGATGTCAGTTTGTCCGGAGAATCGATACCATACATCGCCTTGGTGGCTTCGGTTTCTCCACTGAGGTCGCAAATCTCGGGCACCGCCGCCTGCATGCGATAGGCGGTCTCATAATTACGGATGGCCGCTTCGACTTGCGGCTCGTGCGAACTTTCGGCGAAGGCCTTATCGACCTCATTGATGAAGCCGAGGCGTCGACGCTGAGTCGCATCGGCTTCGCTGGGTTTGATGTTGGCGAGCGGTGTGGCGCCGTCGGCCTTGATAATCGAGGCCTGGTGCTGGCCGGGAAGATAGCCATTATTAAAGAGACCTACGCCGCCATGAGGCACGCCGGCGTTGCCGCTCTGCAGGACCACGAAGCCCGGAAGATTCTGGTTCTCGCTGCCGAGGCCGTAGTTGAGCCAGGCGCCAGCGCTGGGGTGGCCCATGAACGGAAAGCCCGTGTGGAAGAAGTAATTTCCTTGAGCGTGTTCGCTGACCTTGCTCGTCATCGAACGGATGACGGTGAGGTCGTCGGCGCAGTCGGCGATCTGTGGGAAGAGGTTCGTCATCTCGATGCCCGACTGGCCGTAACGCTTGGCTTCCCAGGGGCTGCCCATAATATTTCCGTTGTTGTTAAAGACGGTGCGCTGGACCGGCACGGGCATCGCTTTGCCGTTCCATTTCGTGAGCAAAGGTTTCGGATCGAAGGAGTCGACGTGCGAGACGCCACCGGACATATAACAGAAGATGACATTCTTGGCTTTCGCCTTCAGGGGGCGTTTGCCGGAGCTTTCGGCGCCGAAGACGGGAGAGGAGAGCAGGCTGGATAGCGCGATGCCCCCGAAGCCCAAGGAGCAACGGCGGAGCAGTTCGCGGCGGGAGAGGGGAGTCATATTATTTAAGATAAATAAATTCCTTCAGGTTGACCACGGACTGGGCGAAGTCCTGCCAGATTAGTAAGGGCTTATCGGTGTGGGTGACCTTAAGGTCCTTTAGGTAACGTGCGGCTGCGGCCTGTTCGGCGGCAGAGGCCGGACGGGCCAGGGCTTGGACGAAGAGCGCATCGATTTTTTGCGCATCAGATTGTTTCGGATCAAGAAGTGCGGCCCAGCGCTTGGCAGCATCGATCACGAAAAGATCGTTGAGGAGCGTGAGTGATTGCGCCGGGACGTTGGTGGCGTCGCGACGGCCGACCGTCGTGAAAGGCTTCGGCCCGTCGAAGGTGGTGATTAACGGGTTGAGCGTATTGCGTTTGATGGTGAGATAGACGCTACGTCGCACCTGTTCTTGCGGTGCCGCCTTGGCGTCGTCGCCGGCTCCGTACATACGATTTTCCATC
This sequence comes from Opitutia bacterium UBA7397, assembly GCA_002470605.1. Lineage (GTDB taxonomy): Bacteria > Verrucomicrobiota > Verrucomicrobiia > Opitutales > UBA953 > UBA953. The sequence continues at coordinate 1,968 of DKND01000059.1, forward strand.
TTGCCAGCGAAGGTGATGAGCGAGTCGCGCAGGGCTTCGCCTTCGAGGCGTCGGACGCGTGTGTGGGAGAGCAGGTCGTTATTCGCGTCCTTGGTTTGGGCGGAAGCGGTGGGCAGACTGGAGCGTTGGAATGCTTCCGATAATAGGAGCTCACGGAGTAGCGTCTTTACCGACCACTTCTGGTCGACGAACTGTTTCGATAAATAATCGAGCAATTCGGGGTGGGTTGGTTGATCGCCGAGGCGTCCGAAATTATCGACCGTGCCGACCAGCCCGCGCCCGAAAGTATGGTGCCAGAGGCGGTTGACCATGACACGGGAGGTGAGTGTGTTATCGGGTGAGGCGAGTTTCTCGGCGAGCTCGAGGCGGCCGCTGCCGGAGGTGGCGAAGGCCTTGGTGTCGAAGGCTTCGAGGTAACGACGGGGAATCGCCGCGGCGGGTTTCTTGTAATCGCCACGCACCATCAATTCTTGGTCGAAACCTAAATCTTCCCATAGGCCCGGCGCCCGCCGCGGTGGGCTGAGTTGGGTTTCCAATTTGCGGTATTCGGCAGTCAATGTGCTCAGACGCGGCGAGAGGCTGATTTTGGCATCCAGTAAGCCATGTCGCAAGGACTCATCGAGTAGGGCGGCTTGTGCTTCATTGGCTTCGTCGCGTCCCCAGGCGTACGCCGCTTCAGTGAGTGCGATGACCACGTCTTCGACGGTCTTTAACTGTGGAGCTTGGACGACGATGGCTTCGCCCGGCGTGGGGCCGGCCCCTGCTGCATGGAAGACGACTTGGCGGACGCCGTAATTTCCAGTTGCGGCTTCTTTACCTTCGGGGCGAGTGGAGTCGTCGGGCAAGGTGAACTCCAGGTAGGCGGAGGAGCCTTTGCGATAGGCGGTGTCGAGCGTAATCCAGACGGGTCGGTCCGAATTGATCGCAGCCTTCGGGAAGCGGTTGCCCGAGTTGCCGATCGGGTAGTTATCCGTGATCAGTCGCACCGTCGCACCATGTCCCATGGCTTGAATGCTGATGAAGTCCGTGGTGACCTTGAAGCGAGGCGACGTGAGCACGGCGCTGTGCTTGGTCGAGAGCAGGTGTGAGTTCAGTCCGGAGGGCAGGATGTGTTTGATTGCATCCGGGCCTTGGGTCTCGACGCGGAATTCACCGGGTGTGAAACGTGCTTCGATGCCATTGCCATGGCGTAACCAAGCAGAGGAACTCCGGTCGCTCAGCGTCCAGTCAGGTTTTTCGCTACGGGGGTCTTTGGCTTTCTTGGGTTGCAGGCCGACACGGAGGAAGGTCGAGGCGTGCAACGGATGGGTAGGGTCTTCCTCGCTCTTGGAGCTCTCGTCCAGTTTGCCGTCACTAGATTTAATGGCAGCTAACTTGGCGCGAAGCTCGGCTGCCTGGGCGCGGATGTCGTCCAGTTTATCATCCTTGGTCGCGACAGGTGAGAGGTCTCCGCGGAGGGTGCCGGCACGGAAGGAGTCGGCCACCTGGGCAGAAGTCAGCGCAAACCCGTACAGACGGGCTTCCTCGAGTTCGCCCCGCAGGAAGGCGTTGCCACCGCCGGTATGGCGTCGTCCGAAGAGCAGGCGAGTTTTGTCTTGAGCGAAGGTATGGAGTGCCGCCTTCTCATTGGCAGGTGCGTAGCCGGTGCCGTAGGGCTTGCCGTTGCGGTAGAGTTCGATGCGTCCGTCGGGCTGATAGACGATGGCCAGATGGGTGAGTTCGCCTGCCTTGGCGGTTTCCGTAGGACCGTCTACGTTCTGAGTGCGTACGCTATTGTTGCTGCCGGCCATCCATTTGGCCTTCTGTCTCTCGGCGAAGACGAGCGAGTCGAAGATACCGCCTCCGATGGATTCGACCGTGATCACACCGCCACCGCGTTGGTCAAGGGTGGATAACGCAACCCAGGCTTCGAGGGTCTTGGCGGTCAAGTTCTCGGGGGTGGGGCCAGTCTCGGCGAAGGCCTTATCTCCATCGAGGATAAGACGTCCATTCTTGATGACGGCGCCACTGTTCAGTTTAGCGTCGAGCTTGCCGACGAGGTCTCGGCCGTCCTGCTCGAAGGTCCACCAATGGCTTGGCGCTGGGCCGGCACCTTTGTCAGCCTTGAGGCGACGACGAAAGTCATCAGCGGTGAGCGCGGCATCGAGTTTGTTCAGTTCGGTTTGCAGTTGAACGCGTTCGACGGCGTTGGCACGAAGGCGTTTGATCGCTTGGGGGATGTCCTCCGCTTGTTGGCGCCATTGCGAGGCGAGTTCTTTGCGAATGGCTTGCTTGAGTTCAATAAGGCGTTCCCGGTTTTCATTTAATTTATCGGGCGAATCGACGGTGACCTGTCCTGGGCGAGTAGAAGCGAAGATGCCGTAGAAGGCGGTGAAGTCGGCCTGGCTGATGGCGTCGAACTTGTGATCGTGGCAACGGGCGCAGGAGACCGTGAGCCCGAGGAACGTCTTGCTCACCACGTCAATTTGGTTGTCCACGTTGCGAACCTGTTCATCGATGGTGTCCACCGGCTGGAAGCCGTGTTCGATCATGCGGAAGTGTCCCGTACCGAG
>DKND01000059.1:4543-9619 GCA_002470605.1 Opitutia bacterium UBA7397
GTAGTCGCGGTAGCGCCAGGCCTGAGGAATGGCCGGATCGCCTTCGCTGCCATGCGTATCGGCATAGCGTACGAGGTCCATCCAGTGGCGGGCGAAGTGTTCGCCGTAACGTGGCGAGGCCAGCAGGCGGTCGATGACCTTGGCGAAAGCGTCGGGCGAGGTGTCAGTCTTGAAAGCGGCGATCTCGGTGGGCGAAGGGGGGAGGCCCGTCAACACGTAGGTCGCGCGGCGGATGAGCGTGGCCTTGTCGGCTTGAAGGGAAGGCGTGATGCCGGCGGCGACAATCTTCGCGTTGAGGAAGCGGTCGATTGGGCTGGCGGATTTTCCGGCAGGAACGGGGGGCGCCACGACTGGCTGGAAACTCCACCAGTTTTTACGGACCGTGAGGAGGTCGGACCAGGTCGCCGTGATGGAATCGTCCGGGACCTTCGTACGCGGATCGGGCGCGCCGCGATTAATCCACTGGACGAAGTCAGCGACAATCTTCGCGTCGAGCTTCGGACGCTTCTTCGGCATCTGCAGGGTTTCATGGCTGTAATCCATGGACTGAATCAGGATACTCTTCTTCGCATCGCCCGGGACGATGGCCGCGCCTTCTTCACCGCCCTTGAGCAGGCCGTCGCGATAATCGAGGCGGAGGTCGCCTTTCTGCTTCTTAGCGTCGTGGCATTCGTAGCACTCCGCCACGAGCACCGGACGGATCTTCGACTCAAAGAATTCTATATCCTCCGGCTTAAGTGGGGCGGCCGGTAGGGATGCGCTGACGAAGGCGATGATGGCGAGGAAGCGGCGCATCAGGAAAGAAAAGCACGCGAGATGCGGTTAGCCTGTTCGCGGTTGAATTGGCCGCGCTCGGCCATGGTGGCAGCCGGGAAGCGGCTGGAAGGGCCAGCAATAGTTACCGCCCCGATGGCATATCCATGTTGGTCTAGGATGGGCGCCGCAACGCAATGGATGCCGTCGAAATGTTCGCCTTTGTCGAAAGCGTAACCTTGGGTTCGGATACGTTCAATTTCCGTGGCGAAGTCGCGCTTCGTAACGATCGTCTTTTCGGTGTGTTTCTCGAGCTTCAGGCGCGAGAGGAGGGCGTCTTGCTCGGCATCGGGGAGGAAAGCGATGATGGCTTTGCCTGGCGCCGTGCAGTGGAGTGGCGCATGGCAGCCTAGGTCGACGATGTATTTGAAAGGATGGAGCGAAGCGAGTTGGTCGATCATGACGCAGCGGTCATCGGCCAGGCAGCAGAGCTGGGTCGTTTCGCCGGTGTGCTGTTGGATGGCACGCATGGCTTCGGCGGCGGCGGCGACGAGGCTGCGGGATTCGCCACGCGGTTGGCTGAGCAGGAGAAGTTTACGGGTAAGTGTGTAGCGACGAGAAACCTCTTCGCGACGCAGGTAGCCGGCTTCTTCGAGGGTGCCCGTGATGCGGTGAGCCGAAGCGGGGGAAAGGTCGAGCGCCGCGGTTAATTCGGAAAGGGTCAGTCCCTCTGGGCGATGGGCGAGGATTTCCAGCATCGCCAAACCTCTTTCGAGCGCAGGGACGCCGGAGGAGCCAGTATCATTCGCCGCGACGATGGGTCGCTTAGGGGAAGGTATTTTCATATATGAAAACTATTCCAAGTATGGAATAATTGATTCAGCCCAAGTCAAGTTCTGTCCCTGATTCTGACAAGTCGCCTTCCTGGGGTGTTCCCTTCAGTTTACGTCTTATTTTTTGGCCCCTGCTGCGGGGGCGGTCGGGCCAGTCTTTTCCAGCCAAGCGGCGATCTTTGGGAATTCCGTTTCTGGAAAGGCATGTCCGCTCCCTTTGATCTCATCGGCGGCCGTGTCGGCTCCGAAAGATTTCATTTCGCGGGCTAGCTTGGCACTGGTGCGACGATTGGGACTTTTCTCGCCCCAACAGGCATAGACATGTTTCCCGGTCAGGTCAGGCAGGATTCCGATGGACGTGTAATCCGTACCACCGCCATCGGCTAAGATGAAAACCCCAAAGTAGTCTGTCATGGGGGGCTTATTGCCCGAAACCCGGAACATACCGTCGATGGCGTGCGCTCCGTTGCTGAATCCGGCGAGGATGGAGCGCGAGCGATCGATGTTCGGGATGAAATGGGCGATCTCATCCAGCATGGTGCGGTGGTAGGTCCAGATACGGGAAAAATCTCCAACCATGTTCGCCTGCTTGGGGTTATTAGCGCCTTGCGGATAGGGCAGGCCAACGAGGATGAAATCTCCCGTCGGTAAGAATGAGCGGTTTGGGGTGTTGCCGCCGTCGGCGCCGGCGAGCCAGGCGACCAGCGGGTATGGTCTCGCCGCCTTATACCCTAAGGGCAGGGTCACGTTACAGGCGGCATATTTTCCGTACCGATCCGCGGAGAGTTCGGGAAAGTCGAATTTGAGCGAAGCCCCGGGCGCGATTTTTAATTTTAATAAAGAACGGGGCACCGGCGGCGCAGGCGTTTCGGGCGCCTGGGTTTCCGTCTTCACCGTGTTCGTCTCGGCGGCGCCTAAGGTCGCCGCTAAGCCGCACAGGCAGATGAGACGAAGGAAGCGCACCGGATTACTCCAAGACCTGGATATGGTTGATGCTGGTGAACTGGCGGTGATCGGTGAACTGACGGACGAGCTGCTTCTGGGCGTCGATCTCGAAGATTTGAGCGGTGGCGCCGAGGTGGCCGTGGCCGAGCCAGTTCATGAGAATCGTATTCCCGTTGGCGAGGCGTTCGACCGAGCTCGATAAGAAAAGAGGGTTATCTTTGATCTCGTTGCGTCCGACATTCCAGACGGTCTTGCCGCTGCGGTCGATTTCGACGACCCCGGCGCCTTCGCCGAGGGCGATCAGCCAATTACCATTGGCGAGTTCGCGGACGTCATGGACATCGCCTTCGACGGGTTGGGTGCGGAGAAGTTTCCCGTCCGCGGAAAGTTCGAGGACCGCACGGTCGCCCTTGGCGCTCACGAGGTAGCGTCCATCGGCCGTCTTACGGCACCCGCGCATCTGCTCGTGGGTCTTGGTGGTCGTCAGCGGTACTTTGATCTCCTTGGCGATCTTGCCGTCGCGTCCGATTTCGAGGAGGCGGCCCGGGCCACATTCGACCACGAGCACGCGTCCGTCGGCGAGCGGCTGGCAGCCCTGAATCTCGACCTTCGCATCCGCGACATATTCCCAGGTGATGGACTTGTCAGGCTTCACTTCCTTGGCGCCATGGACGTGGCTGAAGAGCACGTTGCCATTAGGCAGGAGCCAGGAGTCCTGTGGGTGTTCGGCGGGCGTCGACCATTCGATACGGCCATCGGCTGACACAATGGCGACCTTACCGCCGACGTAATCGCTGACCAGTAGTCGTCGGCCGAAGGGCTTCGGGTCGAGGCTCTTGATCGGGCCGGAGACACGGCTGCCCATGGCGTTGAGGTTGTTCTTGGCGTCCGGGGGCATCGGGGGTTCCCAGCCTTTGGGGGCGCCCGAAAGGATCACCGGCTTGAAGGTGTTGTCGCCCACGCGGAGGTTGTCGGCAATGACGCCGTTTTGCGAGTGGCGCCAGCAGTGGATGGCCTCGCCGTCGCTCTTGATGACGTTCCCGATGACCTCGTAGCCATCGAGGTTAAAGTTCGGTTCGATGGAGGTCGTCTTGGTCTCCATGTAATTGAAGTTGCAGCGGAAGTTGCGCAGGTTGCCGCGGAAGGAGGGGTGTCCGAGCAGATAGCCGCTACCGTTCGGATTGATTGTACGCGTGAACTGCACCGTGATGTTCTCGGCGTCGAACGATTCGCCCGGGCCGACCTTGCCGCCGGGCAGGAACTTCCCCGTGTGTTCGCCGTAGGCCATCACCGAGCGGTTCGTGTCGGTCATCGTGATACCATCGACAAGCACGTTGCGGACGCGTCCGTGGATCAGCACGCAGGCGTTGATGTTCTTTACCAGGAAGCCTGGTTGCAGGTTGTGGGACGCGTTCATATCGATCGTGCCCTTGCCGGTGATGCGGACGCCAGAGATGGCTTCGGGCTGTCGGCCATGGCCGATGCGGATGCCATAGGCTTCGGGGCCGTCGTAGCTGACATACCAGACGCTGCGGACGTTGTGGCCAATCTTGCTACCGAATTTCACCTTCACGCCGCGGCTGAGTTCCTGCCAGTCGCCCGTGATCGGGGTGCGCTTGTGGGAGGTGTCGCCGAACTTATCACCCCACGCGAAGGTGTCGGGCTTGCCGTCCTTACCTTCGCTGTCGGTGATGATCGTGAACTCGCGGACCCCGCTCAGGTCGTAGTCGCCGCCGATCTCTAGGTCGTCGAGTTTTTTGCCGGCGTCCTGGTCGGTCGTGATCTCGCCGGACTTCTCCAGTTTACAGAAGTCGTCGGCTAATTTGAGCGTGGCTCCGGCCATGAGTTCGATCTCGACGGACTTATCGACGTACAGGATCGCGCGGTGCTTAGTGAGGCCGTGCTGGTGGAGGCCTGGCAGGAAGGTGAGCTTGTCGCCCGGCGCGGCGTTATCGAGGACCGCCTGCGGATCTTCGCCCGGCTTGATCTTATACTCGGTGGCGAAGAGGGAGCTCGCGAGCAGGAGGGCGAAGAAACGCATTTAGGGCTAGAGATAGGGCTGGGGCTAGGGGCAGGCAAGTCGCTTAGGATGCCCTGCGGTATCGGATAGTCTTTGGGCGGAAAAAGGCAGAGCAAGAAAAGCGAACTCTCTGATTCGACCTTCCCCAACCCCTATCCCTACCCCTGTCCCTTACTTAACTACCACCCAAACGTTGCGATACACGACGGGGTTGCCGTGGCCTTGCAGGTAGAAGGGGCCAGGAGCGGGGACTTCGGTCTTGAACGCGCCGCCAGGGGTCGCGCCCTTGAGCTCGAGGTTATCCTGCACGGTCACGCCATTGTGTCGGACGGTGACGAAGGCGCTGCCGGTTTTCTTACCGTCGGCGTCAAACTTGGCGGCGGTGAAGTCGACGTCGTAGGTCTGCCACTGCAGGGGCGGGAAGCACATGTTCACCTTGGGGGCGCTGTTCTTATAGATACCGCCGCACTCGTTGTCCAAACCGGCGAGGCCGAAACTGTCGAGGACTTGGACTTCGTAGCGGTG
>DKND01000059.1:9747-12123 GCA_002470605.1 Opitutia bacterium UBA7397
GCTTTTGATGATCAGCCTGCCGTCGGCGAGCGTGGCAGAGTCGATCTTATCCTCGAACTTCACGCCATCGCCAACGCGCTTGCCTTCGACTTCGATCTTCGGGGTGCCGTCCCAGCCGGCGCCGGGCAGGCCACCCTTGAAGAGCACGAGGCGAAACTCGTCTTGGCCGAGGGCGATGATGTTCGCGCCCATCTTGGTATTGGCGTATTCACCCTGGAGCTTGTAGTCCGAGTTGACGACCGCTGCTTCGGCTTCCGTCAGGTAGACGGGCGGTTCCGGCGGCTTAGGTGCGGCCGGGGTTTTGGCTTTCGGCGCGTCGGCGGCGAAAAGGGAGGTCGCTAGCAGCAGGGCGAGGAGACGCATGGGGATGCGTTCATTTCTTACCCTTGGGGTCAAGGTTGGCGAGCAGTTCTTCGGGGGTGACTTTGGATTGAACGCCAATCGCAGGAACGGGAACCTTGGCGGTCCAAAGAATGGCGTTTAAGACCACTTTACGCTGGTCGTCGTTGCCCCAGTTCTTGTGGTCGTGGCCGCCGGTGAAGCCGAAGCCGCGGCCGCCGTCGGCCCGCTCGGTAGCCCAAGCTACGTGCTGTGGCAGGCGATCTGCCACCTCTTGGCGAACCTCGGCGTTGCCGGAGCGTTCGCCGTTGGGAAGTTTCAGGGTGACCGGAGGAATCGCGCTCAGGATCGGGACGACGGATTTCATGCCATCCTTAAAGCGCATGTGGAAATACCATTCGTCGTGCGTCGTGAACGGGTGGACGCCGTTGGCGATTGGATGCACGGGCAGTTTGGTGAAATCGGCCTGCCAGTGAGGATTGACTGACCAGAACGGTTCGCAGTAGCCGCCCATCCATTCGAGGAATTCAGCGCCGCCTATGTCCTTCCGGACTTCGGTCGCCCAGTGGAGGGTCGCGAAGCCGCAGCCGCGCTTCATCTCTTTGGCGAGCTGCGAGAGACGGTCTTTCTGGACGGCGGGGTGAAACGTGTAGCCGTCGGCGTAGATTAGGATCGTATCTGCGCGGGCGACCTCGTCATCGGCTGGCCATTCGCCATTCAGGTGCGTCTTCACCTCAACCAGGTCGCCGGCGCTCTCGCGCAGGCACTTCGCCAGGAGCAGGACGCCCGCGTTGTGTTCATGCGCACCGGGGCCGTGGCTCGGTTTACCGGCGATCATAACGACAAACTTCTTGTCGGCGGCCAGCAGCGGGAGTTGCAGGGTCAGCAGGCAGAGAAGGATGAGGCGGGCCAAGGTTTTCATCGGTGCGATTACTTAGGTTCGCTGGTCTGGCGGAGGTAGAGGAAGAGGCTGCGGACATCCGGTTCTTCGAGGCCGTTGAGGAGGCCTTCGGGCATGAGTGAATTCGGGCTCACGACGCGGGTCTTGATCTGATCCTTGGCGATGACCACGGGTGCCGGGGCGCCCGGGACCTTCAGGGTCAGGGTCGACTCGTTCTCGGCGCTGATGATGCCGGCCTGGAGGGAGCCATCCTTCAGCGTGATGTAGACGAGTTGGTAGTCCTTGCCGATGACGGCGTTCGGATCCATGATGTTCTGCAGGAGGTATTCGAGGTCGGTGTAACCGCCAGTCAGGTGCGGTCCGATCTCGCCGCCGGTGCCGAAGAGTTGGTGGCAGAGGCCACAGGATCCGCGGAAGAGCTCGCGGCCGCGTTTGACGTCGGCGCTTAGGATGGCGTTCGTACCGAGGAACTTCTTGTAGTTCGCGATGGCCTTGGTCTTCGCTTCGGAGCTGGCGTTGACCGTGCCCCAGTTCTTCTCGAGCCAGGCGTTCATCTTGGCGTCATTGAAACCGCGGATCTTACTGGCGAGCGGCGCGCTCAGGACGTCCTTTTTGAATTTACCGGCATCGATGGCGGCGAGCAAAGCGCGGGAACTTTCCGCGCGGCCAGCGAGGGTATTGAGGGCGAGCGAGCGGACGCCTTTGTCTTCATCGACGATGAATTGAATCAAGAGCGGTGCGATACGGGGATCATCATACTGTCCGAGGGCGACGACAGCTGGTCCGCGCATGGTTCCTGCCCTGGCCAGAGCCAGGATGGCCGGGAGCGATTCCTTGTCGTGGATTTGGGCGAGGTTAGCGAGGACGCGGGCGCGCTCAGGCACGGGGGCCTTCGGGTTGAGGAGCGTGGCGCGGAGTTGATCCAAGGCCGAGGCGTTGCCAAAGGTCACTGCGATCTGGCGGGCGCTGCTGCGGACCTCATTGGAGGGGTGCTTGGCGAGTTCGGCGTAGACCTTGGGCCAGGTGGCGGGTTCCTTGAGGCGATTCTGCCCGACGAGGCCATCCTTGATGCCACTAAGCAGGGTGGCGCGGAGATTGTCGTTCGCGGCGAGCAAGGCTTGGCTCAGGACTTCGAG
>DKND01000023.1:0-190 GCA_002470605.1 Opitutia bacterium UBA7397
GCGTGGCCCGCGAAGGGGCGCAGAGTGAATTCACGACGAAAGCGTTACGGAAGCGGACGCCCTCGGCGGCGATGCGATCAAGGTTCGGGGTCTTGAGCCAGGGGAAACGTGCTTTGTCGCCTTGCTCCTTTTGGACGACACTGAGTGCGTCCCAGCGTTGGTCATCCGTAAACAGATAGATGAAGTTAGG
>DKND01000023.1:340-2715 GCA_002470605.1 Opitutia bacterium UBA7397
AAGGTTGCATTCAGGATTATCGAGCCAGGCGTAGCGGACTGCGACGGGCTGGGCGACCTCGGGGCTGCTGACGGTAAGCTTGGAGCCGTCGATCTTAGCCGTCGCTGGTTTCCATTGCTTGTCGGCTCCAGCGATGACGAGGCCTTTCACGGCGCCGCCGTCCCGGGTTTTAAGACCATCGGCGTGTGAGAATGAAACAACGATTTCAGAGCCTTGGACGACGCTGCCGGCGGGGAGGGGGCTACTCGTTGCCGCGACCTTCTTGCCGTAGACGGTGCCGAGCGCCCAGAGGGAGAGGCGTCGACCGGCTTCTTGTTTATTGGTCGGGTGGATATTGCCAGGTTCGCCGATATCGATGGCGACAGCCATGCCGGTCTTGGGGAGGGCAAGAGTTTTGAGCATGGATTCGCGCATCAGCGGCCAGCCTTCACCAGCGCGATTGAAGTTCGGTAATTGGACCCAAGCGAAAGGCACTTCATCAGCCCAGCGAGCACGCCAATCGGTGATCAGAGCGGAAAGTTGGTGGACGTATGCCGGTGCGCGCGTATCGGCGGAATTCGCTTCGCCTTGATACCAGAGCATGCCGCGGAGGGTATATGGGATTAGCGGAGCGACCTTGCCGTTGAATAAGCCGCCGTTGTTACTTTTACGTTCGCTCATGGCGACAGGGTCGGTGGGCGGGCGAGGGGCGGCTTTGCCGTCCGTCTTCGCTTGGGCTTTGGCGACTTTATATTTTTCGAGCGCGGCTTCGTAGCTCGCTTTGGCTTTGACGAGGTCGACCTTGGAGGTGGCTTCGTGTTGCGCGTCTAAGGCGGCTTTGAGTTCGGGCTTGGTTTCTTGTAGCTCCGGAGCAATCCAAGCTTCGATGGGTGTGCCGCCGACGGAGGTATTGATGAGGCCGACAGGGACGCCGACTTCGTGGTGAATTTCCCGTCCGAAGAAGTAGAGAATTGCGGAGAAGCCCCCGACGCTCTCGGGTGTACAAACGAGCCATGAGCCCTTGGCTTGCCCTTGGGCGGTGGTGGCACTCGCGGAGTCTTCCTTGAAATGTCGGATTAAGGGGAAGTTTGCGGCGGCCTTNNACGTCTTTGACTTCAACCTTATGCCCGTCCTTGCCCGTGACGACGAGTGAGCGGGATTCGGCAGAGGCGGAAAGCGCGTCGAGTTTGAGCGACCACTTACCGTCGTCCGCAACGGTGGCGGATTTCGATTGGCCACCGAAAGCGACCGTGACGGATTCTCCTGCATCAGCCCAGCCCCAGACGGCGACGGGCTTCTCGCGTTGGAGGACCATGTGGTCCGAGAAAATGGCCGATAGTTTGAAGTCCGCGGCGATAACCTGAGCGGACGGGAGGAAGGTCGCCAGGGAGACCGCGAGAGTGAGCAATGTTTTCATAGATTTTATTATTTGGTGGCGACGACCGGCACGGGCCAATCATCGGTACGGAAAGTGGAAGCCGGCAGGTCGGCGCCGTTGTAAAGATTGCAGTCGGGCCAATCTTTCCAGGCATAGCGCACCGCGACGGGTTTGGTGACTTCGCTGCTGCTGACGATGACTTTATCGCCGTCGATCTTCGCTTCGGCGGATTTCCATTGCTGATCGGCACCCGCGATCTGGAAGCCTTTTACCGGTCCGCCGTCTTTGGTCTTCAAGCCGGCGTTGGCATGTTTGAAGGAAACCGTTATGGCGTTGCCATTGACCGAGGAGCCGGCGGGAAGCGGGCCGCTGATGGCGGGGACGCTTTTGCCGTAGACCGTGCCGAGGGCCCAGTAAGAGAGGCGCTTGCCGACGTCCTGCTTGTTGGTCGGGTGAATATTTTTGATATCACCGAGATCGAGGGTGATGGCCATGCCGGTCTTCGGCAGCTCGAGCGTCTTCATCATCGATTCGCGGATGCGCGGCCAGCCTTCGCCGGGCGAGGTGTAGTTGGGGAGCTGCACCCAAGCGTAAGGCACTTCGTCGTTCCAGAGCGTGCGCCAGCTGGTGACGAGAGCGGTCAGCTGCTTGTGGTAGAGTTCAGCCATGCCAGCGTTGCCTTCCCCTTGGTACCAAAGCATGCCACGAAGGGTGTAAGGGACGAGGTTGAGCACCTTGCCGTTGTAGAGGCCGGCCGGCCCGCCATGGGAGTTGCGGAAAGAAATTGGTTCGTAAGGTTTGCGCGGGATATCTTTGCCCTCGGCCTTCGCCTTGGCGGCGGCTTTATTCCAGCCCGCCAACTGTTTTTCATAAGCCGCCGTGGCCTTGACGGGATCGAAGGTGTTAAAATTCTTGAGCGCAGTCTCGTAACGTTCCTTGGTGGCTGGGTCGGCGAGCTGAACTTCGGCGGAGGTCCAGGCTTCGATGGGCGTGCCACCGACGGAGGTATTGATGAGGC
>DKND01000097.1:0-128 GCA_002470605.1 Opitutia bacterium UBA7397
CGTACGGTGAACCGTTACGTCCGCCATGTGGGCGGCACTTCCTTTGGCACCAAGTTCGAAGGGTTGAAGGTTTCGATGGCCTTGCCCGAACAGGTCGGTGGCTTTTACCATGCCGGCAGTGTCGGTAT
>DKND01000097.1:182-2426 GCA_002470605.1 Opitutia bacterium UBA7397
TGCGCGACCCGCTGTCGGCTCCCCTCGGCGAATCGCAAGCTTCGGCCGGTCTTTGAAGGCTTTTATTTAAATTTAAGTTTCGATTCCAATTCGGAAATCCAACCGATGAGGTAGCGCTCCTGCTTCGTCAGCCAGCAGTAGTGAAGGCGAAGGATGCGACCTTGGGTGTCCGGTTGGGTGTCGATAGTCTGATCCAGTACGAGCTTGGAGTCGCGGTGTAGGATACGGATGGCTTGGGCGCCGCGTAGGTTTTTTCGGAAATGCGCCTTTCCCAGCTCGGGCATTTCGTTCGGCCCTTCGAAGAGCGGATTGTCAGCATCGATGCGAAGCATGCGCTCAAAGTCCAAGGCGTGCATCGCCGATGGGATAAGGTCGAAGCCATCAAATTGACAGCCTAGCCCGGCATCGATCGCGGTATTGGTGATGAGATGGTCTTCGGTGCTCGGCATTTTGGCCGACCAGACCAGGTAATGCCCGACATTTTTTTGGTACCCGGGTACGCTATGCCCCATGATCTCGCAGCGCGGCCGAGGTTGACGATGCGCCCGCAGTTCGCCGCCAAGGATGGCGAGGATCGCGTCCGCGGCATCTTGGTCAGCCTTACGAAAGTCCACGATCAAAGCGGAAGGCCGAGCGATTCGGCCGACGCGCAGACTGGCAGGTTCGTCCGCCTGAAGGGATAGGCGGATGTCGCCTTTGAAGTCAGGACTGCTGATGCGCAGGCTGCGCTCAGCCGTTTCGGAGATGAAGGCGCAGCCCAAGCTAATATGTCCGGCGAGCGCAGGTTCGAGCAGGCTGAGGGCTGAAGGAATCGACAGGTTGCTCGCGAAAATGCGGCGCTGGAGGGTGAAGGGGCGTGGCGGTGAGGGGCGGCGTGGTTTCATATAAAAGAGAAAAGTGTCTGCCAGGGCCTCGGTTATAAGAGTCGAGTTCCTGAGAGAAAAAGAAGAAACGGTGAGATATCCCGTTCGCTGGGTCGGCGAATGAGGGGCTGGGACGGTAGTATGCCCGAGCCGATCTCATCGGCAAGGGGGACCCAGCCGTTTTTTTAAAACGGATTACGAGGTCCCGCCCCTATGCGCTGAAGATTTACGCCCGCTTGGCGTCGACGGGGATACGCATGCCGTAGAAACTGCGGTAGACGTAGAATAAACCGACCACGAAAATGGCGGAGCCGAGGCCGAGTTTAAGGCTGGCCGGCATTTGCACGGCGATCTCAACGGCCAAAAGGCCGAAGAGCGTGGTAAATTTGATGACCGGGTTCAGGGAGACCGATGAAGTGTCCTTGAAAGGATCTCCGACGGTGTCTCCGACGACCGTCGCGGCGTGGAGCGGGGTACCCTTGGCCTTGAGGTCGACCTCGACGATCTTCTTGGCGTTATCCCAGGCGCCGCCGGCATTGGCCATGAAGATGGCCTGATAAAGCCCGAAAAAGGCCATGCCGATCAGATAGCCGATGAAGAAGAACGGATCAAAGAAGGCGAGCGAGAGCGCGAAGCAGAAGATGGCGATGAAGATGTTAATCATCCCTTTCTGCGCATACTGGGTGCAGATCCGCACGACCTCCTTGGAGGATTCGATGGTGGCCGTGGTGGCATCCAGCTTCATGTTATCTTTGATATAAACGACGGCCCGATAGGCGCCGGTGACGACCGCCTGGGTCGACGCGCCCGTGAACCAGTAGATGACGGCACCGCCCATGAGCAGGCCCATCAGTGCTTCCGGATGGACGAGGGAGAGTTTCTCCAGGACGTTGAATTTCGGATCCAAGTGATGGAAGTGTTCCTGCAGCATCATGATGATACCGAAGACCATCGTGGTCGCGCCCACGACCGCCGTGCCGATCAGGACGGGTTTGGCGGTCGCTTTGAAGGTATTGCCTGCGCCGTCGCCTTTCTCGAGCTGATGTTTGGCGCCGGCGAAATCAGCGGTGAAGCCGAAGTCGCGTTGGATTTCGCCTGCGATTCCCGGACGCGATTCGATCTGGGAGAGCTCATAGACGGATTGGGCGTTGTCGGTCACTGGGCCGAAGGAATCCACGGCAATGGTGACGGGGCCCATGCCGAGGAAGCCGAAGGCGACCAGGCCGAAGGCGAAGATCGGGGCGGCAAAGGAAAACTGCGCCGGCATGATGGCCGCGACGGCCGCGTGCGAAGAGAGTACGTAAGCTCCGAGCATTAGGCCAAGGATGCAAAGGCCGGTCCAGAAGGCGGAGAAATTACCCGCCACCAAGCCCGAGAGGAT
>DKND01000097.1:2464-10317 GCA_002470605.1 Opitutia bacterium UBA7397
GAGAGGACCCACCAGAGTCCGGCATGGCCAGGGAGATTGGCGAGAAGCACGTAGCTGGCGACATAAGTGACCGCGATGGAAATGATGGAAGTGATCCAGACCAAATTGGTGAGAGGCTGTTCCAAGTTAAAATCCTTGGCGGATTTCCAGATGGCGTGGCTTATCAGATCGTTCACCCAATAGCTGGCGACCGAGGTGAGCACCATCAGGATGCGCATCGCGAAGAGCCAGATGATCAACGTCGCGCAGAGGCTGGGGTCGGCGGCGAGGGCTAGGGCGAGGAATGCGATCAGGGCCACGCCCGTGACGCCGTAAGTTTCAAAACCATCCGCCGTCGGACCCACTGAGTCGCCTGCGTTATCGCCGGTACAATCGGCGATGACGCCAGGGTTGCGTGGATCGTCTTCGGGAAGCTGGAAAACGATCTTCATCAGGTCGGCGCCGATGTCGGCGATCTTGGTGAAGATACCACCGCAGATACGAAGGGCCGAAGCACCCAGCGATTCGCCGATGGCGAAGCCGATGAAGCAGGGCCCCGCCAGCTCCTTAGGCAAGAAGGCCAAGATGCAGATCATGAAGAAAAGTTCGGTCGCGACGAGGAGTAGCCCGACGCTCATACCCGACTTCAAGGGAATGAGAAGGGTGGCAAGGGGGTTGCCGCGCAGGGCGGAGAAGGCCGTGCGCGAATTAGCCACGGTGTTGATCCGGATGCCAAACCAAGCCACGCCATAGCTCCCTAGGATGCCCAGGACGGAAGCTCCGAGGATGACGATGACGTGATTGACTGATTTATGTTCCAGCACGCCGAAATAATAAATCATGCAAGCGGCGATGAGCAGCCAGAGCGCGGCCAAGAATTTACCTTGTTGGAGCAGGTAGGTCTTGCAGGTCTCCCAGATGATCTGGGAAACTTCGGCCATCGATGGGTGTACGGGCATCGCGCGGGTCTGCACGTATTGCCACCAGCCGTAAGCCACGCCAAGGGCGCAGACGACCAGTCCGATCCAGAGGACTTGCGGGCCGGTGAGCGCGCCGCCGAGGAACGACACGGTTCCCAGGTCGGGAATCTTGATGTCGGCTTCACCGGCGCGAACGAGAATAGGGGACGACACCAAGAGTGCCGCCGTGAGGCGTTTGAGGCAGTTCATAATAGAATGTGGGGTGCGCCTAAGGGGTTAGGAGCAGGGTTAAAATAACGCAGCGCCATCCCGGTCTGCGAGGGTTAAATATTTACAAACTCAAGGGGCCCCCTCATTAAAAATCATAAAACCCCCGGCGGGATTTTCTTATTTTATAAGGAATTCCTCCAAGAAAAGCGCCGTCGTCTGGAATTGGAAATCCACATTCGATTTTTTACTGAAACCATGGCCCTCGTCTTTGGCCATGAGGTACCAGACGGTCCCGCCTTGGGCCCTGACAGCATCGCGCATCCTTTCGGCTTCGGTCACGGGCACGCGCGGATCATTCTTCCCTTGGATGATCAGGAGCGGAGCGCGTATCTGGTCGGCATGATTAGCCGGCGAGATTTTTTCCAAGAAGGCCCGGATCTCGGGTTTGCGTTCGTCGCCGTATTCTAAACGACGAGCCCCGCGGCGGTAATCAGAGGTGTCGTGCAGGAAGGTGACGAAGTTGGCGATGCCGACGTCATCCACGCCGCAGCGGAAGCGTGTCGGAAAATTAACCAAGCAAGCCAAGCTCACGAAGCCGCCGTAACTCCCGCCGGAGACGGCGACTTTCTTTGGATCGAGTCTCGGTGATTGGTCGGTCCAATCTAAGATAGCCTCGATGTCGCGAAGCGCTCCTTCGCGTAGAAGGCCGTTATCGAGGTTGAGATATTTCCGACCATAGCCGGTTGAGCCGCGGATGTTAGGATAGACCAGGGCGACTCCTCGCTCATTGAGGTAATAGAGCAGGCTTCCTCGATAGCCGGGTCGCGATTGTCCCTCGGGCCCGCCATGAGCCATCATGAGGCTTGGCCGGCGTCCGGGGAATTTCTTAGGATCCGGATAGTATACCAATGCCGGAACGCTAAGGCCGTCGAAACTCTTGACGCGGACAATGGTGGGTTCGATCGTATCGATGACCTTTTTTGGTTTAGTGGTGCGGTCCGTCCAGCGGATCGAATTACCCGAATCAAGATCAACGGACCAGGCATCACTCGCCGAATCCTCGCTTTTTAAGGTAAAGCCAAGCTCATGGCTCTGCGGCCGGAAGAGGAGGTTGCTCACGATGCCTGCTTTGACTTTAGGGACTGCGACAGGGCGGAGGGAGGGGATTTCCCAACTATGGATTTCGGAGAAGCCTTCCACGTTGACGGTGACGGCTAATATTTTTCCGTCCGCTGAAATGGCTAACTCTTCTCCGTCCCATTTCTGGGTAGGGTCTACTTGCCGCATTGCCCCCGTGGCGACGTCGATCCGGGTGGGCGTAAGAAAATCCGAATCGTGATTCGATAGCGCATACACGGCTTGATCATCTTCCCCGAAGGCGATTTGCGTCAGATAATCATGCCCACTTGCTTGGGTGACCGGCGTCCGTTTCTGCGTCTGGATATCTGCGAGCCAGAGGCGCGTTTCATTCAGGCCAAAAGACTGGCGGAGGAGGAGCTGTTTGTTTTGCTGGGACCATTCCACCGGCGACCAGCCGCTGGAGGTGGCGGTGAGCAGGACTTTTTCCGTATGCGTCGCATCGGCTTGCGTGACGATGATGTCGCTGTCTTTGCCGTTCCGTCGATTCGACGCGTAAGCGATGCGGCGGCCGTCTTTTGACCAAACCGGATCGGTGTTTCGTGATTTGCCGTCGGTGAGCAGGATGGCCTTGGCTTTCAGGTCCTGAGTGTCCTGTAGGTAAAGCTGGAAGTTTTCACTTCCGCCCACGTCGACGCTGTAGAGTAAAAGTTTGCCGCCGGGTTGCATCCAGCCGCTCTTCACCGGCTCAGTTCCATGCGTGAGCGGTATCCGCTTCGCGAGCGGTGCGGCCGACAGGTGGAGGTGCGTGGCCTCGCCGATGCGGGTGGTCACGACGATTTCCCGGCGCGTCGAATGCCAGCCACGGAAGCTTGCGCCGCCGAGGTTCAGGTACGGAGCAAGTTCGGCGGCAAGCGTGGCGGGGGCTTCGGGGACGCCTTCGACAACGAGGTTGGCCGGCGGGGCGGCCGGGCAGAGGCTCGCGGCCGCCAGTAAGCAAAGGAAAATTTGGGTAGGGCGACCCATGACGTTATCTTTATTATTAGGGAGGACGGAGTCCAACGAAAGATGCAGGCTCGCCTTCGCCGGCGGGTCGGCTAACGAGTGGGTATGCGTCGCTTCGCCTTGTTCGCCTGCCTGCTTCTCCCGTTGGTTGGTTCTGCCGCCAAGGAGAATTTCCCGGTCAGCTCGCCGGTCGCGCCCGTCGCCCATCCGGCGCCAGACGCGGCTGGTTTCGTCGCGCTGTTCAATGGTAAGGACCTCGGCGGCTGGAAGACCAAGGGCAATTGGGTCTACGATGCGGACGGTACGATCACGCTTAAGCCTCGGGCTGGCGAAACCGGTTGGCAGCGCTACGACGCCTATCTTTTTACCGAACGGAAGTATCGCGACTATGTCCTGGATCTGGAATTCAAGATCGAACCAACCGGCAACTCTGGGGTCTTTTTCTGCGTCGCCGATCCGCTTGATCCGGTGGCCAAGGGAATCGAGCTGCAGATCCTCGATACTTTTGGTCTCGCGAAACCGGGTAATCACGATTGCGGCGGAATCATCCGTGCCATGGCGCCGTCCAAAAACATGGTGAAGGCACCCGGAGAGTGGAATCGTTATACGCTCACTCTGAAGCAGCGCCATCTCACGGTAGATTTTAACGGCGAGCGCACCATCGTGCTCGACCTCGATGCTTCTCCGATGAAAGACCGGCCCGCCGATGGGCACATCGGTTTTCAGGATGAGGCCAAGCGCGTCTGGTACCGCAAGGTGCGGATCCAGGAACTTAAGTAGTCGAACTTATCGCTTTCGGATCTGGTTCCAAGGGGACTCGTCGCTGACGTCGACCATGAAGGGGCCAGTGCTCTCGCCGGGTGAGAGAATCGCCAAGATGACGGCATCCGCCTTTGAGCTGTTAAAAGTAGCGTGCACGAGGCCGGGCGGAATGTGCGCGACTTCTCCGGCTTTCATGAGACGAAATTCTTTTTCAACCCATTGTTCGACTTCGCCCGAGAGTACATAGATGACCTCCTCCAGCTCGGGGTGGGTATGGAAGTTATGTCCTTCGCCCGGGGGTAAGGTCGCTTGGCAGATTTGGAGCTGCTTGGCTTCGGTCAATCCAGGCCGGGAGAGCCAATAGTTAGTTCGCCCTTTATATTCTTCTTTGATGGCCTCGGCTGGAGTGACGAATCGAAGCGGGGGTCTCATTCCGCAAAATAAGGCCTTTTCACGGGCATGGGCAAGCCTCTCGAGTCAATCCTTGACGGGGCGGGAACACGGTGGCGTTTTCAATGTCATCTTATCACCCCTATGAAATTCATTCCTTCACTCCTCCTTAGTTTATCCGTGCTGGGTGCGACTGCGGCTTTTGCTGCGGATGCCCCAAAGAAAGCTGCGCCCAAGAAGGCGACGGCACCTGCTCTCCCGGCCCAGCCTGCGGACGTGGCCGCCCCCAAGCTCGGGCCCGACGGGAAGGTGAATACAGGTTTTGCTAAGTCGCATGAAGCTTTTCTTGCTGAGGCGAAAAAGGGCGAGGCCCAGGTCGTCTTCTTGGGCGACTCGATCACGGCTGGTTGGAATAACCAGAAGCCGCTTTTCGACAAGGAGTATGCCCAATATAAAGCCGTGAACTTCGGCATCGGTGGCGACCGCGTCCAGCATGTCCTTTGGCGTGTCGAGAACGGCGAGTTCGAAGGCATCAAGCCTAAGGCCGTGGTGCTGATGATCGGGACGAACAACGCCGGCATCGCGGATAATTCTCCGGAGCAGATCGCGGCAGGCATCAAGAATATCATCGATGCCATCCATAAGCGTTCCGCCGGCACCAAGATCCTGCTCTTGGCCATCTTCCCTCGTGGCGAAAAAGAAGACCCTAAGCTTAATCCAGGTCGTGCGAAGAATCAGGCCGTGAATGCCATCATTTCGAAGTTCGACGACGGTAAGCTGGTTCATTACTTCGATATCGGAGCAAAATTCCTCCAGGCCGACGGCACGCTCACCAAGGAGATCATGCCTGATTTCTTGCACCCTAAGGAAAAGGGTTATCAGATCGAAGCTGACGCGATTCGCGAGAAGCTCGCCTCGCTGGCCAAGTAAGGCTTTCGTTCTTAACGCAAAATGGCCGGACCGTGGGGTCCGGCCTTTTTTGTGACTTTACTCCGACTGTTTCCAGCCGACCGGCAGATTGGGCAGGGTGGCGGAGATGATTTCAAAGATGGCCTGGCGCTCTTCCTTGGGCAGATGCTTGAAGCTCGCGGGAGGCTCGGCGGCTTGGAGGCCAGCGGACAGCTTGAGAAGGATGATGTCCCGCAGTTCTTTGGGCAATGCGGCGAAAGACTGCGAATAGATCAGGGGGCTGCAGCGAAACTGGAAAAGCCGCGTCGTGAGATCGAGGTCGCGCAAGGAGCGATTCTTCGTGTCCGGTTTACGCGTGCGGGCATAGGCTGGTTCAAAGATGCCGTTGCCTCTGATGCCCTCGGCGGGGAAAGGCGCTTCATCTCGGCATAAGAGCGCATCGAGTACTTTTTCGGCCTGGCTATTGAATACCACGAGGCAAGAGCCCGAGGGCGGAGCATTAGCCGGCAATCCTAAGATAGCGCGCATTGCCGGCCAGCGGTATAAGGCCAGGCGGGCGTCTTGATTCGCGGTGGCCAGGACGTTGTGCACATGCACTTGGTGGTCATGCATCAGCATGGGCACGATGTCGCTTGTCTGGAGTGGGTAACGATGGGTATCGAAAAAGTCTTTGAGCGTCGAAAGGGCGGGGCTCATCTTGGCGCCCGGAATATCGAACTCTTCCGTAGTCTTGCCGGTGACGTTACCACGATGGCGGAGCGTGCCTTCGACGCCCGTGACATACCAGCCGCCCCAGCGATCTGCTAAGGGGGTGGACGGTTCGATGTTGGCGCTACCCGAGCCACTGAGCGGTTCGCCGTTCGCGTCGGGAAAAACGGAGCGGGTCCGCAGTCCGGGCGTATGTTCGTGACGCTTGTGGCAGAGCAGGCACTCCCCGCTGCGGGCAAGGAGCGGTGCGGGCCCGGATTCTTGCGCATCTAAGATATAAAAAGTCGGGCCGATGGTCGGATCGAAGACCGCGAGCTCCATGATACCTCCGGGAACCCAGCCGACATAGGCTTCGTCGGAAAAAAATAAGACCCGCGGATTTTCGGGACTGATGATTTTTCGCTGAATGCTGGTTTTGCTGAAAACGAGCAACTGCGACTCGACGGGGATATCCAATTGTTCGAGTAGCCAGCGGAGCCGTTTGCGAGCGGGCCAGCTTCGAATTTCGTCCGCCTTGAGCCGGAATGCCTCATTGAGTTTGGTGGCCGCATCGACCGGGACCGCCTTCGAGTAGTTGATGGGCGGATCCTCGAACGGATCATGGTCTTGGGCGAATCCGGATGCCGGAATGATCAAGCCGACGCCAAGCACACAGGCAGTTTGAAACAGACTGCGGAAGGAGGGCATAACTTCATCATGAACTTATGGGCAGGGTGAGACAAGGCTACGTTCAGCTCCGGATTTGATCACGCAACTTTTTCAGGGCTTTCTCTTCAATTTGCCGGACACGCTCGCGGCTGACGCCGAATTTTTGGCCAATTTCGTCGAGCGTATGTTCTTCACAGTCAATCCCCCCGCGCAGGCGTAGTACTTCGGCTTCCCGTTCGGTAATGCCGCGAAGTAGAAAGCGAACTAGCTCGTTGTCGGAGGTGCGAGCGGCTATTTCCGCCGGCGTCTCCGCGGCGTCATCCACGAGTTTTTGTCCCAAGGTCAGATCGCTTTCGTGATCGACGGGAGCATCCAGGGAGAGCCCGTGTTGCTGGTAGGCCCGCAGGGAGGCGAGCTTCTCGATGGTACAGCCTAAGCCCGTCGATAATTCGCTGTCCGTCGGTTCGCGGGTGAGTTTTTGCGTCAGCTCGCGTTCGATCTTACGTAACTTGGCGAGCTGTTCATGGATGTTGCGCGGCAGATGGACGGCCCGGCCGGACGAATTAAGTTCGCGCAGGATCCGGCTGCGAATGTTCCAAAAAGCATAGGTACTGAAGCGGAAGCCCAGGTCGGCATCATATTCTCTGGCTGCTTCCACGAGGCCGACATTGCCCGCGCTCATTAGCTCCAGGATCTCATCACGTTGCTGGCGGAGTTGTGCGGCCGCATGGTAGACGAGCCGGAGGTTTGAATTAACGAGCAAGTCGAAGCACGCATTGGCCTCCGGCGTCAGGCTCCCGTCGGCGTTGCGTCCGGCCTTGATCGCTCGTCCTAGGCGCAGCTCATCCGCGGCTTCAAGCCGCGTCCAGCGACTGGCCTGAAACATATATTGCCCCAGGGCATCGAGCTCGCTCCAGCGGGCTGGTTCCGTTGCCGTTTCGGTTTCGCCGGTTCGTTCGGCAGGGAAGGGCAGGCCGGCGAGCCGGTTGGCGTCGGAGCGCAGCACGGCAGCGGAGGTGATGAGGTTGGTCGCGGGTGTGGGGTGGAGTTGGATCATAAAAATAAGAGAGGCCTCTATATATAGGCTCAAAAAGACGGTTTTGAGTCACGGGTTTCCGCAACTCGCTGACAGTTAGGTAAATTGAATGCGTAGATTTATTAAAGCTCCCCGGTCGCGGAGGCCCCCGTGGGCGTGCGTTCTTTCCGGTCAGCGCTCATTATGCCCAGGATGTTTCGGCTGTCAAA
>DKND01000097.1:10391-13186 GCA_002470605.1 Opitutia bacterium UBA7397
GTGCGGCTAATTGATTGAAAATAAGAGGTTAAACGGGGGTTTGACAGTTGTGGCAGGAACGTTCGGACGCTTTGCTGGTCTTACCCCCATGCGACTAAGTCTGTTTTTCTGCCTATCTCTCTTGTTTGCCAGCAGCCTGGGGGCGGCTGAGCCGGCGGCGGCCTCCAAGCCGCCGAATATCTTGATGATCATATCGGATGACCAGGCCTGGAATGATTACGGCTTCATGGGGTCGAAGTTCATCCAAACGCCTAATATTGACCGCTTGGCCGCGGAAAGTCGCACTTTCCCTCACGGTTATGACACGAACTCGCTTTGCTCGCCCAGCTTGGCCTCGATCGTGACGGGTCGCCATGTGCATCGCCATGGGGTTACGGGTAACGACCCGCCCGTCGCCGCCGTCAAAGCCGCTCCGGGAGCCAAGAAGGCGGTTGGCGGTAAGCAAAAAGGGACCGAATTTACGGATGGTCGGGCTCAGTTGGTGAAACTCTTCGAGCAGTCTCCGCAATTACCGCGGCTCCTTGCCGAGCGTGGTTATGTCAGCCTGCAGACCGGTAAATGGTGGATGGGTGACTACACTCACGGAGGCTTTACGGAAGGGATGACGAAAGGAAGCCGACATGGGGACGAAGGGCTCGATATCGGCCGGAAGACCCTCGCTCCGCTGACGGATTTCATTTCCCGGGCGAAGAAAGACGGAAAACCTTTTCTCGCTTGGTATGCGCCGATGATGCCGCATGACCCGCATAACCCCCCGGAACGTCTCTTGGCGAAATATCGCGATAAGGCTCCGACGGAATGGGCCGCCCGCTATTGGGCGATGATCGAATGGTTTGACGAAACCGTGGGCGCCGTCCGGGCTCACCTCGAGAAAGAAGGTCTCACGAACGACACGATCATCGTTTATATTTCTGATAACGGATGGATTCCCGATCCGAAGAAGCCGAAGGTGGACTTTGATCGCTCTAAGATGTCGCCCTTTGACGGCGGCATCCGTTCTCCGCTCCTGGTGAGCTGGCCTGGGCACATCAAGCCGGTCTCGCTCGATTATCCGGTCAGCGCCGTCGACATCATGCCGACCTTGTTGAAGTTGGCCGGTGCTAAGGTCCCGGCGGACGGCGACGGGATTGACCTGCTCGACGATGAGGCTTTGCGGACCCGCCCCTTTGTCGCCGGGCAAAATTCCACCCACAATATCATTCAGATTGGCAATCCGGCTTCCAGCCTGCGCTACCGCTGGTTGGTCGCGGGAGACTGGAAACTAATCGTCTCCAGCGGTCTCAATGATGCCACCGAACCTCCGCGACTTTTTAATCTCAAGCAGGACGCGGAAGAGCTCCATGATCTGGCCGCGGCCCAGCCAGCCAGATTAGCTGAATTGCAGAAGCTCTTGGACGGCTGGTGGTCGGGTCGTTAATCTTTATTTGAATAATCAATTCCCATACCCTAATTCCTGAATATGAAATTCAACCTCGTCGCCCTGTGTTCAATCGTCTCCCTATCGCATGCGGCCGAATTAACCTATTACATCGGCACCTCGGGGCCGCAAGCGAAGGGTATCCTGCGGGGCACGATTGATGCGGAAACCGGCAAGCTGTCGGTGCCTGTCGTCATCGCCGACGCCAAGGGGGCTTCCTACCTGGCTTTGAGCAAGGATGCTAAGACTCTTTACGCGACCTCCGAGGTCGCGGGTGGCGGAGTCGCCGCATATCGCCTGGCTGTCGGAGGCGCTGCGACCTTGCTCAACGCCCAAGATAGCCAAGGGAAAGGCGCCACTCACCTCTCCGTCGATCCGTCAGGACGTAATCTTCTCGTCGCTAATTATGGCTCCGGCTCGGTAGCCTGTCTGCCCTTGAAGGATGACGGCAGCCTGCTGCCCGCTTCAAGTGTTGATCAGCATGTCGGCGGCGGGCCGAATGCGAAGCGTCAGGCGGGGCCGCATGCCCACGGCATCTATGCCGACGCCGCCGGACGTTTTGTCTATGTTCCTGACTTAGGGACGGACGATATTTTTATCTATCGATTAGACGCGGGTAAGGGCCTGTTGACCTTGAATGAACCCAAGTCTGGCCGGGTAGCTCCGGGCGCCGGGCCGCGTCACCTCGCTTTCCATCCTCAAGGCGGATTTGCTTATGCCTGTAATGAAATGGCCCTGACGGTCAGTGCCTTCAAGTTGGATACCGCTTCGGGCGGGTTGACGGAAATCCAGACCTTGCCGACTTTGCCCGAGGGCGCTTCGGCGACGGGTGCGTCTACCGCAGAGATATTCTGCCTCCCCAATGGTAAGGCATTGTATGTCTCCAATCGCGGACACGATTCGTTGGCGGTCTATGCCATCGGTGCGGACGGTAAATTGGCCTTGATTCAGCATGCGCTCGATACGCCTGCCACCCCGCGCGGCTTTGGGCTCAGTTCGGATGGCCGATGGTTAGTTTGTGCCGGTCAGAAATCTGGGACGATCAACGCTTACCGTGTCGATCTGGCCACGGGTAAGCTCACCGACACGCACCAGTCCGTTGTCGCAGGCTCATCTTGTTGTATTCTTTTCACCCCTTGATTCGCTTGTCTCCTGTTTCCGTGATGCGGCGTTTGCCGCTGGTCGCATGTTTAAGCCTAGCCGGCCTGACATCCTTGTCCGCTGAGGTAGATTTCGCCCACGAGGTAGTTCCGATTCTCAGGAAGCATTGCACCGAATGTCACGCAGGCGACAAGAAGAAGGGGAGTTTCTCGATGAATACGCGGGCCGCTTTGCTCGAGGGTGGAGAGGATGGCGTGACGGTGGTGCCGGGGCATGC
>DKND01000056.1 GCA_002470605.1 Opitutia bacterium UBA7397
AAATGAAAATCGACCTCACGCCTACCTCGTTCACCAGCAAAGACGCTTTCGTCCGGGCCGCCCTCGCCCGAGCACGCGACCTCGCCGTCCAAAGCTGGGAAGATGAACACACCGAACGTAAGAGCCTGATCGAGCGTGAAGTCTCCTCCCTTTCGAAGAACGAACTGGCCCGCCGCCTCGTCAAGATGATGTCTCGCCCCAATCGCGCCCGCGCTCAGATCTCTGACACGATGCGCTCGAAGGCCCTGACGATGCGCAAGAAGGATGTTCCCGTCCGCGAAATCGCCGCCGAACTCGGTATTTCGATACCTTCGGTTTACAACATCACCAAGTAACCTTGCGCTCCGACCGGCTCGTCTTTGACTTCAAGGACGATGCCCGAGTGGACGAATGGTGACCCAGCAAACGCACCCCGACGTGGGGCGTTGGCTCGAGGTGGCTCATTGGCGCCCGCGCGTCTGCTTGCTGCCTACCGGGCTGGCATCTTCCCGTGGTGCCTCTCCGGTCAAAGCCTCGAATGGTGGTGCCCAGATCCTCGCTTCGTGATGACTCCGGCGGATTTTCGCCTGACGGACAGTCTCCGGAAAACCCTCCGGAAAAAAGGCTGGCAAGTCACCTGCGACCAAGCCTTCGAAATCGTGATGCGCAGTTGCGCCGCCGTCCAACGCGAAGGACAAACCAGCACCTGGATTACGGAACCGATGATCGCAGCCTATACCGAGCTTAATCGCTTAGGCATCGCCCACAGCATCGAAGTCCGCTGGGAGGGCGAACTCGTAGGTGGGCTTTACGGCATTGCCATCGGTCGGCTCTTCCACGGCGAATCAATGTTTCACACCCGGACCGACGCCTCAAAGGTAGCTTTTGCCCACCTTGTCCAAAGATTAAGCTCCAGCGGCTATGTGCTGATTGATTGCCAACTAAGCACCCCCCATCTGGCCAGCTTGGGCGCCTTCCACATCAGCCGAGACGATTTCTTAGCAATCGTCCATCGAGAGCGTGATCTCGTTCCTCCGGGCAACGCCTGGACTAACCCTTCTTCGGCGGGTTCTTAATCAACGCGCGCGCTTCACGCTCATAGACGCGTTCCACGATCACGCAAAGTTGCTGCAGCGATCGCCCGTCCGTGTAAACTGCGATACCGGCCTTCATGTAGGCTTGCTCACGCTTCTTCATCAGTTCGCGAATCTTGGCTTCAGGATCATCGCCTTTGAGCAACGGGCGCCTTGAATTACCAGAAGTCCGACGAAGGATCGTATCCACCGAGGCGAAGAGGGTGACGACAATGCCTTTGGACCGCACGAGTTCGCCCATCCCTGGTTGGACAACCAGACCACCCCCACAGGCGATCACTGCGCCGAATTCAGGCAGGAGACCTTCGACTACCTGACGCTCGAGGCTACGGAAGTGCTCTTCACCATGCTGGGCAAAAATATCCGCGACAGATTGGCCCGCCAACTTTTCGACCAAGTCATCGGTATCGTAGAATTGCCGCCGCCAGCGTTTAGCCAACTGCCGACCTAAGGCGGACTTACCCGTACCCATGAACCCGGCAAGGATCAGGTTGGGTGAGTTGTCTTTGTTGGGGACGGTCGACATCACTCCATAGCAAACCCGTCGCCGCCTTTCGGCAAGCGACAAGAACGCAGGTTAATCCTTACTTCAATTGCGCTAATGCGGCCTTAATACGAGGCGCTAAGCGTTCGGAGCGTCCTTTGGCCGCTTCTTCCAGTTTGGCACGATCGGCTGAATTGAACAAATACGGAGCCGCATCCCAGGCGGCTTCGGTCAGTTCATTCGCCGGCCCCGCCAACAATGGCAGGACCGCATCTTTGTTCACCTTGATGGACTTGCGGACCGCCACGATGCGCAACCAAGCCGCCTTTTGGGCAGGCGCTGGCCCCGCCGGCGCATTGGGCGCGCCTTTATTCACCACACCCACCGGCAAACGCAGGATCTCATCTTCCACCTCTTGTACCTGCGAACGTTGCGTCAGCTGGGCGAGACGTTGCCAAAGAATGGGGGCCGCAGACACTGGGCTAATCCGACGCAACAAACGGCTGGCGCGTTGAGCCGTCGCAAAATCTTCCAACTTAGTGAGCTCGATTAATTCCGCGGTCGTGAGCACCCATTCCTTGCTCGGCACTTTCAAATCAAGTTGGCGTTCGGTTTCCGCGAGCTTGGTCGCGGGCGTCGTTCCAGCGGGGGACGGGAAATACCTGACTTCCGCCTTTCCAATCGGCGACTTGGTCGGACCTTCCGGATCAAGCAAGATGGCCTGACTCAAGGCCGCCTTTACTTCCGGATCTTCGGTCGCCGTCCGCGTGACCCGAAGGCGCTCAAACCACACTTTTGACTCCGGGGAGGGATTCGCGAAAGTCCGCGAAAAATCCATGATGGCCTGCTGGGCCTGCAGACGTTCGGCTGGCTTGCTCAACTGGCTGAAAGTCTCGTCCGCGACGACACCCTCGGGCACATGGACGCAACCCACGAGGAGCAAGGCCGCACCAAGATAAACGGAAAATTTATTTTTCATAAGAAGATTTCGTTGGGATCAGATGGACCAATTACCACGGAATACCGGGGAGTGTAAGCGATCGGCCTGAGCATCGTTGACGAACCCGGAGCCGTCGGGCTTGAAGGTCAATTTGCGTCCGAGGCGCACCGCCAAACCGGCCAAATTGACCAAGGTCGAGCTATGGAAAGCCTCGTTGACGCCATAACCGAAAGGACGTTTCTCGCGGGCGCAAAGATCGAAATCGTCTTCCTGATATTCGGGCAGGGGGAACTCAGCCGCCTTGCGGATCAGTTCGGGCTTATCGGAACGCAAGTTAGCGAAAAGCTTACCGTTCGGACCTTCGATGAAGGCGTTTTCGGGATTACGCTCGGCCAGTTCGGATTCCAAAATGATGCGTGTCCCGTCCTTATAAGTCAGGGTGACGGTCTTCCAGACGCCGCAGGCCATCGGGTCTTGCGCCGGCGCATCCGCTTCCACGGTAATAGGGAATTCATTGTCCTTACCGAGGAAATATTGGACCGGGTCCAAGAAGTGCTGCCCCATGTCGCCCAACCCCCCTTGGTCGAAATTCCAATAACCCCGGAAGGAGCCATGGCAGCGATGTGGGTGATAAGGGATCAGCTGCGAAGGGCCGCAGTACATGTCCCAATCCAAGTGCGCCGGGATGGCTTCAGGCGCGAGGTTCGGCTTACCCACCCAAAGATTCACCTTCCAAGCGATTCCACCCACCGGAGCCAGCCGCACCGTCAAGGGGCCGCCCAACACTCCGCTGGCCACCACGCGTTTGATTTCCCGAGCCGGACCGATACCATAATAATTCGTGCGATTTAAGCGGAACCACGTATTCACGCGGAAGGGCACGCCCGTCTGCTTGACGACCCGACTCAAGGCCAAGCCTTCGCCGATGGTACGGGTCAAAGGTTTCTCCGACCAAACTGCCTTACCGCGTCGGGCGGCGGCGGCGGCGATCACCCCGTGCCAATGCGGTGGCGTGCAGACATGCACCACGTCGACATCGGGCAGGTGGATCACTTCGCGGAAATCTTTCGCCATCATCGGCGTACCGCCGCCCGCTTTCTGGATGCGGTCATATTTGTCTTTCATATGCAACGCATCCACGTCACAGACGGCGATGATGCGATTGGCTCCGGTCATGCGCGGCTCGGAATGCATCTTGGAGATACCGCCACAACCTACGATGACGTGGTTCAAGGTCTCGCTTGGCGGAATAAAGCCCCGGCCAAGGACATGGCGGGGAATGATCGTGAAGCCGACGGCGGCAACAGCGGCTTTCTGCAGGAACGAACGACGGGGTAATCGCATGCGGTTAAATAGGCAGGCAAAGGACAGCCTTCAACCCTCATCACTTCACCCCGCTTATAATAACTATTTTATGGTTATTTGACTCCGTTTAATAGCCAAGGATGCCGTCCGACGGGCAGAAATTAATTTCGTTAAAATCCCCTGCGGTTTTGCTTCCGAGCCTAAACCCGCCAAGGTGAAGCCATCCGCATGTTAATGCCCTCCGTTCTGACTCCCCAGGAAGTTACCACACAAGGAGGTAAATTACCCGAGTGCGTCCGAACGCAAGCGAACGTGACCCCCTTCTATAGGACATCGGCCTGGCAAGCAGCCCTTGCGCGGCCTGACCTGCGGCTGGTCGACCTTCCCCGTCTTTCCAAGAAAGACCTGCGGGAAAACTCACCCGATGGCTTCCTGCGCCCGGACTTTGATCTCAAGACGTTACTGGCCTCCGGAAGCATTGAGGAAGAAAGCACTTCCGGGACTTCCGGGGCAAGCGTTCGGGTGATCTTCGGCAGGGCTTGGTGGGCCGAACAAGAACTCCGCGCACTTCGGTTAAACCCCTTCATCGCCTCGATTTTAGAGAATAACCCCAGCGCCAAGCGGGCCGTATTCACCACCCCTGGGTGCAGCGGTGTCAGCTGCTTTGCCCGCTGGCTTAACGTCGAACAACGCACCTCCGGCTCGACGCTCTTTGTAAATCAGTCCCGCATCCCCTTCACCCTCGCCGAGGATAAGATGCGACAGATGGCCGAAGAAACCCTGCAGTGGGCACCCACCTTCCTTGACGTGGATCCCGTCCACGGGGCGAGGTTCGCCCTTTACTGCGAACAAAACGGCCTGCGCTTCCCTTCCCTGCGATTCATCCTCACCAGCTACGAGTACACCAGTTTCGTCCACCGCCGCATCATGCAGCGCGTCTTCGGCGTACCCATCATTAATCTCTATGGATCCAGCGAAACCGGACATCTACTCATTGAGCAGAAGCATGGATCCATGACGGCGAGCACCGAAACCGCGCAACTGGAAATCGTCGACCTCAATCGCGCCAGAGTCGGCCAACTTCTGGCAACCACCCTTTCCAATCCGTATCTTCCTCTTATCCGCTATGAAATCGGCGATTACGCCGAACAGATTGACGGCGGCATCCAGATTCACGGCCGCGTACGTGACGCCCTGAAAAATTCAGCCGGCGACCTCGTGACCACTCGGCAAATCGATCAAGCATTTTCAGGAATGGAAGGCATCGCGCATTACCAGCTTCGGCAAGCCGATGACGGCTCGGCTCAACTTTCGCTTTTGCCAGAGAAACCAGGCGATACCTTGCTCAGCCAGTCCTCCGCCTTGTCGCGTTCAGTCGGCCAAATTCTCGGCGCCCCTATCTCGACGCAAGTCGCACCTTTGATCGCCCCCGAAGACTCGGGGAAATTCCGCCTAACCCTTAGGGTGGCCTAATATCGGCCAGATTGGGCCTTGGCGGGCTTTCTGCTGGAAAAACCTGAGGCAACCCGCCAAGGTTGGCTTTTTCACACCCATGGACGTCTACATCGACGGAAAATTCTATCCTAAAGCTGACGCCAAGGTCTCGGTCTTTGACCACGGCTTTCTTTACGGCGACGGCATCTTCGAGGGCATCCGGCTTTATCAAGGCTGCGTCTTCCGACTCGAAGAACACCTTGAGCGTCTCGAGATGTCAGCCAAGGCCATCTGTCTCCAGATGCCATGGACGCGTAAAGAGATTTCGGACATCGTCTGCGAATCCTGCCGCCGCAATAACCTGACGGACGGGTACATCCGCCTCGTGGTCTCACGCGGCGTCGGCGACCTGGGTCTTTCCCCAAAGAATTGCCCCAAGGCATCCATCATCTGCATCGCGGATACCATCAAGTTGTACCCGGAAGAGTTCTACACGACGGGCATGCGGATCATCACCGCCGCCACGCGCCGGATTAGCCCAGCCGCGCTTCCGCCCGCCATCAAATCTTTGAATTACCTGAATAATATTCTGGCGAAGATCGAAGCCCAGCAACACGGCTTCCATGAATGCCTCATGCTCAACGAGCAGGGTTACGTCGCCGAGTGNNGGTGCCTTGGTCGGTATCACCCGCCAAGTCGCACTCGAAATCGCCGCGACGCTCAAGATTCCCGTAGTTGAAACGAATGTAACGCGCTACGACGTCTGGAATGCGGATGAAGTCTTCCTTACTGGCACCGCGGCCGAAGTGATTCCCGTAGTCGAAGTCGATGCCCGCGTAATCGGTACG
The DNA here is from genome assembly GCA_002470605.1 of Opitutia bacterium UBA7397. Taxonomy (GTDB): domain Bacteria; phylum Verrucomicrobiota; class Verrucomicrobiia; order Opitutales; family UBA953; genus UBA953. The sequence goes on from DKND01000056.1 coordinate 6,085, forward strand.
GGTAAACCCGGCCCGCTCACCGGCGCCATCCGCGCCGAGTTCCGCAAGAAGTCGTCCCACGAAGGCACGATGATACGCTGACGAGCCGTTCGCCATCGCCCCAAGGCGAGGCGAATGACGACGCATGTCCGCCCACGCCGATCATCCCCCAGCTGAAGGTCGCGATCAAACTCTGCGACGGCTCTTAGGCATCGCCTGGTCTTACCGTGCCGATTGCCTGCAGCTACTGAGCCTGCAGCTCCTCTTGGTCTTCCTTACCGTGGGGGTCTTCGCGTTGACAGGTATCGCCATCGATTACTTGCGCCATTGCTCCGACCCAGCCGTCGCCGCACCTCATCTACCTTTCTTTATTCCGCAAGACACCGCCGCAGCCTCGGTCGTCTGGTGGTTGGCTGGCGGTATTCTCGTCTCCGCCCTGCTCCGTGCCACCCTAGCTTTTATTTTTGGGCTCATCTCGGTACGCTTCTTGCACGGTCGCATCGTCTTCAATCTCCGGGCCCAAGTCTTCGCTAAGCTCCAACAGTTAAGTTTCCGGTTCTTTGATTCCAACGCCAGCGGTTCAATCATCAACCGAGTCACCTCCGATGCGCATGCGGTGCGGATTTTCATCGAAGGCGTCTTACTGCAGCTGGCCATCATCGCGGTCACATTAATCGCCTGCTCAATTTACATGTTCCGGACCGACTGGCGCCTGACCCTGGCTTGCCTCACGGTCCTGCCCTTCCAAGCTTGGTTTGCGATCAGGTTCTCTAACAAGGTCCGGCCAGCTTATGAAGAAAATCGTGACCTGATGGACCGGATGGTCTTGGGGTTTTCTGAAAACGTCCAAGGCATCCAAGTCGTCAAAGGCTTCTCCTTGGAGCCACGTATCATGGAACGGTTCAAAGGTTGGACCCAAGCCATCCGCACCCAAAAACGTAAAGTATTCGGCGAGGTCGCCCTGTTCTGGCCAACCATCGACGGCCTCAATCGCCTCTCGATGGCCATCCTCATCGGGTATGGCGGATGGATGGTCTCCCGGGGTGAGATCTCCCTAGGAACAGGCCTGGTGGCGTTCGCCGGCCTCCTCCAGTTATTTTCCGCACAAGTCACGACGCTGGCGGCGGTGGTCGACAACGCTCAAGTTTCATTGGCAGGTGCCAAACGGATTTTTGAAATCCTTGATACCGACCCGGGCGTCGCCTCGCCACCGGGAGCTCGTTCCCCGGGACGTTTTCTCGGTAAGATCTGCTTTGAAAACGTGACCTTTGAATTCAAGGACAACAACACGGTCCTGCGGGATATTAATTTCGTCGCCCAGCCTGGACAACGAATCGCCATCGCGGGAGCCACGGGAGCCGGAAAATCAGCACTGCTTTCACTTATCCCTCGGTTCTACGACCCACGCACCGGCTCCGTGACTTTGGACGGGCATGATGTCCGCACCCTCCCCCTGGCCGAATTACGCCGCCAAGTAGGCATGGTTTTTCAAGAAAACTTTCTCTTCTCCAACACCATCGCCGCCAATATCGCTTTCGGACATCCTGACGCCAGTCAGGAACGAATCGAACGAGCAGCACGTATCGCGGGCGCACATGCCTTCATCATCGCCCTACCGGAAGGCTATGAAACGCACCTGGGCGAAGGCGGAGTCAATCTCTCGGGCGGACAACGCCAAAGACTCGCAATCGCCCGCGCCTTACTGCTCGAACCCACGGTCCTTCTCTTGGATGATCCGACCTCGGCCATCGATCCCGAAACCGAAAAGGAAATCATGGAGGCTATGGAATCGGCCATGGAAGGCCGCACCACCTTCATCGTCGCCCATCGTCTGAGCACGCTTCGACGGGCTGATCTCATCCTTGTCCTCGACCACGGCCGCCTCATCCAGACGGGCACCCACGCCGAACTGATGGAACAAGACGGGCACTATCGCCGGGCGATATTAATCCAATCGGAGGGCGAAACCGCATGAGTAAAGAGCGCCTAGAGATCGCGGTCAAACGCACCCGCGCCGACGAGGAAGAACCCGACCGGCTTCCCTTGCGCTGGTCGACGATTGGTCGCCTCCTATCGTTTACCGCTCCCCACCGCCGGCAGCGTAATGCCTTGCTTTGGCTTTGCGCCTTCCGTGCCATCGCCCTGCCGACGCTCGCTTGGATTGTCGCCCATATCATCAAAGGCCCGGTAACGGCGGGCGATACCGCCGAAACTTTCCGCTGGTTGATCATCTTCGCAGCCGCGGTACTCTTAGGTGAAGTCGCCCTGTATTGGCGCATCCGTCTCGCACACCAGATTGGCGAAGCCGTCCTTCGCGACCTCCGCGATAAACTGATGCAGCAACTGCTAACCCAACCACTCGCCTTCTTCCATGCGCGCCGCCATGGCAGCCTGATCAGCCGCATGATTTCCGACATCGAAGCGATGCGTAACGGGATTCAAAATAACTTTTTTATCACTGTCGTCTCTTTGGGCCAGATGACTTGCGCTGCCGCCCTGATGCTCTGGGTGAACCCCCAGCTTTTCCTGGTACTCCTCGCGCTCGTGCCGTGCCTCTTGCTCGTCCACGGCTTTTTCCGCGGTAAGATCCTGCACGCCTCCCGGGTGCAACAAGAGAGTTTTTCGCGGGTCACTTCCGCTTTGGCCGAAACCGTGCAAGGCATTCGCGTCACGCAAGGCTTTGCCCGCGAAGACACCAATGCTGGCATCTTCACCCGCCTGGTGCAAACCCTTGCCGGGCACGTGGTCAAGACGGCCAGCCTCAGCGCACTTTACCTACCATTATTGGAGCTAAACGCCCAAGCCTTCCTCGCGGCACTCGTAGGCGTAGGTGGGTGGGCGGCGCTTTCAGGAACGGGCACCGGCGTCGGCGATTTGGTGACATTCTTCTTCCTTGCCGAACTTTTCTTCGCCCCAATCACCATCATCGGGACGCAGCTATCCGAAGCCACCTTGGCCATGGCCGGAGCCGAACGTTACTTCCGCCTCCTCGACACTGCACCGTCTTGGACGGATAAACCTGACGCTGCCGAATGCCCCCCGCTCAAAGGTCATGTCGAATTCCGAGAAGTGACTTTCGCCTACGAGCCTGACCGACCCGTCCTTCATGGCATCTCTTTCATCAGCCAACCGGGCCAGGTCATTGCATTGGTCGGACACACTGGCTCCGGCAAATCCACCATCGTGGGCTTGCTTGCCAAGTTCCAGCTGCCGATGAGCGGCCAAGTGCTCGTGGACGGCATCGATCTCGCGGATATCCGCCAAGCGTCATTACGTCGACAAACCGGTTTCGTCTTCCAGCAGAACTTCCTTTTTGCGGGTACCATCGCCGACAACGTCAAGGCCGCCCGACCCGATGCCAGTGACGAAGAAGTGCGGCAAACCTTCCGCGATCTTGCCTGCCTCGATCTCATCGAAGACCTTCCCCAAGGCATCCATACCGAAGTTTCCGAGAAAGGTCGAGGTCTCTCACTGGGCCAACAACAGCTCGTTGCCTTTGCCCGCGCGCTCTTGGCCAACCCTCGCATCCTCGTACTCGACGAAGCGACCAGTGCCGTGGATACGCTGACGGAATCACGTTTGCAGCTCGCTCTCGCCCGTCTGATGCAAGGCCGCACCAGCTTCGTCGTCGCCCATCGCTTAAGCACCATCCGAAAGGCCGACCAAGTCCTCGTCCTCGACCACGGTAAAATCGTCGAACGCGGCACGCATGAATCCCTCCTCGCCCTCAAGGGAGCGTACGCCGGACTTCACCGCGACTTCCTCAGCTCGACTACTTGATTGCTTCGGTCGGCGTATCGAAGCTCGGACGACGTAGCAGGTCTTTCTTAATCACTGGCGAAGCCATCATCGGCGCCCGGGCAAAAGCAGCGGGAAAACTTCGGGCCGCGACGGGGCTATAAAAACTTCCCACCGGAGATGAACGGGAAACCTCGAGGCTGATCGCACTCACAGTGACGTTTTCCCCTTCATGCTTTATTTCCGTGGCGATCTTGAGCGTCACCGCTTGGCTGACGGATTTATTCATGGTGCTCACTTTCTGTCCTGACCCTAAACTCGCCACCTGCACCCCCGAGGGAGATAGGCTTACCGGAATAGCCCAACTTTCGCGGCTCATGACATCGGGCGGTAAGAGGACAATCGCAGTGCGGACCGGACCTCCCGGGTTACCTGGGTAAATCAAACGACGACGCCATAATGGCCAATAACGGCGGCCTTGTTCATCAATGACCTCATCTCCACCAGGCCCCGACACCACTAAGAGGTTCTGTTTCAATTCTTTGATTTCTTCGGGACTCAATTGGGCCACGACGGCACCCGGGGCGCGATACGGACCTTGATCAGAAGGTACCTCCGTCGAGACCAATAAGACGACCTCCACCGGGCCAGCGACGCGATGATCCACCGAGGCGATGAATCCGTAAGGTATCGCCGTCATCGCCGCCGCGAGCGCCAAGCCGGCAAGCGCGGACCGACCCAACGACCATCTCGAAAGCAAGGCGGTCATCAGACCGGCACCAGCGAAACCGGCGGCGTGGACCGAAATATCAACCCCCAGCGTCCACGACGCTTGTTCGTAATCCTCGGCATACCCCCACCACTTGCTCTTCAGCAACATCAGCAAAACCCAGACGGCACCGGCGGCCGCACCGATCAGCGGCGCAAAACTCAAGCCCGAGCGAGCGTAAACCCGCGTCAAAGCCGTCGAGAACATCGCCGCCACAAGTCCGCCGAAGAAGGCGTCCTTCAAGGATGCCACGCCGGTCAGCGCCGCGGCCAAGACCAAGAAGGCCCAAGTAAACCAGTAGGTACGCCCAAAAGTCTTCATTCGCCGACGATCGTGCCGGGAGGCACTACGGCCCCCTTCTTCACGACGATCACGCCGTCGCGCACGAAAAGCGCATCGGTCTCCCACTTCTCAGGCAAACCCGTAGGAGCCAAGCGACAACCATCACCAATCCGGGCATTCTTATCAATGATAGCATTACGGATGAGGCAATTCTTACCCACGCCGACATCCGGGCGTCCGAGCCCGTGGTTCCTTGCCAAATCATAGGGACGCTCGAAAAAGTCCGCGCCCATCATGACCACATTCTCAAGGCGGGAACCGGCACGGACGACAGAGCGGATGCCGATCACGCAACGATCAAGTTCTGAGTCATCGACGATGGAACCGTCCGCCATCAGTACCCGATGGGCCCGGGCTCCGTTCAACTTCGCCGGCGGCAAGTAACGGGCATGGGTATAAACCGGGTTCTGTCCGTCAAAGAAATCGAACGGCGGCACTGGGTCGGTCAGCGTCAAATTGCACTCCCAGAAAGAACCCACGGTACCGATGTCCTCCCAGTAACCGTCAAAAACATAGGCCATCATGCGCTTCGAGGCGAGCAGGCCGGGAATCACTTCCTTACCGAAATCAGTCTGGGAATGGTCCGCCAAGGCCTCACGCATCACCTTGCCCGAGAACATATAAATGCCCATGGAGGCCAGGCAGTAGTTGCGGTCCGACTTATCCGAAAGACGGGCACGAGGAGCGCCGCCTAACACCAACGAAGAAATGACGGCTGGATCGTTCGGCTTTTCCACAAACTCGACGATACGCAGATCCGGATTCACGCGCATGACTCCCAGCGCCGAGACTTGGTCCGAAGGCATGGCCTTAGCTGCGATGGTGATGTCCGCCGCGTTCTCCATGTGCTGACGCGCCAGTTCATCGAAATCGAGACGGTACAATTGATCGCCCGAAAGGATCAGCACCAGATCTTCGTCCTTCAAATTGTAGTGGTGGAGATTCTGACGTACCGCGTCCGCCGTGCCTTGATACCACGATTCTTTATCACCGGTCTGCTCCGCGGCCAAGATGTCGACGAAGCCGCGGCCGAAACCATCGAACTTATAGGTCTGCTGGATATGCTTATGCAGCGAGGCGGTGTTGAATTGCGTGAGGACGAAAATCTGATTGAATCCGGAATTCAGACAATTGCTGATCGGGATATCGACCAAGCGGTAGTTGCTCGCCAGCGGCACAGCCGGCTTACAACGGTCCTTCGTCAGGGGATAAAGGCGCGAGCCTCGACCACCACCCATGATAATACTGATAACGCGAGGAAGGGACGGCATGACGGGAGTGAGGCCTACTTTCCCTCCTACCCCGACCTGCCTCAAGCGGAAAAGGGCGAATGGTGGCTTGAAGGTCGGACCAAGGGCGGGTTGCATCGGCCTCCGTCGCATGTCTTTCGCCTTTCATATCCTTGGAACGAGCAGCTCGGGCAACTGTTCGGTCATCGAAACCAATGGCGTGCGCCTGATGCTGGATGTGGGCTTCCAAGGCCCTCGGCTCGAGGCCGCTTTGGCTAAATTAAGCCTCGAAGCGCGCGCCATCGATGCGGTCTTCATCACCCACGAGCATTCCGACCACTGCATCGGCCTCGCCGCCCTGATCCGACAGAACCCCGCGTTAAAAGTCTTCGCCAACCGCGAGACCGCTCGCCGCATCCAAGGTGCGCTCAAAGTTCGACCCGATTGGCAAATCTTCGAAACGGGTACGACGTTCGAATTCCGCGGCCACCAGATCACTTCTATTCCCATTCCCCACGATGCCGCTGACCCCGTAGGCTTCGCCGTCGATTGCCCTGCCGCCGACAGCGCCACCGCTCGCCGAGTGACATGGTTGACCGACCTGGGTCATGCCACCGAGGTCATCCGCTATCATGTGGCCCTTGCCGACGTCCTCGTACTGGAAGCCAACTATGATGACGAGATGCTCGACGCCTCCGGCCGCCCCCAGCACCTCAAACAACGTATTCGCGGAAACTTCGGACACCTTTCGAATCTCGCTGCCCGCGATCTGCTTTTAGGGCTACGCGAATGGCAAGCGACCGAGCTTTACCTGGGCCACCTGAGCAAGGAATGCAACCGCACGACCATCGTCGAAGCGCTCATGAACGAAGTCCGTGCGCACAAGACTGACTTGCGCGTCACGGTCATCGATCCGCTCGAAGACAACCCCGCCAGCCTCAGTTAAAAGGCTTAGCGACGTGGCGGGACCGGGACCTCATCCGCTGCGGGGGCAGACGGTGGAGCGGGCGTGGTAGCCACGACCTTGGCTGGGGCATTCTGCGCCACCAGGACGGCCAGACGCTTGACGGCGGTGCCACAAGCGGGTGAGGCCGGATTCAGATCCTGAGCGGAAAGCCATGCGGTCAAGGCTGCGGCCTCACTTCCCTCTTTTTCCAATTTCTCAGCCTGAGCGATCAGCTTGGCATAGTCGGCGACGAGCGGAGCGATGTCCGAACGTGTCTTCGCCAAGACCAAGTCATCACTCTCAGTCCGGTTGGCCTCGACGATCACGTCCCAAGCCAAGTAAGGGTTATTCTGCGAAGCCAGGACGGAGGCTTTCTGGATATTGGCATCCAATTCCCCGACGCGGTTGATAATTTGCCGAAGCTTTTCGGAGCGCTCTTTGTCTTGGGCGAGCGCCAAAGCGAATTCAAGTTTCTTGTTAAAGATTTCGCGCCACTTGCTCTCGGAAACAATGCGATCGAACTCGGGCACCATCTGGGAAAGCTTGTCTTGGCGGCTCACGACTTGATTGGCGAATTCCTTCACGGCCGGGTTTTGCGGCCAAATCTTAGTCGCGCGTTCGAGGGCGAATTCCGCCTTAGCCGTATCGCCGGTGAGGGCCGCCTGCTTCGCGGAGAGCAACGACATATTAGACGCGTTGATCGCGTTATTCACCTTGGAAAGAATCGAGGCGCCCGGGAAGTCGCGCGCGCGGCCGCGCACCTTGTTGACATACCCTTCAACATTGCCGAGGTCATGCTCGTCGCCCAAGCGCTGCAGCTCGCGCAAGTCGCGCCAAAGTTCCAGCATCTCGCGTTTTTTGCTTTGCTCATAAGCCATGACGATAGGCTCAAATTCACCTAAGAAATAAGTTTCCTGCAGACGTTCAAAAGCACCGTACATTTCACCCTGTTTGACCATGTCATCCACCGTGCGCATGCCGGTTGTGACGTCATTCATCGCCTCACGCGCCAGGGTATCAATCGATTCCAAGGTGGGAACAAAATCGGAAACGGGGAAGAATTCCTTAACCTCCTTGGCACCGACCTTAATGCTCTGATTGGAGCCCTTGAATAATACGCGGTAAAAAGCCGTGGCGACGGTGCAGTGACGATAACGGCGGGCTAACAAGAAACCGACCATCTGAGACTGGAATTCGATTTGCGCTTTTAAACCCAGAGCCATCATTTCGGCGTTCTTGGCGATGATCTCAGCCTGCGTCCGTGCTTCATCCTTTACCTTGTAGCCTAATTCAGTGGTCCCGGAAGCACTCTTGGCGAGCGGGTTCTTGCCCTTACCGGTCGGAGCCTGCGAACGTTCATCATTGGCTTCTTCAATTCGGTCAGCCCGATTAATGATCAAACCTTCTTGAGATTTACGTAAGGTCTCGAGTTGGTTTTTCGAGATTTCGATTTGGCGCAACTCGGAGCGCATCGTCCATATTTTCTTAACCTGAGAAGCAATGGTGAGGCTGTTATTGCCGTCGATTTCATATTCAGCTGCTTGAAAAAGAAGATTAAAAGCCTGTTGCTGATTGGCGTAATAAGAGGCTTCGTTGATGGCATTCGGCGCCAGAAGCTTCTCAATCTGAGTCATGATATCGGTATACTTTTTCACATCACCGGAGGAAGTCGGTGAAGCCAGGTAGCGTTCGAAACGGGCCCGCATCGCGCGCGAGGTGCCGAGATTGAAAGTCTTCCCCTTCCATTGCATGGTGCCGTTGTCCATATCCATGGAATCGCTGTTCACGTTAAAAACCCGATCAGCACCGCCTTCGGCAGTGGAGCTCTTATGGTCGACCGAAGTGGAAGAATCAGGAGGGGGCGCCTGGGCGAAACCCAGCACGGCCATCGCCGACCAACCCAAGAGGCTTAAGAGAGTGTGACGCATGGTAAGATGATTAGAAGCGCTCAAGACCCTCCACGACGAGCAGGTCGCGACTCACGCGCACCTTGCATTTGTAGCGTTGGCCGACTTCAAAAGATTCATTGGAACCCGCTGGGATGAAAACCGGGATGCGTCCCGCCCCCATCTTGGTATCCGTCGGCTTCACGGCGAGCACCCGACCCTTGCCTTCGATGAAGGCGAGCTGGGCTTCGATCTGACAATCCAAGCGGTAGCTGTTACCCTGGAGCGTAGCCCAATCTTTGCGGTAAGCGTCGACGGAGAATGCCGATAAGCTCGCGAACTTCCCGCCCCCCGCCATCCGCGGAAGTACGATTGCCATCAAAATAAAAATTACGACCACGGGGATACCGAGGGCAAAGAAGAGGGGGTTGATTTTGGACATGTAAGGGGACTTGAGAGCTATCTTATTGTAAGTCTGAGATTAGTTCCAGCGATTTTGCTTATAAGTAAAGGTGAAACAACCGTAGGGTCATTCACCTACCCTTAAGGCCGAACAGATTCCAATCCTTTAATTCCAGCGCTTTTGCTGACAGCCGAAGACGATCAGGCAAATACCCACCAAGCCTTGGACCAGCAGGACGAGCAGGGAAAGAGCATTGTCGGCCACATAAGCCGTCTGATTCGGCATGCTTGCCGTGTAGGCATCATAGAGCGGCTGCCCCATCATCGACTTCATATAGCCAGACCAGCCCCAATAGGAATTGATGAAGGGGCGGCAGACCCAGGTTAGGGCCGCCGGCAAGGCCAGGACTACCCCCGAAAGCGGGAGCTGAAAGCCGACCAAGTAAATCGAGAGCAAGGACGACTTTTCCGGCGAGGTCATCATGGCCGAAAAGCCCAGGCAGATGATCGACATCGAAACGCAACTGGCGGCTAAGATCGCCGACTGCTCCAGCCAAGGTCCCGGGAAGCGGCAAACCATCTTCACGAATACGCACATCCAGACGCCTTGGAAGATTGCCACCATGGAAACAAAGGTGATCTTGGAAAAAGCATAAGCCCAGGGGCGGAGACCTGTCATGCGCTCCTTCTCGTAAAGTACGCGCTCGGCCGAGATTTCGCGTCCGCCGTTATTCGCTCCCATGAGCGTCAGTAAGATCACCTGGAACATCACCAAGCCAGCGGCGAGACCCGCCACCTGTGCATTGGAGATCTGAACATCCACCGCCTGCTTAACGGCTTCAAAGGAAGCCATGTTTCGATCCATCGGCACTTTTAAGACCTCCCACTTCCCTTCCAGATTGAAAATAATGACCAAGAG
>DKND01000069.1:0-10257 GCA_002470605.1 Opitutia bacterium UBA7397
ACGCTCCCAGTCGACTTCAACTGCGGCGACAAGTTCTCGCCCGATTCCAATACGCAGGCGGCCACGATGCAGTCAGGCATCCCCGCCGGCTGGGAAGGAATGGATGCCGGTCCTGAATCCATCAAGCTTTACGAAAAAGCCATCGGTCGCGCGGGCACCGTGGTTTGGAATGGCCCTTGCGGCGTGTTCGAATTCGAAAAGTTCGCGGTCGGCTCGAAGGCCATGGCAGCAGCGGTGGCACAGGCGACGGCCCGGGGCGCCATCACCATCGTTGGCGGGGGCGATACCGCTACGGCCGCCAAGAAGTTTGGCGTCGATACCAAGGTGACCCATTGCTCCACGGGCGGCGGTGCTTCGCTCGAATACCTCGAAGGCAAGATTCTCCCCGGTGTCGCGGCCCTCTCGGCCTAACCCTTCGTCCTTAACCTCCATTTTAACCCCTATTTACTATGTCTAAACGCACACCTCTCATCGCTGGTAACTGGAAGATGAATAAGACCGCCACCGAAGGCGTCGAACTCGTCCAAGCCATTTCCGCCGCCGTCGGTATCGAGTCCGCCGTCCAAATCGTGCTCTGTCCTCCATTCACGGCCCTCTCGGCCGTCAGTGCCGCCGTCGAAGGCACCCACCTCGCCGTCGGGGCTCAGAACATGCACGACAAGGTCAATGGCGCTTTCACGGGCGAAGTCTCGGCCGTGATGCTGCGCAACCTCCATGTCACCCACGTGATCTTGGGACATAGCGAACGTCGGAGTATCTTCGGCGAAGACGATGCTTTCATTAACCGTAAGGTCCTCGCCGCTTTGGAGGCTTCCCTAAAGCCTATCCTCTGCGTCGGAGAATTGCTGGCCGAGCGCGAAGCAGGCACCACCAAGGACGTGGTACGTCGTCAGATTGAGTTGGGCCTGCAGGGCGTTCCCGCCAATAAAGCCGACCAGGTGATCATCGCCTATGAGCCAGTCTGGGCCATCGGAACGGGTAAGACCGCTACGCCTGCGATGGCACAAGAGGTCCACGCTTTTATCCGCCAATTGCTGACGGCCCAATTCGGCGCCGAATCGGCCGGACGGATGCGTATTCTTTACGGTGGATCGATGAAGCCCGACAACGCTGATGCCTTGCTGGCCGAACATGATATCGATGGCGGTCTAATCGGTGGCGCCGCCCTAGAAGCCAAAGGTTTCGTCGCCTTGGTACAGAGCGCAGCAAAGTCGCTTTCGGCTTAATTTAGCGCGGTTTAGCATTAGACCAGCGACGGATTAGGCCGACAAGGGGTCTATCCATCGCTGGTCTAATAGTTAAAATCACGCCCGGAAGAAGGTTTTACACTTTTTAACAATTTAGAATTATTCTAAGTAATATAAATAACTGTTTATCAATTCTTTAAGTATCAAACTCGCAATTCGTTCACAGGCTTATTCACGGTATGCCCAATTTTAACCCCTAACAAACGGTAAAATGGGACGAAAATTTGGTTGCGAAGGGGGTGGGGGTTTCGTGCCTCTGAATGCAAAAATCAATGTGCGAGCTTCCCGCCTCTTGTCAGAGCCAACTGGATCATCCCAGCCCTCTTCGCGCGTCTAACGCCGGCAACAATCGCTCCATGTCCTTCCCCTTTATCCGCTAACTTCTACCGATTGTTCCGCGATGCGTAAGCTCCTCGATTACCTTAACCGTTCGGCCCCTCGGGGGAATTTCTTCTCCCGTTCCGTCAATGCCGCGCCTTTCCAGATTTTGGTCTGCCTGCTGATCACGGGCGTGGTCGTCGTCGCGGCGGTGAACGAATACGCCACCAATAAATATCTTAATGTCGGTTATACGCCGGATCAACCCGTGGCTTTCGATCACTCCTTCCATGCTGGACCTGATTCGGTCCTCGGTCTGGATTGTCGTTATTGCCATAACTTCGTCGATCGTTCGGGACACTCCAACGTGCCGACGACCAATACGTGTTGGAACTGTCACAGCATTGTGAAGCCCGAGAGCCCCGCCTTGGCTTTGGTTAAACGGAGCGTCGAGACCGGCGAAGCGATTCGCTGGGTCAAGGTCCACAAGGTTCCTGATTACGTTTATTTCAACCATTCGGTGCACGTGAATCGCGGCGTCAGTTGCGTTGAGTGTCACGGCCGAATCGACCAACAGGCCGTTGTCGGTCAGCAGAAATCTTTGAACATGTCGTTCTGTCTCGATTGTCACCGCAATCCCGAGCAGGTGTTGCGCCCGCTGGACAAGGTCTACGACCTCTCCTGGAAAGCCACTTCGCCCGCCGCTCAAGTCGAGCAAGGTTCGAAGTTCGTCCACGACTGGAAGGTCAATCCACCCCAGAGCTGCTCCGGCTGCCACCGCTAATCCCTAAATAATTTTCACGATGAGCAAGAAAGTCTTTGAACACCCCGTCGCCCAAGCCGGCGAAACCACGGGTCCGAGTTATTGGCGCAGCCTTGAGGAGCGTAACAAGACGCCTGAATTCCGCACCCGTGCGGAACGTGAATTCGTCGAGGGCGCTTCCGCGATCTCGACCGTCGAGCGACGTGAGTTCCTGATGCTGATGGGAGCGTCGTTCGGTCTGGCTGGTCTCGGTCTTGCGGGTTGCCGCGAGCCTCGTAACCACACTTTGCCTTACGCCAAGCAACCCGAGAACACGATCCCAGGAGTACCGACTTTTTACGCAACTTCCTTCCCCGGCGAATCGGCCAACCAGCCGCTCGTGGTCGAAACGCACCAACACCGGCCCACGAAGGTGGAAGGTAATCCAAGCCACGCCGCGAACGGCACCGCTTCCTCGAAATTCGCCCAAGCCAGTATCCTTGACCTGTACGATCCAGATCGTGCTCAGGCTTCTTATGGCGCCAATGGGGCCCAACTTTCCGTTGCGGAAGTCCGCGATCTTCTTCGCATGCTTGCTGCCTCCGCTAAAAGCGATGCAGGCGCTGGCTTAGCCTTCCTTGCCCGCCCATCGTCTTCGCCGACGCGCGCCCGTCTAGTGGCGGCGATTCAAGCGGCATATCCGAAGGCCCGCTGGGTTGAATACACGCCAGTCTCGCAGCATAACGCGACCCGTGCCCTCGGTGCGCAGGTTTTGCCCGATTACGCGAAGGCTCGCCGCGTCTTAAGCCTCGATCGCGATTTCCTCGGTGCGCACGATGGCACCGTCGAAGATACCCGTGCGTATTCTGCCGCTCGTCGCGCGGATAGTGCCGATCAAGCCGAGAAGATGACCCGTCTCTATGTCGTAGAGTCGACCTTTACTTTGACGGGTGGAGCAGCCGATCACCGTCTCCGTGCTTCCACTTCGCATATCTCATCCCTGGCCGCGCTCTTTGCCGCTGAGGTTTTGACGCAGTCGGGACACGCTTCCGAAGGGGCTGCGCTGAAGGCAAAAGTTTCCGGAGTGCAAGTCGACGAACGCTGGGTCAAGGAGTGCGTCGCCGATCTGGTGCAAGCCAAGGGCGAAGCCCTGATCGTCGCCGGTGATCATCTCACAGACGATGCGCACCGTGCCGTCTTCCTTGCCAATCAGGCCTTGGGCGCAGCTGTTCGCTATGTTTCAGCACCCGCCTCATCGGGTGTGACGATTTCAGATCTGGCTACCAAGCCGGCAGAGACGTTGGTAATTCTCGGCGGTAATCCTGCGTACGATGGGCCTGCTGACATCAATTTCTCGTCCGCCGTTAAGTCAGCGAAGAAAGTCGTCCGTCTGGGTTATCACGGCGCTGCTTTTGATGAGACCTCTTCGTGGGTGAAGTCCGTGGGCGGTACGGTCATCGCTTCTTCCCATTACCTCGAAAGTTGGTCCGATGGTCGCACCGTTGACGGCACCTATGTGCCGGTTCAGCCGATGATTGACCCGCTCTTCCCGACTTTCTCCGAACTCGAGGTGCTGGCACCTTTTGCCGGCCTTGCGAAAGAGCCTTTTGCCTTGGTGCGAGAAACTTTCAACGCCCTCGCCAAAGATCATTCCGACCAAGCCTTTGCCGCCTGGCTCGCCGAAGGCGTGTTGGCGGATTCCCGTTACGCAACGTCGCAACCTCACGTCACCGCTTCGCAGATCAAGCCTTTCAAGGCTCCGGTGCTCTCCTTTGATGCGCTTGAAGTTCGCATTCTTCCCAGCGTGCATGCGGGCGATGGTCTTTACGCGAACAATGGTTGGTTGGCCGAGGCACCCGACCCGATGTCCAAGACCTGCTGGGAAAATGTGATTTTAATCAGTCCTAAGTTGGCCGCCAAACTCGAAGTCGAGCCCGAGCCGATGCTGATCAATAAGATTGGGCAGATGAATCGTAACATCAATCTGACTGTCGCCGGTCGTTTGCTCTGTCGCATCGCTAAGGTCACCGTGGACGGCGTCACGATCCAAGGTCCGGTCTTTATCATGCCAGGAATGGCAGACTATACGCTCGGCCTGCAGCTGGGCTTTGGTCGCACGGTCGCCGGTCGCGTCGCGACTCGGGTCGACGAACGTCTCGCTGGTCGTGTGACGGGTAACGGCTTCAGTGCCTACCCGCTCGTTTCTTCGGTCGCCTCCGCTTATCGTTCCAGTGCGCACCTCGAGCTCACCGCTGCGACGGTGCCTGTCTGTAACATGCAGGACCACTGGTCCATGGAAGGTCGTGATATCGTGCGCGAAGGAAACGCGGAAGACCTCCGGGAGAACGCTGATTTTGCGAAGCTGGGCATCGATGGCCATGCTCCTGCCGTTTACGGCAAGGACGGCACGATGAGTCCCGCTCAGAAGGCGATTACCACCCCGCGTGGTAATTCTGCGTATGAGCACCCCGATCATTCGGTCGCTCCAAACGTCGCCGTCTGGAAGGGACACGAAGACGAATTCCTTCCGCTGCAGCAGTGGGGAATGTCCATCGATTTGAATACTTGCACGGGTTGCAACGCTTGCGTGACCGCCTGCCAGTCCGAAAATAATATTCCCGTCGTCGGTCGCGATCAGGTCCTCAAGGGACGCAATATGCAGTGGATTCGCCTCGACCGTTATTTCTTCGACGGACGCGATAACGCCGGCCTGGCAATCCCCGAAGACCCGCAAGTCACTTTCATGGGCGTCGCCTGTCAGCATTGCGAAACGGCTCCTTGCGAAACGGTTTGTCCGGCCAACGCCACCGTCCACGACGACCAAGGTCTCAATACGATGGCCTACAACCGTTGTATCGGTACTCGTTACTGCGCCAATAATTGCCCGTACAAAGTTCGTCGCTTCAACTTCCTCGATTACAATAAGCGCGAAGCTGGTCACTACTACGAAGGCCCTCTCGGGCCCGCTAAGTTGCCGAAAGATCCGGCCGATCTTCCTCAGCTCCAGAAAAATCCGGACGTTTCCGTGCGGATGCGTGGGGTCATGGAAAAGTGCACCTATTGCGTCCAGCGCATTCAGGAAGCCAAGATCCACGCCAAAGTCCGCGCCAAGAACTCGGCGGACGTTAAGGTCGCTGACGGCACGCTGCAGGTGGCCTGTCAGCAGGCTTGCCCAGCTGGCGCCATCGAATTCGGCGACATCACCGATCCGAACTCCCGCGTTTCCAAGGCCAAGGCTTCGACTCGCTCGTATGGCGCGTTGACCTACCTGAATACCCGCCCGCGCACGACTTACCAAGCCAAGTTGCGCAATCTCAACCCGAAGATGCCGGGTGCCAATCGCGTGCCCCTCTCTCGCAAGGAGATGGCCGGTCGCGAAGGCCACGCCGCTCCGCACGGTGCGGTTCATGCCGAAGCCCATGGCGCCGCCGAAGCCCATGGTTCGGAACATCACTCTAAGTAACCCTTAAACGCATTACCGTCCCATGGCTCACGCCCACGACAGCTCGCAAGAGCGCCCTGCCATCCTTGATAAGGTCCGCCCCGCCGAGCTCCCTCGCGCCAAGTTGATTCTTAACGACCGCAGCTTTCATTGGATCACCGACAAAGTCTGCGGTATCGTCGAAGAACCAACCCCGACTTGGTGGAAGGTTCTTTTCTGCGCTGCGCTGTTCATCGCCTCGTTTACTTTCATCGGCATGGCTTACCTTGTTTCGACGGGTACGGGCACTTGGGGTCTACGTTCGCCGGTGGGTTGGGGCTGGGCGATTGTTAACTTCGTCTTTTGGGTCGGCATCGGCCACGCTGGCACGCTGATTTCCGCGATTCTCTGCCTGCTTCGTCAGAAGTGGCGCACGTCGATCAATCGCGCCGCTGAAGCGATGACAATCTTCGCCGTCATGTGCGCCGGTCTCTTCCCGCTCTTCCACGTCGGACGCGTTTGGTTCGCTTGGTGGCTTTTCCCTATTCCCAATCAGAACGGCATCTGGCCTCAATTCCGTTCACCGCTCGAGTGGGACGTCTTCGCGGTGTCGACTTACTTCACGGTCTCTACGCTCTTTTGGTACATGGGGATGATCCCTGACCTGGGTGCCATCCGCGACCGGGCCAAGACCTGGTGGCGTAAGGCGTTTTATAGCCTCTTGGCCATGGGCTGGAGAGGGGGTAATCGTCAGTGGAGCAATTTTGAAATGGCCTACCTTTTGCTTGCTGGCCTTTCGACTCCGCTCGTGCTCTCGGTGCATACTATCGTTTCGTTCGACTTCGCGGTCTCCAATGTCCCCGGCTGGCACACGACGATTTTCCCACCGTATTTCGTGGCCGGGGCGATTTTCTCCGGCTTCGCGATGGTGCTGACCTTGATGTTGCCGCTACGGGCGATCTATCGCCTGCATGACGTGATCAACCAGTACCATATCGACAACATGTGTAAGATCATCTTGGCCACGGGCTCGATGGTCGGTTACGCGTACGCCACCGAATTCTTCATCGCCGCTTATTCGGGTAATGCTTACGAGAAATTCGCCTTCATCAACCGGGCTTTCGGTCAATATGCCTGGGCTTATTGGATCATGGTGTCGTGCAACGTCATCACGCCGCAGTTGTTCTGGTTCAAGAAGGTGCGCGAGAACCACTCCTTGGTCTGGATCATCTGTCTCTTCGTCAACGTGGGTATGTGGTTCGAGCGTTTCGTGATCACTGTCACTTCGCTGGCTAATGATTACCTGCCTTCAAGCTGGGGTTACTACAGCCCAACCATCGTCGATATCTTCACGTTCTTCGGGACTTTCGGCTTCTTCTCGGTCCTCTTCCTCCTGTTCATCCGCTTCCTTCCTCTTCTGCCGATCGCGGAATTGAAGATCGTTTCTCCGCAGGCTGACCCTCACGCCCACTGATCCCGCCGTCCCTCCACCCATGAACGAACGCAACGAACGCATCCACGGGGTCGCCTGCACTTTCCGCCGGCCCTCCGACGTGTTTCACGCCGCAGAACGCGTGCGCGATGCCGGCTGGAAATGCTGGGATGTCCATACTCCTTTCCCGATCCACGGCATGGATCAAGCCATGGGCTTGCCCCGCTCGCCCGTCCCTCGCCTGACTCTGCTCGGCGGCGTGACTGGTTTCCTGACGGGCTGTCTGCTCACCTGGTACATGAATTCCTACGACTATCCGTTGATCGTCGGCGGTAAGCCTTACTGGAGCGTGATTTTCCCGTTCCCGGTCTTGTACGAGTGCACGATTCTTTTCGCGGCGTTCGGTACGTTCTTCGGGCAGTTCATTTTCAATCGTCTGCCTCATCACCACCATCCGCTGTTTGATCTGCCCCAGTTCAGTCGGGTTTCGGACGATGCTTTCATGATTGTCCTCGAAGCGCGCGACCCGAACTTCCACCTCGATGAATCCCGCAATTTCCTGCTGTCGCTCGGCGGCCAGGAAATCACCGTTATTCGCGACTAATTCGTCCCATGAGCCGTTACCTCGCCTTTCTTGCCGTCGCCGTCCTGGCCCTGATAAGTTTCTTAGGATTCCAGGGCAAGACCTCCAAGGATACCCCCGTCTATGTCTTCGACGACATGGATTACCAATCTAAGTACAAAGCCCAAGGAGAGAATGTGTTTTTTGCCGACGGCCGCGATGCGCGTCCGCCCGTCGCCGGGACCGTCGCCCGGGGCGACGCCCTGCATCCGGAAAAGGTCTTCGCCGCTGACTACCGTCGTGCCGAATCCTTAAACCCCTCTTTCGTGACTGGTAAGGATGCCAAGGGTAATTTCCTCGCGGAGTTTCCGGCCAAATCTCTTACGGTACTTAAGGGCGGGGAACTTGAGTCCTTCGCGGTGGACGGAAAAACGCTGGCTGTTGGCCAGGCGAAGTTCCAAATCTATTGTGCGGTCTGCCACGGTCAGGCGGCTGATGGCAATGGCATCATGAAGGTGCGTTCCGGCATCGAAGGCGATGTCGCCATTATCACGATCGCGAATTTGCAGACCCCGATTTTCCGGGCTTACCCGCATGGCCAGATTTTCGACGTCATCACCAACGGCAAGAACACCATGCAGGGCTACGGCGATAAGCTTTCGCCCGCAGAGCGCTGGGCCGTCGTCGCCTATGTCCGCGCCTTGCAGCTTTCACAGGCTTGCCCTCCCGAACTCGTTCCAGCCTCTTTGAAGGCTAACCTTAAGTAATTCGAACATGAGAGACTCTTCATCGCCCTCGGCCCATCCCATCACGGCTCACTGGAAGAAATTCCTAGTCATTGGACTCATCGGTCTCGGGGTGTCATGGTTCTTTGCTTTCCAAGGCATGTTGGAACACAACCACCGTCCGTTGCTTTCCGTTTTGGTCGGAGGCCTTTTCTGGGTTTCGGTGCTGATTGGTTTGCTGATGCTGACGATGATTACCCGGGTCTTTGACGCCGGTTGGGCACCTGTCATCCGACGCTCGTGGGAACTGGTCTTACCCGCGTTGCCGTTGGTTCTATTGCTGAGTGTCGTCCCGATGGCGCTCCTCCCTAAATTCCGTCACCTGCTTTGGGATTGGACCGATGCCTCGCACCTTCTGCCTAACGGCCACGAAGTCGGGCATGACCCGATTCTCCAGGCTAAGAGCTGGTTCCTGAATGAGAACTTCTTCCTCGGTCGTATCCTCGGTTACGTGTTTATTTTGGGCGGTTTGGTCTGGGCTCTACGTAAATGGTCTTTCGCCCAGGACACCGATCGTACGGCGGGGCACACCCATCGTCTGCATGCGATTTCTGCCGTCGGCATTCCTCTCGGAGCGGTCACCCTCACGATGCTGGCCTTCGATTGTCTGATGGCGCTTTCCTACCACTGGTTTTCCACGATGTATGGCGTTTGGTTCTTCGCGCTTTCCATCCGCCTCGCTTTGGCGTTTACGGTAATCATCACCTATCGACTTTCTCATGGCGGTTGGCTCGACGGTATCTTCAATCAGGCTCACCGACACGTCTTAGGCTGTCTGATGCTGGCCTTTACGGTCTTCTGGGCCTACATCAGCTTCTCCCAATATTTCCTAATCTATACGGCCAACATCCCGGAAGAGACGTATTGGTATAATATCCGTGAGTTCGATTCTATTACTGGACTCAAAAACCAATGGTGGAGTGTCTCGATGTACCTCATCTTCGGGTTCTTCCTGCTACCTTTCCTTATTCTGCTTTTTTACCGGACCAAAATCATTGCCGGTCGTCTCTTGTCGGTGGCAGGTCTGATTTTCTTCGGGGGTCTGGTTGACCTCTGGTTCAATGCCGTCCCACGTCAGATTGCGGATAAGTCCGGCCCAGAAGGTTTCATCGTGGCGCCTTTCCTTACGCCTCATCTTTTCCTCGATTTGGCCGCACTGCTTGGTTTCGGCGGCATCGTTATCGCCGTCTTCCTGCGCGGCGCCTCGCGGCACGAGACTATTCCTGTTCACGACCCCCGTATCCTCGAGTCCATCAATTATCATGAGTGACCATTCTCCTTCCGGAAGCCGCCCGCTGATTCCCGGGCAGATTAATTCTTGGCTCGGTGCCGTCATTTTAGCCGGCTTGGCTTTCTTGGTCATCGCTTACGTTTACGTATCCAACCGCCCGCAGGGTGGGGCGGACGCCGAACGTCGCGTCGCTCAAAAGGCTTTGCGAGCTGATGCCGAATCCAAGGCTCAAGCTCTTCTTACGACTCCAGCTCGTAACCCCGACGGCACCGTTCGTATTCCTGTCCAGGATGCGATGGCATTGATTGCGGCTGATAATAAAGTCCTTGGGAAAATAGCGCCACCCGTCGCTGCCGCAGTCGCAGGGGCCGCTCCGTCTGCAGCTTTCGTGAAGGCGGATGAAGAAGCGATGAAACGTGGCGCAGCCGTCTACGCCCGCACTTGTATCGCTTGCCACCAGCCCACTGGTAAGGGTCTCCCCCCTGTCTTTCCCTCGATTGCCGAGACGCCAATCGTCGT
>DKND01000069.1:10354-12595 GCA_002470605.1 Opitutia bacterium UBA7397
AACCCAGTTTCCGTCGAACAGGTCAAAGCCGTTCGCGCTGCGAATGCCGCCCGGACCGCACCGTGGACCACCGCTGAACTCGGCCTCAAATAATCCCAACCTTTTATTCGCACGATGAGTCAGGATCCTAATCACAGCCGATCACACGGTCGTTCACCCGGAAGCCAATCGCGTCCGCCCCGCGGTGAAGCCCAGCTTCGCGGGCCGTTTCTCCTCTGCTTCGGCTCCGCCATCCTTTGGTTATTGCTGGCCTCGGTGCTTGGCTTGATCGCATCGCTAAAGCTGCAGGTTCCATCATTCCTTAATTCGGAGTGCCTGACTTTCGGGCATGTCGTCGCCGCCCAGAAGAATATCTTCATTTATGGATGGGCCTCCAACGCGCTCTTTGCGGTGAATCTTTGGCTGCTTTCGCAATTAGGCCGATTTGAATTACGTAACGGTTGGCTTGCCACGCTCGGCGGTTTGGTCTGGAACGCCGCTCTGGCTTACGGCGTCGTGCAGATTTTCGCCGGAAATATGAATGGCTTTAACTTATTGGAAATGCCACGCGAAGTCGGTCCAGTTCTGATCGCGGCTTTCTTGCTCGTCGGTTTCTGGCCAATCGTGGCCTTCGCCCGTCGGCCGACTGGACATTCTTTCGCCTCCCAATGGTTCGTGGTCGGCGCCTCGTTTGTCTTCCCGATCGTGTATGCGCTTACCCAGCTTTTGGTTCTTTGGTGTCCGGCTTTCGGACCCGTGCAGGCCTTGGCGCATAGTTGGTTCATCCAGAATCTGATGCTGCTTTGGCTGGGTGCATCTGGTTTGGCCGCGATCTACTATTTCATTCCAAAGGTGCTCGGACGTCCGTTGCATGGCTACTACCTCGCAACCGTGGCTTTTTGGACTTACTTCCTTTTCGCCGGTGCTACCGCTCCTTCTTCGTTATTGGGTAGCCCCATTCCGGTTTGGGTCCAGTCCGTGGGCGTCGTCGCTTCAATCATGATGGTGATCCCGATCATCATTACCGCGATCAACTTCCACGGTACGCTTTCCCAGCGGGGGGGGTGGGCGCAGGCCTGGAATAGCACGACGCTACGCTTCGTGGCTTTCGGTGCCGTCAGTTTCACTTTGGCGGGTCTGCTCAACACGGTTTTCTCGACCCGTGGCTTAAATGCCGCGGTTCGTTTTACGGAATTTACCCAAGGCCAAGAGCAGTTGCTGACCTACGCTTTCTTGACGATGGTCATCTTCGGGGCTGCTTACTTTATTCTGCCGCGCCTGACGGGTGCCCTCTGGCCTTCGGCCAAGTTGATTCACCTTCATTTCTGGACGACGGCACTGGCCGTGATCGGCAGCGTTGCCGTCGCACTTGTCCATGGTTACCAGTCTGGTCATAAACTTCTCAATCCGGCAGTCACGATGACACAGGTCGGATCAGCTTCGTTGGCTTTTGCAGGATGCATCTTCGCGATTCTTTTCCTGATCGGGCATCTGGCTTTTGCTCTCAACGCTTTCAGTATGATTTTCTCCTCATCGGCTCCGACGGCCTCGGAAGCCCAATCCGACTAATTCAATACCGCTATGAAGAACCTTAATTTCCTCTTCGCCGGTCTGTTTTTCACAATCGCTTTACCTTTCGGCGGCTTGTTGCTGAGCAGCCAAATACAGTTGGGTTCACTCTCTCGTGCTCCTGCGGAAGAGGGTGGGCCTTTGTTTCCTGCCCGCGAGCCTGGCTTGGCGATTCAAGGTCGGGCAGTCTACCTCGAACTGGGCTGTGTTGCCTGTCACACCCAGCAAGTGCGTCCAGCGGGTCAAGGCAGCGATATTGCGCGTGGTTGGGGTTCTCGCCCTTCCGTGGCCCGTGACTACGTCCTGCAGCCTCAAGTGTTGCTCGGTGATCGTCGCCTGGGTCCTGATTTAGCCAACTTTGGTGCTAGGGCCAAATCCGATGATGATATCCATGCGATGTTGCGCGATCCGCACTCGGCTGGTTATTCGCTCCAGAAGCCTGACTTCGCCTATCTTTACGTCCTTTCCGCTGATGGCAAAAAGGCGACGCCCACCGAGCGTGCTGTCGCCCTCGTCGCCTATCTCAAGTCCCTTCGCCAGGACTACGCCTCCCCTGAAGCCAAATTAAAGCAGTGAACCCATGAACGACCGCAACCGTCAGCCAGACCGTAATCGCCCTCGCCAGGGTTCCCCTGGTCATCCCTCCGACGGGCTTACCGACGGACGTTTGGTGGAGCTCCACTCTCAGCTTTC
>DKND01000069.1:12735-14795 GCA_002470605.1 Opitutia bacterium UBA7397
TTCCCTCCGCTGGCTGGTTCGCCATGGGTGGCTGGCACCGATGATCGTATCATCAAGGCCGTGCTCGCCGGTCTCGCAGGTGAGATCGAAATCAAAGGAGCCAAGTATAACGGCAACATGCCCAATATCGGTGCTACTTTGAAGGATGCCCAGATTGCGAATATCGCCACCTATGTCCGGTCTGCCTGGGGTAACTCGGCTGAGCCGGTCATGGATAGCAAGGTGGCCGAAGTCCGGAAGGCCATCGGAGCCCGTGGACAGTATGCGCCCAAGGAACTGCTCGAAGCCCATCCTCTGGAAGGCAAGTAAGCCTCGAAAGAGTTCAAAAAAAGACCCGGAGATTTCCGGGTCTTTTTGTTATAGGGGTGAAAGCGGATTCCGCTGAGGTTCTCAGGCTGAATGCTTCTTGATGAAGGCGGCGATATCTCCCTTAGGGCGAGCGCCGACGATCTTGTCCACCACGACGCCATTCTTGAAAAGAAAGAGGGCGGGGATGGAAGTAACGCCAAGGTTTTGCGCCAAGGCAGGATTGCTATCCACGTCCACTTTGCAGATTTGGACGGTGGCTCCCATTTCGGTGGCAAGCTGATCTAGGACGGGACCTAACTGCTTGCAGGGCCCGCACCAGGTGGCCCAGAAGTCTACCAGCACCGGTACGGTCGACGCTTTGATGGTCGAGTCGAAATTGGTGGTATCGAGATTTGTGATGAGTTCGGAGGCCATGAAATAACTTAACCTTTGGACTTGGTGAAAAGTTCGACTGCTAAAAAGAAGACGGCCACGAGGGAGGCGACGAGTGTGACGACATCGACGAGGGCTTCGGTCTTAGTTACGCCACGGTCTTTGGCTGAGTTGAAGCTCGGAGAGGGGCGGGGAGTTGAAGCGGTCGGTGCGGTTGCGCCGACGGGGGCTGCTGCCGGAGCGGCGGAGGGCGCGGGAGGTGGCGGGGGCGGAGGGATGGCCGCCACAGGTTTTGCCAACTTAAGCTTAGGGGCTTGAGGAGCTGAGTTATCACCTTCAGGAGGAGGTGGCGGGGGCGGGGGCAGTTCGGTGCTCATCTGAGGATAGGTAATGAAGTCTTAGAAAAGAGGTGAGTCAATCAGCCAGTGTAGTTTTTAAGAATCAAGCCCTTGGATTATGTTTCCGCAGAAGGTCGGCAATTTCTTCCGGGTGGGCCTCGGTGATTGTCCGGCCGCGACGGCCAAGGTCTTCGACCGTCTTAATCACCGTCTCGGTCATCTTCTCGTGGGTCTCAGCCGATCCTCCGACGAGATTAAATCCCTCACCTTGCGTGATTCTTTTGTGAGTATCTTTACTGTCTAGGCCTATGCCTAAGAGGCGGTTAGCGTTTCGCTTAATCTTAGCCATTGATGATAGGTTAGCGGCTTGGACTAAATTTCAAGTCCGGAACTATTCGGCGGGTGCGGTCGAGCTATCAAACTCTGAGCCACCCTCGAGGGCTTCGCCCGCATGCGGTGCGGCTGCCGGTTGGGCCTTGCTGCAATTAATTTCTGCGAAAGATGCGTCTTGTTCCAGCCTCAGCGATCCCAGTCGCGCCAGTTCAAGGCAGGCTAAAAAGGTGGCAACCAGGTAGCCCACGGTCGGGCGTTCGGGCAGTAAGCTGGTAAAGGCGAACGTGGTCTCGGTCTCGAGACGCTTAAGGATGCTTTCCATCCGGTCGGAAACGGTGACGATTTCGAGGGCGATATTTCCCGGCTGAATCCTTTCGGCGAGCCGTCGAAGTACCAAGTTGAAGGTGTTCCAGAGCTCAATCCGGTCCGCTGGTGCCACAGGGCGAACGACAGCGTCTTCGCCTTGTGGTTGCGTAACGTAACGAGCCAGTAGGCCTTGGCGTTCGTCCACTAGGCCGCGGATGATGGCTGCTGTTTCTTTGACGCGTTTGTACTGGATCAGTTGTTGGACCAGTGCCCAGCGCGGATCCTGACCTTCGTCGCTGGGTGAAATCTCTTCTTCTGGTCGGCTTTCAACCGGCAAAAGCATCCGGCTCTTGATGTACATCAGGGTGGCGGCCATGACGAAGAAATCGCCCGCCAGCTCCA
>DKND01000069.1:14874-63493 GCA_002470605.1 Opitutia bacterium UBA7397
CTTTGGTAAATCGATCGTTTGGTGATCGCATCGTAATTGGACGTGACGAAACCCGAATAAACCGAGTTAAGCGTGATCTGCGCGTTGACCACCAACTGGCGCGTCGGGGTTACTTCGGTGAGTTCGATCCAGCTTACGGATGTTCGCCAGAAATCTCCGGAATTAAAGGCGATACTTTGGGTCGATTCTAGCGGGGTGCTGCCTCCGTTGGGTAGGCGCATGAACGAGTCAATCGTCACCCAGGGGGCAGGCGTCAGGCTGATGTGCGTGAGGAAGTCGCTGCGACCGGTCTCGGCCTCGGTGGCGCCTTTGTGCCAATCGGTGTAAAAGTCCGCCCGTAAAAGGTCGCGGGTTCCGGCCTGGGTGTCGCGGGTTGCCAAGGTATTACGGATGCCAAAGCGGACCACTTCGGTATCCGTGGTCGAGGCGGCGTCCGCTCGATCTGCCAGATCGACTTCATCCAAGACCGAAACGGCCGTGGCCCGTTGCGCGACGGGCATCTGTCCGATGTTTCGGTCAGCTCCTGGTAGGGCGCGGAATTGGATGATGGGTCGAAGGGTGTGCCTCATTCCATTGATACCCCATTTATCCGCGACCAAATCCCAAGATCCGGTCGCGAGGCCTTCGAGGTCAAATCCGGCTTGTCCGATGACTTTTGAAGCGCTACCCGAATTGTCCAAACTCGAAGACCATCCGGTGGTGCGGACGCCGGCAACGGGTTTGAAGGTGAGCCAATCTTGAAAGGCGATGGGATAAATCAAACCGTAGTAAGCATCAATCCGTCCGGTCGACCAGTTCGTTTGATCCGCGGGCAGCGGGATGGCCGCCGAAGGGCGCTCGGAAAGATAGCCAGCCGTCACGAAGCTTCGCTGTTTCAATCCAGAGTCACCCAAGGAAGTTTGCGGCAGATCAAACCTGACTTCAGGATACTTTTGGACGATGTCCTGGTAGTTGTCGACTTTGGCTACGACATTGGCCGAAAGGAAGCCATTGGCGAGCGGGGCGGAGATTTCAAAATTGGCCTGCGGTACGCCCGTGCGGTCTAAGAGGTTGGGCCGAAAGTCACGAATGAAGTCGGGGTCGCTTTGGGCGAAGAGTTGACCCGCGATTTCAATGCCGCTCGAAGTGCGGCCATTGATCTCACCCAAGACGAAATCGCGATTGTTTCCAGGACTCCGTCCAAAAGTGTCGAGGAGCGACACGCCGCGGTCATTGATGAATCCGGCCTGAAAGCGGCCTTTCCAGACGGTATCTCCGTTGGCTACTTTGGCGTTGTCGTAGCGTAAGGCCGGTCCGTAAAGAAAGCCGGACTTGGTGTAGTAATCAAACAAGGCGCCGACCCAGAGCGAAGGGGTCTGGCGTGCGAGCGCAGTCGTGCGGACGAAGAAACCTTTGTTGTCCGAGTTACCCATGCTCAGGTAGACATCGTACGGGATGTCTTTATAGCCTTCTTGACCATAGTAAGGTAGGACGAAGAACGGCATCCCGGCGAGGTGAGGCTTCACGTTTCGCATCGTCAGCCAATTGTCTTTTTCAGAATAGTTGGCTTCGCTGATATCTAAGTGCATGCCCCATTCGGAAGGTTCGTTGTTCCACATCCGGACTCCCTTCATGGATTTATCACCTTTGACAATTTTTAATTCCTCCGCTGTGAAGTAGACTGGGCTCTTGCCGAAGCGAACGTTGGTTGCGATGGTGGTATCGGCCTTGGGATCGACGACGACTTTTTCGCCGATGACGCGAAGCGCTTTGGTGGCGTAGACGACATCCCCTTCCGCGGTAATGACGCCCGTCCGATAGTCGACTCGGATCTTTTTCGCCCACAGGACGGAGTCCCGGCTTTCGAGGCGCGCATTGGTTGCCACGAAGACTTTGCCGTTTTCCTCAAAGCCTAGGTCGTCGCCTTCGATGTTAGGCATCTTGGCGATGGTCTTCTGCACTGCCGATGTTTCCTCGGCGGCATAGGCTCTCAGTGCGAGCCCAAGGCTTGCGGCAAGAATCCAGAAACGACGGCCAGGCATCCTTCCGAGACTTGTCGCTCTGGGGCTTCCCTCAAGTATTTTCGGGCAATGAGCGCTTGCCGACCTTGGAGGAGCGTGGATTGTCCTCCTATGCGCATCAGTCCAGCTGAATTGACCGCCCTGGCGGATGCCACCGAGACCTCGCCGCACCGCTTTTTAGGCCTCCATGCCTTGGCTGGTGGGGGTTGTGTCGTTCGAGCCCTCTTTCCCGGTGCGGTACGGTGTGAACTTTTCAAGGCCAAGAGCAAGCAGGGTGTCGCCATGGTGCGACTGCACGACGCAGGGATCTTCGAGTTAGAACTGATCGGTGCCGCCGATTTTCATTACCGCTTCCAAGTCGCCTACGTCGATGGCACCGTGCACGATGCCGAAGACCCTTATCGTTTTTTGCCGACGATCTCCGAGCGAGATCTTTTCCTAATCGGAAAGGGCGATGATCATGGGGCTCACTATAAGTTCGGTTCTCACTTGCGGACGATTGACGGCGTCGCCGGGGTTTCTTTCTTGGTCTGGGCGCCTTCCGCCCGCCGCGTTTCCGTGGTTGGCGATCATAACCTCTGGAACGGGCGCTCCCATCCGATGCGGGCCCTAGGGGCCTCGGGAATCTGGGAGCTATTCCTTCCCGGTCTCGCGGCTGGCGCCCGATATAAATATGAAATCGTGGGCCCGCATGATGCGACGCCTTTCCTGAAGACGGATCCGTACGGCTTGCATTTCGAGCCTTCGCCCAATCATGCGGCGATCGTGTGCGACCTCTCCGCCTATGTCTGGCATGATGCCGAATGGATGGAGGCCCGTAAACGCACCGATTTGCGCCGTCGGCCGATGTCCGTCTATGAAGTCCATCTGGCTTCTTGGCGCCGCGTTCCCGAAGAGGGCGGACGGGTGCTGAACTATCGCGAGCTCGGTATTCAATTGGCCGAATACTGTAATAAGCTCGGTTTCACCCACGTGGAACTGATGCCGCCGTCCGAGCACCCCTTCGATGGTTCATGGGGATATCAAGTGACGGGCTTCTTCGCTCCCACCCATCGTTTTGGCTCCCCGTTGGATTTCATGCTGATGGTCGATACTCTCCATCAAGCTGGCGTCGGCGTAATCGTCGATTGGGTGCCCGCACATTTCCCGCGAGATTTTTTCGCTTTGGCCCGCTTTGATGGTACGCACCTTTATGAGCATGCCGATCCGCGTCTCGGGGAACATCAAGACTGGGGCACGCTCATCTTCAATTATGGCCGGCATGAAGTCCGTGGTTTCCTGACTTCCTCCGCGCTTTCTTGGCTGGAGCGCTTTCACGTCGATGGCTTGCGCGTCGATGCGGTGGCTTCGATGTTGTACCTCGATTATTCCCGCAAGGCCGGCGAATGGATTCCGAACCGTCATGGCGGTCGCGAAAATATCGAAGCCATCGATTTCCTGCGGCACGTTAATTCCCTGATACATCTCTATCAGCCCGGCGTTGTCTTGATTGCCGAGGAGTCGACATCTTTCCCGGGAGTGACCAAGGCCGTGGCGGACGGCGGGCTGGGCTTCGACTTCAAATGGAACATGGGCTGGATGCACGATACGCTTTCATATTTCCGCCAAGATCCTCTGTTCCGTAAGTTCAACCATGATAAGCTGACTTTCGGCATGCTTTACCAGTGGACCGAATCGTTCATGCAGGCTTTTTCGCATGACGAAGTGGTGCACGGTAAGGGTTCGCTGATCAATAAGATGGGGGCCGGCGACAATGAGACGAAGGCCGCTAATCTCCGTTGTTTGTTGGCTTTGCAGTGGGCTTGGCCGGGTAAGAAGACCCTTTTTATGGGCTGTGAGTTTGGCCAATTCGCGGAATGGAAATACGATCAATCGCTTGATTGGCATTTGCTCGAATACCCTTTGCACGCCGGTTTACAAAGCCTCGTCCGTGATCTTAACCAGCTTTATGTCGGCGACGTTGCGCTGGCGGAGAACGAGTTGAATCCGGATAGTTTTGCTTGGATCAATGCGGAAGATGGCGCCCAGAGCGTCTTGGTTTTCGAACGCAAGAGCTCGGCCTGCCACTGGGTCGTGGTGGGTAACTTCACCCCAGTCGAGCGGACGTATCGCTTCGGCGTGCCTAAGGCTGGGCGATGGGAAGAGGCCCTGAATACGGACTCCAAACACTATGCTGGCAAAGGCCTTGGTAATCTCGGCGGCGTGGATTCCGAAAAGATTCCGTGCCACGGGCGCGAGCACTCCCTCGAAGTCCGTCTCCCAGGTTTATCGCTGGTGATTTTCCGACAGGCCGATCGTCCGCTTCCGCGCTCATCGGTCAAGAAAGCGAAGCGATAAAAGATGGCTTCCCGCTCTGATACTTTTCGGGTGCATGTGGCGGCCGATCCCGCCAACCCGCTCTTTCGTTTTTCACTCGGTCAAGCTTTGCTCACCGAAGGAGATCATAGGGGTGCGCTAGAGCACCTGCGTATCGCCGCGGATTCAAAGTCGGATTGGATGATGCCAAGGATTCTCCTCGGAAAATGCTACCTCGCTTCCGACCTTCGAGCCGAAGCCAAGGCTGTCTTGGACGAAGCACTTGTTCTCGCCGTTGCCCAAGGACACGAGGAGCCAGAGGAAGAGCTACGAGCGCTACTGGCGACGCTCTGAGGTCTTACTCCGTCTCAGGATAAGGCAGGAAGGTCGTGAAGCTGATCGTCTTGACCGCGGTCTGTTTCATGAAGGCGCTGCGCATCGGGCCCGGTTGGTCGATACGTTCGAGGATGACGCGGCGGAGGTCCATGACCGCTGACTTTGCCTTCTGGAGCGGACGAATCGTCAAGGTGTTATCGCCGGCCGTCAGCTCAATCTGGCCGATTTCACGTGGAACAAAGCGCTGAAAGTGGCCGGTCTCCTCGACCGTGAACTCGCATTTGCTGGCGCCAGCTTCGACCGCGACGGTCGAGCCGCCGCTACCCTTGCCGCAGCCTTGCAGGACCGTCACGCGATACTTACCGGCCAGCGGGGCCGTGAATTTCCACGAAGCGGTATCTTCGACGTTCACCCAGAAGCCGAGGGTATCTTTTTGCGGCAGGTCTTCATACTTCATCTTCGTGGCCTTCACCTGAGCTTCTTTGGCTTCCAGATAAATGAGCGCATTGCCTCCACCGGTGCTGGAATCGTCCATGGCTTTGCGCCAATAGGCTTGGAGGGGGCGCATGGCCTCGGAGGTCGCGGCTGCCTTGATGAGTGTAGGGTCGAGTTTGACGAAGCACTCATTCCATAGGCTGCGATTGAATTGAGGATTAGCGACCATCGGCTTAGCTCCGACGCTGCGGCGCCAGGCTTCGAGTTTCCCGCGCATCGCGGCCACCCGGGCTGGTTCAACAGCGGCCAGATCCAAGGTTTCGCTGGGATCCTTCGATAGGTTGAATAACTCCATGCGTCCGGTCTCGTAGAACTCGATTAGTTTCCAGTCGCCTTCCCGAATCACGCCTCCTGGTTGGCTGCCTTGATTCATGTAGTGAGGCTGATGCCAGCAAAGAACGCGCGTATCTGTCTGCGGTTTGCTGTCGAAAAGGACCGGCGAAAGATCTTGGAAATCCTGGATGGTGGGCGGCGTGATTTTCGCGAGGGCGCAGAACGTGGACGTGATGTCGCCCAGCACTACTGGCTCCGAGATCACTTTGGTCGCAAGGTGCCCCGGGTAGCGGATGATCAAGGGCGTTCGGATGCCTCCTTCGTAGAGAAAGCCTTTGCCGGCGCGCGACGGCGCATTGAAGGTGGGCGGGCTTTCTTTGAGCTCGGAGACGTGGACGCCGCCGTTGTCGGAAGCGAAGACGACAAAGGTGTTCTTCGAAAGGCCGTTATCCTCAAGGGCCTTCAGGACGCGACCGCAGGCGACGTCGAGTGACTCCACCAGCGCGGCGTAGGTCGGGTGAAAGGCCTTCGCGTTCGCTTCGATGCCTTTGGCGGGAGCGGCCAGCGGGATATGCGGATTGTCGAAGGCTAGGTAGAGAAAGAAAGGTTTGGCTTTATTGCGCTCGATGAATTTCACCGCGTAGTCCGCATGCCCGAGCTCACCTTTTCCACCCATCGGCGATTCTGCGCCCGGATTGGCTTTGCCGGCGAAGTATTCATCGAAGCCGTGGTCCGTCGGCTGATGGCCTTTGCCGCCGAGGTGCCATTTGCCGACGGCACCCGTCGCATACCCTTTGGCTTTAAGTAGCTCGGCGATGGTCTGCACACCGACAGGAAGATTATTATTAAGAATCGGTGCCATCAGGCGGTGCGAAGCGCGATCCGAACGGCCGGGCAGGAAGGTGGTGATGTTAAGGCGCGCAGGGTTCTGGCCCGTCAGGAGGGCGGCGCGGGAGGCGGAGCAGACTGAGGCTGCCGCATAGGCTGAAGTGAAACGGGCGCCTTCGGTGGCGAGTTTGTCGAGGTTAGGGGTGTTCTGATCCTTCCGACCGAAACAGCCTAGGTCATTGATGCCGAGGTCATCAGCGAGGAGGATGACAAAGTTGGGCCGGGTTTCTTGCGCGATGACCGGAACGAGCGCGAGCAAGGCGCCGAGGAACAGGCTGAAGATGAGGCGGGGCATGACTTGGGTTTAACGTCTCGCCGAGTTGTGCAAAGGGAAAAACCGACTTCGGTACCCTCATGGACCTTCGTTTAATCCAATCCGGTGTGGCTTGCGTCGATGTCGCCATGGCCTCGGTCTCGTGGCTGATCCTGCTCTGTACTTATCCCGACTTCGCCCGCTGGCGGGTCGCAGGCTTCGCCGAGGCGCATGAGGCTTATACCCGTCGCGTGGGCTGGGTCGTGGGGCCTCTGCTGCTCGCCCAACTCGGCGGGCATGTCTGGCTGACTATCGTCGCCGGCGGTGGCTTTGGCTTCGGTCTCGTCCTCATGTGCTGGGCGCTGACGGCCGCCTGGTCCGTGCCGTGTCATCGGCGGCTTCAGCAGGAAGGCCCGACGTCGCCGGCGCTGGGCGAACTGGTGCGCTCGCATGCCTGGCGGACGGTGGGATGGTCGGTCTTGGCCGGCGTTTCTTTCGTGCAGGCGGCGGGTTGACAGGGTGTGGCCGTCGGCGATGCTCAATGGTGATGAGGACAGATAAACCGACCCAAGCCCGCCAAGCCTCGCGCATGGCAGCTTTCCGTCGTTTCCTTGCATTTGTGGGCCCAGGTTTTTTGGTCGCCGTGGGTTACATGGACCCGGGGAATTGGGCGACGGATCTGGCCGGTGGTTCGCGTTACGGTTATTCGCTCCTCTGGGTCATCTTGCTTTCCAATTTAATGGCGGTACTTTTTCAGCATCTATGCGTGCGCTTGAACGTGGCTACGGGTCTCGATCTCGCGCAGGCCTGTCGCCAGCGCTATTCTCCTTTCGTCGGTAAATTCCTTTGGGCCTCGGCTCAAATTGGAATCATCGCGTGCGACTTGGCCGAGCTGCTGGGCTCTGCCATCGCCCTTCAGATCCTCTTCGGCATCCCGCTCTTTTTCGGAGCGATTATCACGGCCCTGGATGTCTTGATTCTGCTGGCCCTGACGCGCTTGGGCTATCGTTGGTTGGAGGCTTTTGTCGCCGTCCTTGTTTTTACTACTGCGGCCTGCATCGGGGTGGAACTCCTTCTGGCCCAGCCCGTCATGGCTGAGGTTTTACGCGGTTTTATTCCGACGACGGAAGTGCTGGCTCGTCCTGGTATGCTCTTTATCGCCCTTGGTATTATCGGCGCCACCGTGATGCCGCATAATCTCTATCTGCATTCCTCAATCGTCGGGACGCGGTCTTTCGGTCTGACGGAGGCATCGAAGAAGGAAGCCATCCGCTTCGCGACTTTAGATTCCACCATCGCCCTGACTTTTGCCTTCTTCGTTAACGCCGGCTTGCTCGTACTCAGCGCCGCTGCTTTTCATGGGCGACCCGAAGCGGTGACGGATATCCGTGAGGCGCATCGCTTGCTTGATGGCGTCCTTGGTTCGACGATCGCGGGTACGCTTTTTGCCTTGGCACTTTTATCCTCCGGCCAAAACGCGACCATCACTGGCACTTTGGCCGGTCAAATCGTGCTCGAAGGTTTTCTGAAGATTAAAACCGTGGGCTGGGTCGTCCGTATTGCCACCCGTCTGGCCGCGCTGTTGCCTGCCTTGGTTGTGTTGGGACTATCCGGAGAGGGGAGGGTGGAATCCCTCTTATTGTGGAGTCAGGTCATTCTTAGCTTACAGCTCGGCTTTGCTTGCTGGCCTTTGGTGAAAATGACCGGCGATTCTGCTTTTATGGGTAATTACGTTTCACCTCGGTGGGTTAATCTTTTGGGCTGGGTAGCCACCTTGGTGATCGTTTCCGCCAGCCTCTGGTTTGTGGCAGATTTTTTTGTTCATTAGTATAAATATATGCTAATGAATGGTTTAAGTTAGTTAACGTAGAATTGTATTCCCTTTTTACGGATAATCATTTAATCATAAGTAATAATATCAACTTTTCGATTGATGCGTCTTCTCTGCCATATTTTCGTACTTTTAGCTCCGCTCGTCTCTCTCGCGGCGCCAGAAGCCGTGAATTTGAAGGTCGGTTATTTTCCTAATTTAACGCATTCCCTGGCATTAGTCGCGCGCCAGTGGGAGCGTGAAAAGTCGGATTGGTTTCAGGCTCACTTGCCACCGGGATCAAAAATCGAATGGCGGGCCTTTAATGCCGGACCTTCCGCGATGGAGGCTTTGCTGGTCGGGTCGGTTGATGTGGCTTTTGTCGGGCCATCCCCGGTCCTTAACGCGCATATCCGGACTAAAGGGGCGGAGATTCGCGTTTTGGCCTCCGTCGCACGGGGTGGTAGTGCCCTGGTGGTGCGCAAAGATCTGGGATTAAAGACCGCGGAGAATTTCCGCGGGCTTCGGTTGGTAACGCCCCAGCTCGGAAACACCCAGGACATTGAAGCGCGCGCTTGGCTTCGCGGCGCAGGACTTAAGGTGATGCTGAGCGGTGGGGATGTGCAGATCATCCCTGCTAGTAGCGCGGATATGGCCATGCTTTTTTCCCAAGGTAAAATCGCGGGTGCCTGGACGGTTGAACCTTGGGTTACGCGTCTGACTACGGAATTCGGCGGCGAAATCCTCCTCGAGCGACCTGACTCGATTGTGACGGTCTTGGCGACTTCGCGGAAAGTTCTGGAACAGCGCGGTCCGGCGGTCCGTGCTTTTGTGCAGTCTTATTATTTATTAAGAGATCAGCTCCTCGCTGACCCGGTCCGCTATGCGCAAGCCGTGCGTTTAGGCCTGGGGGCAGAAACCCATTCCGCTCCCCCTTCGGAAAGTCTTATGGCTGCTTCCTTGGGGCGAATCCGCTTAGAGGCTCGTGAAGAAAGTTCGGCACGAGTCATCCGTCTGACGGATTTCTTTACCCGTTCCCTTAAGGATTCGCAGGACTCCGGTTTATTGGTCGGTTCAGCCCCGCTGGCTCCGCTGCTGGAGTCGCTGGTGCCCGATCCCTTACCATCACCTCCGGGAAAATAACCGACAAGCCTTGCTTCGCTTCCCCTTCCACGCCGCAATCCTTTCGTCAGTTAACCCATGACTCCCGCTTCCTATAAGGCCAATCCTTTGGCCGCCCTTACGCTTCGTAATGTCACGAAACGATTCAATGGCGCTGCTGGTTGCGTCACTGCGCTCGATGACATCACGCTCGACGTCAAGGAAGGCGAATTCCTAGTCTTGGTGGGTCCTTCGGGTTGTGGTAAATCTACTTTGCTTAGTTTGCTGGCTGGCCTCGATCAAGTAGATGAAGGGGCGATTCGCTTAGGTGATGAGCCGGTGCGCTCGCCGGGTCGTGATCGGTTGGTGATGTTCCAGCAAGACGCCCTCTTCCCTTGGTTGAACGCCTTGGAAAACGTGATGTTTGGTTTGCGGTTAAAGCCCGATCTGACCGAGGCCGAACGCCTGGAATCGGCTCGCTACTACCTTTCGCTCGTCGGTTTGGCGGATAAGGAAAAGGCTCGCCCGCATGAATTATCCGGTGGCATGCGCCAACGCGTGGCCTTGGCGCGCTCGCTTGCTCCTAATCCTCGAGTCTTGCTCATGGATGAACCTTTTTCTGCCTTGGATGCCCTGACGCGCGATCAGCTCTACCGTGATATTCAGGATATCTTCACCAAGCGGAAGAAGACGATCGTGTTGGTGACTCATAATATCCGCGAGGCCGTTTGCTTGGGCGACCGGGTGGTGTTGCTTTCGCCTAATCCAGGAAGGATTCGGCAGATTTTTGATATCAAGCTGCCTCGGCCTCGCCGCATCAATGACCCCGAGTTAGCCTCGCTGGCTGCCGAAGTGACCGACGCGCTTTCTTCCCACCTTTCAAGCTCGCAAGAGGGCCTCGCATGAAACTTCCCCGCTTTGTCATCCCCACTTTGGTCGCCGTTATTTTTCTCGGCGGCTGGGAATGGTTTGTCCGTGCCGAACACGTCAACGACGTCTTGGTGCCGGCGCCTTCGCAGATTCTGAAGTGGTTTTGGGATTCCTTGCTCAATGGTGAATTGCTTTCAGCCACCTGGGTGACGATGCGTCGCCTGATTATCGGTTTTGCGATTGGGGCGGCCTTAGGCGTGCCGCTGGGTGCGCTCTGTGCGCGCGTCCGCTGGATCCGTGATACGCTTGGCGTCCTCGCACTCGGCCTCCAGACGCTGCCATCCGTTTGCTGGGTGCCGCTGGCTTTGCTCTGGTTTGGGCAGGAGGAATCGGCCGTTTTATTCGTAGTGGTGATGGGCACAATCTGGGCCGTGGTCATCGCGGTTCAGGAATCCGTCTTGAACGTCCAACCTCTGTATCTCCGAGCAGCTATGACGATGGGCTCCAAGGGCTGGCATCTTTGGTTAAGGGTTATTTTTCCGGCGGCTCTGCCCGGAATCCTGAGCGGCATGAAGCAAGGCTGGGCCTTCGCCTGGCGTTCGCTGATGGCGGCGGAAATCTTCGTGGTCATCCTGACGGGCTTCGGTCTGGGCTCTTTGCTGCATGCCGGCCGTGAGCTCCTGAGGATGGATCAAGTCATGGGCGTCATGACCGTCGTCGTGCTGGTCGGTCTATTGGCCGATCTCATCTTCTTTTCCCCTTTGGAACGCTGGCTGCGCCGTTCACGCGGGCTCTGAGGGCTTAAGTTAATAGTTTCCTGCTCGACCCCCGCTCGGGTCGTCTCAACCTTCGGCCTATGTTTATCGACGAAGCCAAGGTCATTTTGAAGTCAGGCGACGGGGGTCATGGCTGCGTGAGCTTCCGTCGCGAGAAGTTTATCCCGAAGGGTGGGCCGGATGGCGGCAACGGCGGGAAGGGCGGCGATGTCGTTTTTCTCTGCGACCGTAATCAAGGCGATTTACAGGCCTACCGCTGGCAGCCGCATCGTCGGGCTCCTAATGGCACGCCAGGCATGGGCCGCCAATGTGCCGGTCCAGATGGGGTCGACCTTATCCTTCCCGTGCCTCCGGGTACACAGATTCTTGAAGAGGGTACCAATCGCTTGGTCGCCGAACTGACCGAACATGGTGAACGCGTGATCCTGCTCGCCGGCGGTAAGGGCGGTCAGGGTAATATGAACTTTAAGAGTTCGGTGAACCAAGCACCTCGTCGTACGACCCCTGGTTATCCAGGTGAAGAAGGATCTTTTCGCATCGTATTGAAGACAATCGCCGACATCGGCCTCGTGGGCTATCCGAATGCCGGCAAGTCATCGCTGACCAATCTGCTCACGGCGGCCCGGCCGAAGATGGCTCCTTATCCGTTTACGACTTTGCACGTGAATGTTGGGGTCATTGAATACCCGCACGTCTTCGGTCGGATCGTCATGGCCGATATTCCGGGTCTAATCGAAGGGGCACACGATAACCGTGGCCTCGGTCACCAATTCCTGCGGCATATCGAACGCTGTGCCTTGTTGGTCTTTATCATCGACATGGCCGGCAGCGAAAACCGTAAGCCGTGGGATGATCACCGTATCCTGGAAAAGGAATTGCGTCTCTACTCCAAGATCCTCGCCGCCAAGCCGCGTCTGATCGTCGCCAACAAGATGGACCTTCCGGCGTCCGCCCAGATGCTTAAGGAATTCAAATCGCGCATTAAAGATCTGGTGATCCCTATTTCATGCTACTCACGCGAAGGTTTGGAGGATTTGCGTATGCAGCTCTGGAAGGCCGTGAAGGGAAGTCCTTCGGAGCGTCCGCAGCCTCCCGCACTCGTCGAAGATGATGAGGCCTCGTCTCATCTGGCCAAGAAGCTCTCTAAGACCAAGAAGGCCCCAGTTAAGGCTAAAAAATCAGCCACCAAGAAGGCCAAGTCGGCCCCAAAGACCGCTGTAAAGGCGAAGAAGAAACGCGTCGCCGTTTCTAAGAAGACTAAGCCTTCCGCGAAGGCTCGGGTGAGCGTTAAAAAGAAAGCACCGAAAGCGAAGACTTCCGTCAAAAAGAAGGCCGCCCCAGTCAAGAAGGCGGCCGCGCGCGCTCAATCGAAGAAGAAGTAATCGGTCCAGAAGGGTGATTACTTCTTTTCGATTGCTCGCTCTTTAAACTTAAGGGATTCCGAATTCAGGCAGTAGCGCAAGCCAGTGGGCTTGGGACCGTCTTCGAAGACGTGTCCGAGGTGGCAGTCGCAGCGGGCACAGAGGATCTCCGTCCGCGTCATGCCATAGGCATTATCCACGATGGTCGCGACGTTCTCCTTGGAGACGGGCTGGAAGAAGCTGGGCCATCCGGTGCCGGAATTAAATTTGGAATCAGAGGAGAAGAGCGGTAGGTCGCAACAGATACAGTGGTAGGTGCCGACTTTATGGTTATCCAGGAGTGTGCCACAAAAAGCCCGTTCTGTGCCTTTCGCGCGTGTGATGCGATATTGCTCCGGGGTGAGTTGTGCGGCCCATTCTTTATCGGTCTTCACGACTCGCTCGACGAGCTGAGGCTTGGTCAGGCCGCCTTTGCCGTCATCAAGGGTGACGAGCACTTTATTCGCAGCGCTCTGGTCGGAGGATTTTTCTTTCATGGGTTGAGTGGCGGCTTCGGCGGTGACTAAACTGAGGGTCATGAGGGCACAGGCGCCGAAGGTGAGGAGGGTGGCTTTCATGATTTTAGCTAAAGGATTTGCCGCAACCGCAGGTGCTGCTGGCGTTTGGGTTACGAACTTCAAAACCTTTGCCATGCAGACCATCGTCAAAATGCACGGTGGAGCCGTCGAGATAGGCGTGGCTGGTGGGGTCGATCAGGATTTTAAGGCCCTGGCTCTCGAATTCCAAATCGCCTTCTTTCCGAACATCAAAAGCCATCCCATATTCAAAGCCAGAACAGCCCCCGGTCTCGACGAGCACGCGCAGGACAGACTCAGGATTGGCCTGTTGCTGGAGGACGCGGACCTGTCCGGCGGCGGCTTCGGTGAGATTGATCATGCCTATAAGTTTAGGGGCAATCGAAAGGAGTCAAGGTGAGGGTGATTCTAGGCTGCGGCTCTTTATCGTGGATTCAACGGCCGGATGGCCCAGACTGGGAGGAACCCCGCCCCAGCCATGCTCCGCTTCCTTAAGGCCTTCCTTTTTTCGATCCCCTTGGCCTTCTTCTTTAATCTGCTCCTGTGGCTGATCGTCGGGCTGGTAGGTTGGAATTTTAAAGACATCAATCCGGACAATATTTTCGCCCTGCAATTGCTCAAAGCTGACGAATTGAACGATTTCTTTTGGCCGCTGGTTCTTTGGGGCCTCGCCTTCATGCAGGCATGTTTGCTCTTGGTGCCCATTCATCTGCCAACGCCTTCGACGGAAAAGAGCGCCCTTGGTCCGCGTATCATCGCCGCGGCTTTTTTAGGCGGACTGTTCATCGCCATCCCGCTTTTCGCTTCGATTGATTTTTATTATTTTTCACCTAAGGCCGATCCGAAGACTTTTAATTCTACGGGATGCACCATGGGTGTGCTGGGTGTCTGGATGCTGTCGTGGCTGATTTGGATCCCGGTGTTATTGCATCGGGCTCGTGGCCAAGCCGATGCGGTGGAAAAATTCGTCGGCAAATCGGTTGCCGGTTCCGCCGTTGGCTTGGCGCTCTGTCTCCCTTGGTACTATGTGCTGCGCAAGAAGCAGTCTTGTTACTGCTCCTTGGGAGGCTTCTGGGCTTTGGTCCTCGGCCTTTGGTCCCTGCTCATCGTGGGAGGTCCGCTCCTCTTTATCCTGGCGCGTGATCGTCGTCTTCGGGCCGGCGTGCGGTCTGGCCAGGCTTCTTAAAGCTCGCAGGTCTGTTGGGTCTCCCGGGTGGGGCGAGCGATGAGACCGCGGTGGGGCTCGTCAGGGTAGGGCCGGGCGGCTTTTTCTCCGAGGAGGTACTGGTCGCAGCATTTCATCAGTTCGGTCATTGTCTCGGTGCGGCGCATGTCGTGCAGGAATTGGCCTTCAGTATCGACGGCTTGTCCGACGAAATTGAGGAACTTCTTTAAACGGCCGGCTTGTTTTTCCGCCGGCCGGCTGGCGTCGCAGCACTCATCGGCCAGCTCCTGGATGTAAATCCGTACGTCCTCTAGGGTGGGGGTGAAAATCGGGAATCCTTGTTGAACTTCCCGCCATTGCCGAAAAATCCAAGGGTTACGAATGGCGTGCCGGCCCATCATCATGCCCCATGCCCCTGTTTCATTGATCAAGCGTTGGGCCTTGGTCGCATTGATAACGTCACCGTTGGCAATCACCGGACAGGGTACGGCTTTTACGGCACGCGTGATCGCGGCATAATCGACCTCCGACCAATACAGTCCTTTGACGGTCCGTCCATGCACGGTCAGTAGGTCGACTTTATGCTTGGCGACGATTGCCAGGATTTCATCGAACCGTTCGAGGCCGTCGAAGCCGATGCGCATCTTGACGGTGAAGAGCCCAGCGATTTCTTGGCGCATGGCTCCGAGGATCTCATCGATCTTGGCCGGATCGCGCAGTAATCCTCCACCGACATTCTTGCGGTAGACTTTGGGCGCCGGACAACCCATGTTGAGGTCGATGCCAGCGACAGGCAATTTGCCGAGCTCGCGTATCGTGCGAAGGATGTGCGGTGTGTCTTCGCCGATGAGCTGCGCGAACACCGGGCGTCCGGTACCGTGATTCAGGATGGAATCGACGATATGCTTTTCCGGCGTCGAGGTTTCATGGACGCGGAAGTATTCGGTGACGAACCAATCGGGCACGCCTCTTCGGCCGATTACGCGCATGAAGCCCGTGGTAGTGACGTCTTGCATCGGTGCGAGCACCGAGGGACGTGTGCCCGCGACGACGGGCGATGGTAAAGGCGTGCTCAAGCTTGCTTACGCAGGCGGGTGAGCATCTCGGTCATGTCATCACACGCATCAAGGACGGCTTTGGCGATAAAGACCGGGCGTTTGGCTTTTACGGCGAGGACTAAGGCATCGCTCGGGCGGGCGTCGACTTCGGCGACTTTGCGCGCCACCGGCCCATCTTGCCCTACGAGTATGCGAGCGAAGAAAACTCCGTCTTTGACGTCAACGATGATCACGTGCACGACCACGGCGTCGAGCCCGAGGAGAAGGTGCAGCATCAGGTCGTGAGATTGAGGCCGATCAATGGTTTTGCCGCTGAGGGCCCCCTGCAAGGCCTCGCCCACCGAAGGGTCGACTTGGATCACCATCGCTTTGTTCTCGGTAATGAGGAAAACCGCCGTCCCGCCTTTAGTTGGGATGACTTCGATGCCCACGACGGGGATTGCCTCCGGTTTGCTCATGCCTGGACGCTTGTCGGCCTGGGGCCTTTTCGCAAGCCCGAGGCACGGTGAGTCCGAATTTAA
Organism: Opitutia bacterium UBA7397; assembly: GCA_002470605.1. GTDB lineage: Bacteria > Verrucomicrobiota > Verrucomicrobiia > Opitutales > UBA953 > UBA953. Next base: position 30,652 of record DKND01000069.1, read on the forward strand.
TTACTTTAAAGCCGCACCCGACCTTGAAAGACAGGCGTTTTATGGGCAACTTTCTAGGGTGCACCCTTTTCTCGACGATGACTTCCTTTTTGCGTGGAGCCGTTTGACGCCGCCGTGCGTGGAGGCCGATATTCGCGAAGGTCTTCGTCGCGCTCGTCTGTCCGTGGAGGCAATCAAGGTCCTCAAACCCGAACAGCTTACTTACGCGCAGGTTTTATTGGGCTTAGAGTCCGCGACGCGTGAACTTTCGCGTGCTTGGGGTTTGGTTTCACATTTGGACTCGGTGCTTAATTCCCCAGAATTAAGAAAAGTTTATAACGCTTTGATGCCGGAGGTGACGGCGTTCTTTACTTCTTTGACCCTCGATCCGGCGCTTTGGGCCGTGGTTAAGGGCTATGCGAATACGGCCGAGGCCAAGGCGCTCACGGGTGTCCGGCTCCGCTTCCTCAAGGAGACGATGGCGGACTTCGAGGAGAACGGGGCGGACTTGCCTGCCGACAAGAAGGACCGGCTCGCGGCCGTTAATGCCGCACTGGCGGAGAAGACGCAAAAGTATTCGGAGAACGTGCTCGATTCGACGAACGACTGGGAATTATTCCTCGATGAGGAGAAGCGTCTCGCTGGCTTGCCCGTCAGCGCTCTCGCCGCGGCCAAGCAATCAGCGACCGTCAAAAGCCGTCCCGAATCTTGGCGCTTCACTTTGCAGGCGCCCTCCGTTTTTCCGATTCTCCAGTATGCGGATGATGACGATTTGCGTCGGCTTTGCTGGGAAGGTCTCGGTCAGGTCGGATTAAAAGATAAATGGGATAATACGGCATTGGTCGGTGAGATTCTGGCGCTCAGACACGAGAAAGCCCAACTTTTGGGCAAGTCGCACTTCGCGGATTTCACGACGGCACGTCGTATGGCACGAACGGGAGCGAATGCCCTGAAATTCATCGAAGATATCGGCCAGCGTATCCGGCCTAAATTCGAAGCTGAAGTCATCGAGCTCGAGCAATATCGCGCGACCAAATCCGCTGATGCGGTGCGGCCGTTACACCCATGGGAGTTTAGTTATTTCTCTGAAAAGATGCGGCGTGAGCGCCATGGTTTCGACGACGAAGCTTTGCGGCCTTGGTTCCCCGTCGACGGCGTCATCGCGGGTATGTTCAAACTCTTTGGCGGTTTATTTGGCATTCAGGTTGTGGCTCGAGATACCTTCACGGTCGATCCGGTGACCGGCGTACGTTCGGTCGTCACGGCCGCCGCTCCGCGCGTGGAAGGCGCTCCGGTAGAGGTCTGGCATCCGGAAGTACGTTTTTATGAGGTGCGTGATGGGGCCCGTCATCTCGGCTCATTTTACACGGACTGGTTTCCGCGTGAATCGAAGCGGGGAGGGGCATGGATGAATTTCTTCCGGACGGGTGGGCCGCGGGCGGATGGTTCATTCGCGCCCCATCTCGGTTTAATGTGCGGTAATTTCACGCCGCCGGTCACGGGCCAGCAAGCCCTGCTGACCCATGACGAAGTCACGACGGTTTTCCATGAATTCGGCCACCTGCTTCATCATTTGCTGGGAGAGGTTGAAGTCGAATCTCTGGCCGGCGTGCGCGTCGCTTGGGATTTCGTCGAACTCCCTTCGCAGATCTTGGAAAACTGGTGTTGGGAGGAAGAATCCTTGGCGCTTTTCGCCCGCCATCATCTCACCGGCGCCCCCTTGCCGTCGGAGCTGCTCGCTCAGCTTGATGCGGCCGCTAATTTCCGGGCTGCGTCGACCTGCATGCGGCAACTCGCCTTTTCCAAACTCGATCTCGATCTGCATATTCGTGCCGAAGAGCTCAAGGGGCGCGACTTGGACGCCCATTGGAACGAGGATTTTGCCCCATGGCAGGCCCGCTCAACCCGCCGCGGTCCCGCCATGGCCCGACGGTTCACCCACCTATTCTCCGATGCCACGGGTTACGCCGCTGGCTATTATTCTTATAAATGGGCAGAAGCCCTCGAGGCCGATGCCTTTACCCGCTTCCTCAAGGAGGGGGTGCTTAATCCGAAGGTGGGTCGCGAATTGAGGGCTAAAATACTCTCAAAAGGCAATTCCGAGTCGGCCGAGGCGCTTTTTCGTGATTTTATGGGGCGAGACCTCGATCCCGAAGCCCTGCTGGTGCGGGATGGCTTAGCCTGACAAGGGGTCTGAGACCTCTTTGCCCCCCATCCCCCAATAATATGGGCGGATTGCCTTATTCCCCTTGCGCCAAGGGGGATTTTCCTATGCGTAAGACCTTTACAGATGCATCTCCGCAACATCGCAGTCATTGCTCACGTCGACCATGGCAAAACTACCCTGACCGACCGCCTTCTTTACCAATCCGGCATGTTCCGGGCTGAGGACCTTGATAAGCTCGCCGGTGGTCAACACGGCCTCATCATGGACTCGGGTGACCTCGAGCGTGAACGCGGTATTACAATCACTGCCAAGAACTGCGCGATCAAGTGGATCGACCCACGCAACAAAGAGGAATATAAGATTAACCTGATCGATACCCCAGGTCACGCCGACTTCGGCGGCGAAGTCGAACGCGTGCTGAACATGGCCGACGGCTGTCTCCTCGTCGTCGACTCTTTCGAAGGTCCGATGCCGCAGACGCGCTTCGTGCTTTCGAAGGCACTCGCCCTCGGACTCAAGCCAATCGTCGTCATCAACAAGATCGACAAGTCTTCTGCCCGCCCGGACGCCGTCGTCGACGAAGTCTTCGACTTGCTCGTCGCTCTTGACGCCCCGGAATCAGCCCTCGATTTCCCGATCATCTACGCCTCCGGTCGCGAAGGTTGGGGTACCCTTGATCGCGCCAAGACGGTCGAAGGTAAGCGCCCCAAGGACCTGATGGATCTCTTTTACACGATCGTCGATAAGATCCCTGAGCCCTACGCCGAAGGCTCTTCGCGTGGTGCCGCCGCTGGCTTCAAATCTCGCGCCGAGGCCCTCGCCAACCCGCTCCAAATCATGGTGACGGCCATGCTTTACTCCGACTACGTCGGTCGTATCGCCGTCGGCCGCGTTACCGCTGGTAAGATTGCCCCCGGTATGCCTGTCATGATGGTCACCCGTAATGGTGAGCAGTTCAAACAGCGCGTCCTCGAAGTCGAAGTCTTTGAAGCCCTCGGTCGCGTCAAGGCGCAGGAAGTTCTAGCCGGCGATATCTGCGCAGTCATCGGTCTCGATCACGTCGAGATTGGTGCCACCATCACGGATCAAGAAGATCCGCGTCCGATGCCTCCCGTCAGTGTCGACGAGCCCACCGTGACCATGGCCTTCCGCGTCAACGATTCTCCTTTTGCCGGCCGCGATGGTAAATTCGTCACCGGCCGTCAGGTCGGCGAACGTCTCATCAAGGAACTTGAAAAGAACGTGGCCTTGCGTGTCGAACGCGAAGCCGGAGCGGATGCCTTCCAGGTTTCGGGTCGTGGCTTGATGCACCTTGGCGTGCTAATCGAGACGATGCGTCGCGAAGGTTACGAACTCTCCGTAGGTAAGCCCACGGTGATCATGAAACAAATCGACGGCGTCGAGTGCGAGCCCGTCGAAACCCTGGCTGTCGATTGCCCCGAAGCTTCGCAGAGCGACGTCATGGCNNGGCTGGATTCACATGGAATTCAAGATCCCTTCCCGTTCTCTTTTCGGTCTGCGTACCTTGATGCTCACCACCACGCGTGGCGATGCCGTCATGTACCATAACCTTCTCGGTTATGAGCCCGTCAAAGGCGAAGCCCCTCACCGCTCTGCCGGCGTGATGATCGGCGGAGAAGGAGGTGCCGTCACGGCTTACTCCCTCGACCGTCTGTACGACCGTGGTGACTTTTTCGTGAAGCCGACTGATGAGATCTATATGGGCCAGATCGTCGGCGAGCATTGCAAAGACAATGACCTCGAAATCAACTTGGTCATCAATAAGAAGCTCTCCAACGTCCGCGCCTCGGGCTCGGATGACTCGGCTCGGATTAAGCCGATGCGTCAGATGTCCCTCGAAGCTTGCCTCGAGTATATCGAGTCCGACGAATTGGTCGAAGTGACCCCGAACTTCATCCGCATGCGTAAGCGCTACCTCACCGAAAATGAGCGTAAGCGTTTCGACAAGTAAGGTCGCTTAGGCGACGTTGCCGGTCAGTTGGAAGTGATGGCCTCCGTCCGCCAGGATGGAGGCTTTTATTTTCCATAAATCCTTCGGCAGTCGGCTGGCCACTTTTTCAGGCCATTCGACGACAACGTTCCAGGGCGATTGGACGACGTCCCAGATCAGCAATTCATCGAAGCTCGCCGGATCTTTCAGGCGATAGGCATCGACGTGGAAAATCTGGCGATCTCCTTCATGCACGTTGAGCAAAGAGAAAGAAGGGCTGGTGATATCGCCCCGGACGCCAAAGCCCCGGACGAGCCCGCGCACGAAAGTGGTTTTGCCGACGCCTAAGTTGCCCTCGAGGGCGAGAACCGTATCCCGGGGTAATAACTGAGCAAAGGCTGCGGCGGCCCTTTCGGTTTCGATTCCTGAATGGGTGGTGATGCCTGCAATCCAGGCGGCAAGGTCAGACGGCGGGCCCATGGGCGCAGTCTTCCCGAGACGTGGTTGCAGGGCAAGCGTCCTTGCGGGCTTAGGAGACAATCCCTAGGGGAGGGATGGTCTTCCATCCCCCGCGTGTAAAGTCGGGGCATTGGATCGGCATGCTGCCTTCTTTGACGGAGCGGGCGGAGATCTCGAGGATGCTCGACCAGTCAGCGGCGTCGTAAACGGTCATGTCCGGCGTGATGCCCTGTCGCACGCAGTCGAGCATACGGTAGGCCATGACGAAATCCATGCCACCGTGGCCGCCGACCTTTTTGCCGAGCTCGCCGATCTTCTTGATGAGCGGGTGTTGATTTTCTTTCATGAACTTGGTGAGCTTCTCTTTCTCGTAGGTCCATTCATGGCTGCTGCGTTTTTCTTTCGGATCAAGGATCGGATGTTTGTTATCTGCGTCGATCGCCAGACGGGCGGGGTAGCCGAAGAACGTCGCCTCCGTGCCGCACAGAGCGTTGATACGCGTATACGGGCGCGGGCTTACGACGTCGTGCTGAATCATGATGGTGCGTCCGAGCTGCGTCTTGATGATAGAGGTGTTCATGTCGCCGCAGACGAATTTCTCATCCTTGTGCTGGCCGTTATTAGGCTGGTGCTTGTCGCGATATTGCGTGAGGTTGAATTCTGGGGAGGAGACGGAGACGACGAATTTGAAGGCATCGCCGCGTCCAATATTTAGATATTGCGCCACCGGGCCGAGGCCATGGGTAGGGTAGAGGTTCCCGTCCATGAAACGGTGATAATCGCGCCGCCAGTCGCCTTCGCTGCCCAAACTCCAAAGGACGCCGCCGCCGAGGTTATGGATATAGGCGCACTCGGCATGCTTGAGGTCGCCGAAGAAGCCCTGGCGGGCGAGGTTTAGGACGAAGAGCTCCTCTTCGCCGTAGCAGCAGTTCTCGATGATCGAGCAGTGGCGTTGGGTCTTTTCGGCCATATCCACGAGTTGCCAGCACTGGTCGACGGTGACCGCGGGCGAGACTTCGATGAAGGCGTGCTTCCCTTGCTGCATGACCTTGAGGGCCATGGGGACGTGCCATTCCCAAGGAGTGGCGACGAAGACGACGTCTATATCGTCGCGCTCAAGCATTTTTTCCCAGGCATGCTCGTCGCCGAAGTACATTGCGGGTTCTTTGCCGGTCTTCTTCTTGACGTTTTCAGCGGCGCTTTGGGCGCGAGATTCGATGATGTCGCAGACGGCGACCACTTCGGCGAAAGGAATACTAGCCGCCGAATTTACGTGGCTACGTCCGCGATTAAGACCGATGACGGCGACCCTGACTTTTTCGATGGGCTTAGTTGTAAGATTCCAGACCGGTTTATTGCCGGCAGGCCGCGGGCGAGTGGCCGAGATGTCGTGGGCGTCGAGGAGTTTGAGGTCGCGCGGGTCAGGCTTGGCGTCAGCCGAAGGGATGGCATTCAGGCCAAGGCCGAGACCGGCGATGGCGCCAAGCTTGAGAAAGTCGCGGCGATTGGGATTTTCGTGAAGGCTCATGGAGTTGTCTGATGGGGTTTTTAAGAGATGAGTGGGAGGGTTTTAAGGTCTTTCCAGCCACCGCGCGTGAAGTCGGGATAGGCGATGGGAAGGCTGCCATCTCGGACGGATCGGTCGGAGAGATCCATGAGGCATGACCAGGAAGCTGCATCATAGACCGTCATGTCGGGCGTGATACCTTGGCGTATGCAATCCAGGAAGCGGTAGTTCATGAGATGGTCCATGCCGCCGTGTCCGCCGACTTTCTTGGCGTCGTTCCCCGCTTTTTTAATAAGCGGGTGGGCGTTGGCCTGCATGAATTTCGTGAGCTTGTCGCCTTCGTAAGTCCAGCTGTGGCTATTTCGTTTCTCCTTTGGGTCGAGTATCGGATGTTTGTTATCCTCATCGACGGCGAGCCGGTTGGGGTAACCGCAGAAAGTGGCCTGGGAGCCGCTCAGCATATTCCCCCGAGTGTAAGGCCGTGGGCTGGTATTGTCGTGTTGCACCACAATCGTCCGGCCAAGCATGGTCTTGATGATCGTGGTGTTCATATCGCCGCAGACGAATTTCTGATCCTGCGACCGGTCGCGATTCGGCTTGGTCTTCTCGCGTAACTGCGAAAGGCCAAATTCCGGAGATGAGACCGAGACGGCATACTTGAAGGCATCTCCACGGCCCATGCCTAGGTATTGCGAGACGGTGCCTAGGCCGTGGGTTGGGTAGACGTTGCCCTGCATGAAGGTGGCATAGTGGCGGCGCCATTCCCGTTGTTTATCCAAGAACGTATAAGTCCCCGAGTTTCGCTGATCGTGGATGTAGGCGCATTCCGCGTGCTTGAGGTCGCCGAAGAAGCCTTGGCGGGCCAGGTTAAGGACGAAGAGTTCTTCTTCGCCGTAGGCACAGTTCTCCAAGATGGGGCAGTGTCGCTGATATTTCTCCGAGGCATCGACAAGTTCCCAGCATTCGTCGACGGTGACGCCGCAATTGACTTCGACAAAGGCATGCTTGCCGAGCGACATCGCCCGGACGGCCATCGGCTTGTGCCACTCCCACGGCGTGGCGACATAGACGACATCGATGTCATCGCGGTCGACCATCTTTTCCCAGACATTCTCGTCGCCGCTGTAGATTGCCGGACGCTTGCCGGTGTGCTTGAAAACAATTTCAGCCTGGGCCTGGGCGCGGTCATCTAGGATGTCGCATACCGCGACGACTTCGACGAACGGGAGTAAGCTCCCTGATTTGACGTGGGTGCTGCCGCGGTTGAGTCCGATGACGCCGATGCGGACTTTCCCGACGGGTCGGGTGGTTAGTTCCCAGACAGGCTTATTCCCGGCGGGCCGCGGCCGCATCTTACCGATCGTGTCGGTGGTCAGATGGGTTAACTGAGCGGGGTCAGGCTTAGCTTCGGCGGTCGAAACCAAATGGGTTCCGCCGAGGCCGGCCAAGGCCGAGAATTTTAAAAAATCGCGACGACTCTGGCTTTCTGGGGGCAGCATAGGGGTAAATCCATAACACTAATATCCGGCATCGGTTGCAATGGATTTACCTTTTTACCGCCGAAAGGATTAACTTATGAAGCCTTCGCTCCATTTAATTCCAAAGACCGCCAGATTACGCACGGTATGGGCTATAAAACAAGGCAGCAGGGAGCGATGGGGGTTTAGCGGATTAAAGCGTGCGAGGTAAAGCCAGAGGGAAGTCAGGAAAGCGAAAATCGCGCTGATCCGTCCGCTGGTATTATTTAAATCAAAGTTATGAATCAGGGCGAAAATGAGGGAGCCCGCGAGGATCAGTCCGAGCAGTTTCCGGCCCGCAAGGTGCGCGGGGGCGGTGAAGCCGCGGAACACGACTTCTTCGATGATGGACGCGCCAATCAGGGCCAGGATGGAGATTGCCGGCAGGACGGATTGCTGATCAGCCACTTCATAGCGCACTTCGACATTCGCTTCGGCGATGGTAATCAGCAGCGCGCCAGCCGCGGCAACGAAGTATGCCGCCCACGGGGCGGATTCTGTGCCGGGCCAAAAGAGTTCGACGCCGGAATGAGTGCGTCGCTGGCGATACTCGCTCGTCCAGGCAGCAATCACGCAGACGCCGAGGACGAAATAGAGCAGGGCTTCGATGGTCGGACGATCCATAGATTTAGCGGACTCCGAGTATCCAAGCCCGATAGGCCGGTGAAACGTGCGAGGCTTCAATGACGATCCACTGCGGCAGGGCGTAAGGATGTCGGGCGTGAACCCATGCTTCGAGGTGGGGGCCCTGCTGCAGGGTGAATTTGAAAGTTACGCGGAATTCGTCTTCGACCTGGGTGCGACCTTCCCAGGTGAAATGCGAGCGAATGGGGCCGTCCACCTGCGCACAGGCGGCTAAGCCCGCGCCGACGGCTTCGCAGGCGAGACGTTCGGCCTCCTCGCGCTGTGGGAGGGTCGTCCAGGCTATGGCGATAGCCTGGGGTTCAGTCATGACCGATATTATCAGACTTCAGATACTGCTCCGTGATGATGCTGATGAGCAGGTCGCGTGCTTCTTCGACCGAATCAACGTGACGATAAAGATCACGGTCTTCCGGGGAGATCATCCCCCACTCATGGAAAACTTCGACGTTCAGGACATTCTTCCAGAAGGCGGAACCGAACAGCAGTACCGGGATATGTTTTTTGGTCTTACCCGTCTGGACCAGCGTAAGCATTTCGAAGAGTTCGTCAAAAGTGCCGAAGCCTCCGGGAAAAGCAACGAGCGCTTTGGCGAGATAAAGGAACCAATATTTACGGACGAAGAAGTAGTGGAATTCCAGGTCGAGCTCGGGCGTGATATAAGGGTTATGCTCCTGTTCGAAGGGTAGGGCGATGCCGAGGCCGACCGATCGTCCGCCGGCTTGATGGGCGCCCATGTTGGCGGCCTCCATGATGCCCGGGCCGCCGCCGGAACAGATGAGGAAGCGTTGCCACTCGGGAAGCGACATCGACCACTTGGTCATCTCGTAGGAGAGTTGTCGGCAGGCCTCAAAGTAGGCTGAGCTGCGTAAATTGATTTCTGCGACGCGGAGGCGGCCGGCGCATTCGGCGCCCGTGCATTCGCCGCGAGCGATCAGCGCTTTTACTTCTTCGAGCTGGGCTTTGGCTTTTTCCGGAGGCAGTGTGCGAGCAGAGCCGAACATCACCACGGTATTGCGCACCCCATACTTTTTAAAGCGTTGGTAGGGCTCCATCAGCTCCGCCATGACACGAATCGTCCGGGCCTGAGGGCTAAGCATGAACTCCGGATTTAGGTAGGCCCGAGGTGGGGTAGGCCTAAGTTTACCTTTTTCGGGGCTCATACCCCCATCTTTCCCTTAGTTTGCCTCCTGCCAAGCCGGGAAGCGTGGTGCTTGACAGGCTCGGCGGGGTAGCCTTGGCTGTTTCCTTTAAAGCCATGCATCCCACCTACCGTCCGTCTAAGATTTCCCGCGCCCGCAAATGCGGTTTCCGCGCCCGTTCCAAGACCCCGGGTGGCCGCAAGGTCTTGGCTAACCGCCGCAGTATTGGTCGCAAGCGCCTCGGCGCCTCCTAATCCTCATGCGTCTCCCGCGGGAGCGTAGAATTCGTGCCTCGGCCGATTTCACGCGTCTCCGCCAACAAGGCTCGCGACTCGATTGCGGGCCTTTCCTTTTGAATTTTCGCCACACGAAGAGCGATATGCCTGCCCGTTTTGCGGTCATCGCGGCGAAGAAATCCATCCCGTTGGCCGTCAATCGCAACCGGGCTAAGCGTCTGGCGCGGGAATTATTCCGCGCGGATGCCACTGCTTTTCCTCCAGGGTGGGAGATCGTTTTGGTGATTCGGCCGGGGATGCTCCGCCGCCGGTTTGCCGACTTGAAGGCGGCTTATGCCTTAGCCGCGACCAAGCTGGTCGCGCAGGCCGCACGCTCGGCGGAATGAAACCTAAAAGCCTATCTTTGGTTGCTCGATTGTCGCTAAAGTTGGTCGGCTTTTACCAGCGATTTATTTCCGCACCGTTGCACCGGATTGTCCCAGGGTCTGGGTGCCGATTTCATCCCACTTGTTCCTGTTATGCGGCTACGAGTCTGCAACGCTTTGGTTTCTTTAAGGGAGCGTGGCTAGGATTGAGGCGGATTGGACGATGTCACCCTTGGGGCGGCTCCGGTGTCGATGAGGTGCCCGAAGAATGACCCTTCGGTAGAGGCCGAATGGCTTAATATTCTCGCTCTGTTAGGGGTTTTAAGGCGAAATCTAGGGAGTGAAAACTCTTTTCTCTCGAGTTCTCGGTTCTCGCCATGGAGGGACTTTGCTCCTGGCTTTGACCTACTTAATTTTGGGAACGATTTTACGTTTAGGGCTGCTGGTCGTTTCAGCTTCCGCGGTCTCCTGGGGCTTTCCGACTTTTGCAGCTTTGATGGTCGGGTTCACCTTTGATGTCATGATGGCCTGGCTCTTGACATTACCTTTCGGCTTATTGACCGCTTGCTGGCCGTCGTGGGCTTGGACGCGCTCCTGGCTCCGGGCTCCGCTTTATTTGGCTTGGGTGTTCGGCTGTTCCCTTTTTGTTTTCTGGAAGGTCTCGGAGGTTTTGTTTTGGGAAGAATTTGGGGTCCGATTTAATTTTATCGCGGTTGATTATCTGGTCTATACCCAAGAGGTCGTCAAAAATATCAAAGAATCCTACCCGATGCCTGCCATCGTTGCGGGAATCTTATTGGCCGCGGCAATCCTTGTTTTCGCCTGGATCAAGTCAGGATGGTGGAAGCGATGGGAGGAGGGCGCCCAGGCGGATATGTCGCCGCGATGGCGCTCCTGGGTCGGGCTTTTGCTGCCTTTGTTCCTTTGCCTGATGCTCGCCTATGCGGTCGGTCGTCGGGACTTGAAGGCGTCTTCCCATGTCGCGACCTCGATGGGCGAACGTATCACGGCAGGTTTGCGTCATATGGGCGAACCCCAGCCAGGCTGGGCTAATAACTATGATACGGAATTAGCGAAGAACGGAGAATACTCCTTTTTGGCGGCGTTTTGGGCCAATCAGCTGGAGTGGCATCGCTTTTACCCGTCGCGTCCGGATGCGGTTGCTGGCTTGCGTCAACAGCTCGTCCGACAGGGTGTTCCCTTGGCAAAGGATGAGCCGAAAGGAATTAAGCGTCATATCGTTGCCTCAGCTGGAGCAGGTCGCCGGCTCAATGTTATCCAGATCACCGTCGAGAGTTTGAGTGCGGAATACCTGAGCTGCTACGGTCAGACCCCCTATGCGGAGCAGCACCTGACACCAGTCTTGGATCGGATTGCCAAGGAGTCCCTTTGGTTCCGCCATTGCTATGCCAGCGGTACGCGTACGGTCCGCGGTATGGAAGCGCTCACACTCGCCATCCCTCCCATTCCTGGGCAATCGGTTTTGCGTCGGGCAAAGTGCGAAGACCTTACGACTTTGGGTTCGGTCCTTGCCGCCCAAGGTTACGACAATGCTTTCATTTATGGGGGCGACGGTTTCTTCGATAACATGAATTATTTCTTCGAGAACAACGGCTATCGCATCGTCGATCAGCCGGTAGCCTTGAAGGCCGGAGAGAAGATGACTTTTGGTAATGCCTGGGGTGCCTGCGATGAGGACGCTTTCAACTGGTCTTTACATGAGGCGGATAAATCCTTTGTCGCTCAGAAACCTTTCCATCACTTCGTGATGACGACATCAAACCATCGTCCCTACACTTGGCCGGCCGGAAAGATCGATGCCAAGCTGGTGGGGCGGGAGGGCGGCGTAGCCTATACCGATTACGCAATCGGGGCCTTTCTTAAGGCGGCCGAAGCCAAGCCTTGGTTCAAGGATACGGTCTTCATTATCGTGGCCGACCATTGTGCCTCCGTCGCGGGCAAGCGTGAGCTGGAAATCAGGAAATATGAAATCCCCCTCTTTATCTGGGCTCCGGGGCTGGTGGCTGCCCGCCCTGAGGATAAAATGATGAGCCAAGTCGATCTGGCCCCGACGGTGCTGGGCTTGCTGCGCACATCCTATGACGCCCGCTTTGTCGGTTCGGACGTCTTTAGTCCGACTTATCAGCCGCGTGCTTTTATCAGTAATTACCAAAAAGTAGCCGTGCTGCGAGAAGACGGATTGTTGACCGTGCTCAAACCCGTGAGGCAGGTGGCCCAGTATCAGGCTGACCTCGCTACGGGTACTTTAGTCCCCTTGAAGGAGCTCCGTCCGGATGCCGTGGACGAAGCTATTTTCTATTATCAAGGCACCGATGAACTCTTTAACCAAGGTGGACTCGCCAACCCAAGTCGCTGATCGTCCGGGCGTCTTCTGGCCGTGCGCCACCTTGGTCGCCTTGGTCGCGTTCTTTGGTTTTCACGGTACGGGCGGTGAGTCGGTCGATCTTTGGTTTCAGGCTATTTTTTGGAACGGATCGGCTTGGTTGATTCCGAAGGATTCAGGTTTTTTTCATGCCCTTGCCTATAACGGTCCCAAGGTTCTGATTATTATTTGGGCAGTATTTCTGGTGTTGGCGGCGGCTTTACCGGCGTATTTCCCTGCATGGTTGGGGCGCCGTCGCGCGTTATACTTATTAGCCTGTATGGCAATCGTTCCGGTGGTCTGTACGCAGTTGCGGTCGATCACGCACATGGCGACCCCGAGTGATCTGGCCATGTATGGCGTGCCGTCGGGCTTCCCTCATCTGTTGCTTTTTGATGCCAAGCCTCCCGGATACCCCAGCCACGCTTTCCCTGCAGGACATGCCAGTGGCGGCTTTGCTTTGCTTTCGATTTATTTTGCCTGGGCAGAATTTCGCCCGCGTCGCCTGGGGCTCGCCCTGATGGGCGCCTTTGGCGGGTGGATGGGGTTTTATCAGATAGCTCGGGGTGAGCATTTCATTTCCCACACCCTTGTCACCGCCGCGATCGCTTGGGTGATCTGTGTGGGCTTAGCTCGAATGATCAGGCCCGCTTCGTCGCTTAGTTGTTCTGCCAGTTGACGATATTATCGGCACGGTAAGGGCCCGTGGGAGAAGGTTGGTCAAAGTAAGTGGCAGGGATCATGCCGCATTTCTCCATGGTGCTTCCAGCGACGGCGCTCGGATCCCAGTATTCTTCGAGGGCGGGTGCAGAGCCCGTAGGTTCGGCAAAGTTTCCACCGCAGCTCACCAGCAGGAAGTTGGAAGATTTCCAGTTGGCGTAAGGGGCGTTTAGTTTCCCGGTAGCCGGGTCGGTGATCGAACTGCCTCCGTTAAGGATCCGATAGCGATAATCATAGGGATTATCCCAGGGATCGCGGAATTCGAGTCTCGCAGCCAAGTCGCTGAACTTGGTGTCATCGTTCGAAGGCACGTCGCCCGAGGTCAGGAATGGCTTCTGCTTTCGGTTTCCGCTCCCGGGTAATGAATTATCATTGTAATTCAGTAAAAGGAGAGATGAACCGCCGGCGTTAATGGGCGAACTTTTCAGGACTTTTCTTCCCATGATTTGATTGTAAAAATCAATCCGGTAGTCGTCCGCCGTGCCGCTCTGCGCGCAGGGGTAGTCGCCGTAGTTCTTTTTGAAATTCTCGGCGGCCATGAGCATGGCCTGCATCTCGCCTTTCGCCTTCGCCTTGGTGCGGGCAGTGCTGGCGGCCTTGAACAGTCCGAAGGTCGCCCCGGCCAGGATGCCGATGATTGCGATGACCATCAGGAGTTCGATGAGCGTAAAGCCCCGCCGAAATTTAAAGCGCGTTTTTTTCATGGTACTCAAATGTGACGTGAATCGTTCTCGTCCTTCTTTACGTAGCCGGAGTCTTGGCGCTGGTGATTCACGGCGTTCTTTTTGAGATAGGCTTGGTAGACGTCTTCGGCCGACATTCCCAAGACCTGGGCGATGGAAATCAGGAAGTGGAAGAGGTCGATGACTTCGACGCGCGCATTCTGTTCGTCGAACTTCTGGTATTTGGCCCACCACTTCCAGGGTACGGAATCGGTCAGCTCCGCCATTTCCTGCTGCATCGCGCGGAGGTAGTTGAGTACCCATTTGATTTTTTCTTCCTCAGTCATGCCGGCGGTTTCGACGCCGATGCGCTGGTTGAGCGCTTTCTGCATTTGGAAGATTTCTTCGAGTTTGTCGGCCATGCCCTCATCAAACTATCTGGGAAGGGGGGAGCAACAAAGGAAGCAAAGTTAGGCCTGTCTAAGTCTGATTGCTTGATTTGTCCGAATTGTTCTTTGCAGGGCGGGTAGGTCTGTGCCTTGCTATGGGCGTGTCTCCTCCTGGCCTAACCCATCCTAAGCTCAAACCCGAGGTCCTAGCCCCGGCTGGCGAGTGGAATTGTGCCCGGGCTGCCGTCGAGAACGGCGCGGACGCCATTTTCTTTGGGGTTGGTCGCTTTAACGCACGCGTTCGGGCCAAGAACTTCGAGGAAGCTGATTTGCCCGAGCTCATGGCTTACCTTCATTCGCGGGGGGTGAAGGGGTATGTGACTTTTAATACACTTATCTTTCCCGATGAATTGGCGGAGGCCGCCCGAACGCTCCGCTCGATTGTCGCCGCCGGGGTCGACGCCGCCATCGTGCAGGACCCGGGGATCTGTCGTCTGATCCGCCGGATTTCGCCTGACTTCCCCATCCACGCTTCGACGCAGATGACGGTGACAAGTGCGGCGGGCGTCGATTATGCCCGTGACTTGGGCGCCTCGCTTGCCGTGCTCGGTCGCGAAGTTTCCATTCCCGAGATGCAGAAGTTGCAGACGGAGCAAGCCCGGGGCGGCTCACCGTTGGATCTCGAAGTTTTTGTCCATGGGGCTCTTTGCGTGGCCTATTCCGGACAATGCCTAACCAGCGAATCTCTCGGAGGTCGCTCTGCGAATCGCGGTGAATGCGCCCAAGCCTGTCGGCTACCTTATGAATTAATCGTGGACGGGGTTCTGCAACCGTTGGGTGATAAGGCCTACCTGCTTTCACCGCAAGATCTGGCCGGTATCGAAGTCGTACCTGATCTGATCCGCGCCGGCATCCGTTCGCTGAAGATCGAAGGACGTCTCAAATCGCCGGAGTATGTGGCAGCGATTACCAAGGCCTATCGACGGGCCGTCGATGCCGCTTGGGATGCTTTTGAGCGGGGCGCCGATGCCGATCAGGCGGCGCAAAAGGTACGACAGGAAGAGGACTACGCCATGCAGATGACTTTCTCACGCGGTCTCCATACGGGATGGCTTCGCGGCATCGATAACCAACAGCTGGTGCACGCTCGTTTCGGCAAGAAACGCGGTGCTTTCCTCGGTACGGTGATCGATGTGGCTCCTCCGGGCGTGACGCTTAAATTAGAAGGCGCCTTGAAGCCTGGGGACGGCGTCGTGTTTGACCAAGGTAAGCCGGCCGAGCGTGAAGAGGGCGGATTCGTGCACGGAATCGAACCTGCCCGCGGCGGTCTCACCTACGTCCGCTTTGATCGGGCGGGTGCGATGGATTGGGCCCGCGTGCTTCCGGGGGCGATGCTTTGGAAGACTAAGGATCAAGACCTGGACAAGCAGCTGCATGCTTCATGGGATCGAGAGAAGGCAAATTACCGGCGGACGATAGACATCCGCGTCATCGGGCGCGCTGCGCAGCCTTTGCGCGTCGAATTCAGCGACACCGAAGGCCATGTGGTAACGGCCGAATCGTCGATGCCCTGTGCGATCGCGGAGAAGCGGCCGATGGACGTCGACTCTTTGCGCGAGCAATTGGGGCGCTTGGGCGATACTTCCTTTGAGCTTGGGGCGCTCGAGGCCGATCTGGAGGGCGCCTTGATTGTCCCAATGAGTGAGCTTAATCGCCTTCGCCGCGATCTTTCCGACCGCATCATGGCCTTGCGTCGGCAGCCCCGCCGCTGGGCTCTTCTGCCTTACGAAGAATCTTCAACCAAGGTAGTGGCGACGGCTGAAGCCACGACCAATAAAGCGCCGGAGATCGTGGTGGTAATCCGTGAGCCAGAACAATTGGAGCCCGCCTTGGCTTGGGGTGCCCGGGTGATTTATGCCGAATTTGAAGATCCTAAGAAATTTCGTACCGCCGTTGCTCGCGTGCGGGCCTTCGAACAAGAAACAGGGCAGAAGGTAGAATTCTGGGTGATGGGTCCGCGCGTACACAAGCAAGGTGAAGATCGTCTGAGCGAAATCATGCTCTCTTCGCAGGCGGATGGTTACCTCGTGCGTAATCACGATAATTTACGCGCCTTCGCGGGTCAGCGTCGTCGTGGAGATTTTTCACTTAATGTCGCCAATGGACTTACGGCGGAATGGCTGATGCAGAATTATGGTTTAGAGGGATTGACGGCCTCTTATGATCTAGACGCCAATCAGGTAGCGGCCTTGATGCAGTCAGCCCCGCCGGCTTGGTTTGAAGTCACCATTCACCAGCATATGCCCATGTTCCATATGGAGCATTGTGTTTTCTGCGCGTTCCTTTCCAAGGGGAAGGATTACCGCGATTGCGGAAGGCCTTGCGAGAAACACCGTGTCAAATTGCGCGACCGCGTCGGTGCCGAACATATCCTTAAGGCCGACGCCGGCTGCCGGAATACGCTTTTTAATTCCCGCGCCCAGACTGGGGCGGAATACGTCAATCAGCTCCTGGCCCTCGGCGTCCGCCGTTTCCGCGTCGAATTCGTCGACGAAGATGCCGTTACGGTCACAAGCACTTTAGAAAAGTATCAGGCGCTGTTGAAAGGTGAGCTCGATGGCGCCGCGCTTTGGAACGATCTCAAGGTCCTTAACCAGCTCGGCGTCACGCGCGGTACGATGCGCGTCCGGATCTAAAGGTTATCTTTTAAACGCGGAAGCAAGCCCGTGATGCGACGGGAGTCAGAGGCGTTACGAACCGCCATCGCGTACGCCGTGGGGTCGCCCACGAGGATAACTTGTTTGCGCCCTCGGGTCACCGCGGTATAAATCAGATTACGGGCCAGCATGATGCTATGTTGGCGGAGTAGCGGCACGACCACGGCTGGAAATTCCGAACCTTGGGATTTATGGATGCTCACCGCGTAGGCCAGTTGGAGGTCGGATTGTTCGCCGCGTTCCAGTTCGACGCGGGTGCCGTCGAAATCGACCAGCAGGGTGCCTTCTTCATTTTGGCCAAGGACGACGCCGAAATCGCCGTTATAGACTAACTTATCATAATTATTGCGGGTCTGGATTACCTTGTCGCCCGGCGAGATGCGTCCGGGTTTGGCGTCCGGACCCCGGAGGCGCACTTGCAAGGCTTGGTTATAGGCCTGGATGCCACCGGTACCCTTATGCATCGGGGCTAAGACTTGGATGTCGCGTAACGGGTCAAGGCGAAGTGCCTTGGGTAGGATATCGCAGCAAATCCGGGTGACCATCGCCACGCAGGCTTCGGGGTCTTCCGCTTTGACGAAATGAATATCTTCCGAGAAATCTAATTTCGTCGGATCTTCCACCGGCGTGGGCGGAGTCGTGTCCGCGTGCAAGATGCCGTGGGCCACGGTCACGATGCCGCTTCGTGCGCCTTGGCGGAAGACGGTATCGAGTCGGGTGACGGCGGCGGTGCCGGATTCGATGAGGTCGCCTAAGACATTGCCGGCTCCGACCGAAGGGAGCTGATTGACGTCGCCGACGAGTAGGAGATGGGCGGTGGATGGCACGGCCCGCAAGAGGGCGGCGGCAAGTTTGGTATCAAGCATGCTAGATTCGTCGACGATGACGAAATCTGCGGCCAGAGGGTTATCCGCATTGGAGGTGAAACCGCCGGCGGCATGATCGAATTTAAGAAGCCGATGAATGGTGGCGGCCGGCACGCCTGTCGCTTCGGACATGCGTTTGGCGGCGCGTCCCGTAGGAGCACCGAGCATTATGCGGGTGCGCTTAGCGGAAAGAATGTCGCACAGTGCTTTCAGGATCGTAGTTTTACCCGTTCCAGGGCCGCCCGTGAGCACGGAGACTTTGTTTTTAAGCGCCATCAACACGCCTGAAGCTTGGGCTTCCGAGAAGGCAAACCCGGCCCGGGCTTGCGCCCATTCAATGGCTTTTTCGGCTTGGATCGCAGGTAAACCGCTGTCGCCGCCGATGATCCGGCGAATCGACACCGCGATGGATTTCTCGGCGTTTTCTTGCGGACGCAATTGTACGAGCCGGACGCCGCGATGGTCGAGGATGCCGACGGAGTTATCATCGATCAGCCGACGCATGCGATCTTGGACGACGGCTCGATCCACTTCGAGTAAGGCGGTTGATTTTTCGAGCAAACCTTCGTCCGGGAAGGCACTGTGACCTTCGCCTTCAAGTTCTTCGAGCGTGTGTAAGATGCCCGCATCGACGCGTTGCGGCCCGGCGGTGGGCAACCCCAGGTTGCGGGCGATTTTATCCGCGGTCTTGAAGCCGACGCCTTCGACTTCGCGGCAGACGCGATAGGGCTCGGAGGTCACGACTTTTTTCGCTTCTTCACCGTAAGCCTTGACGATGCGCAGGCAGATGGAATTGGTGACGCCGTAGGTTTGTAGGAAGACCATGACTTCGCGCAGGGCCTTCTGCTCTTCCCAGGCGGCTTTGATGGATTTGGCGCGCCCAGGGCCGATGCCTTCAACTTCCCGCAGGCGTCCCGACATGTTCGAAATAATCTCAAAAGTACGCACGCCGAATTTCGCGACGATTTTATCGGCGTAAGTCTTGCCGATGCCTTTGATCAGGCCGCTCCCGAGGTATTTACGGATGCCATGCACGGAGGAGGGCAAGCGTGAGTTGAACGATTTGACTCGGAGTTGGGGGCCATGCGAAGGGTGTCGCTCCCAGAAGCCCACCAGATCGACCGTCTCGCCGCACTGCAGCCCCGTCATGTTGCCGAGGATGATCGTCTTCTCGTTATTTTCCGCCACCAGTTCGGCGATGGTGAAGTGCGTCTCCTCGTCCAGCCATAGGATGCGCTCGACCACGCCGGAGAGCGCGATTTCTGGACCACGATGAGATTCCCGCGGGGGCGGCATGGTTCAGCCAATCACTCCGGCACCTTTGGGGCGAAACAAAATCATGCTAGGCGGAAGGCCTCACGGGCCAACTCGTTGAGTCCGGCATGAATCGTATCAGGGTTGTGCGGCTGGAGCTCTTCGGCGGTATGGCTACCGGTGGTGACGCAATGGATGGCGGCGAGTCCTCCATTCCGGGCGGTCGCGATATCGAAAGGCGAATCTCCCACCATGACCGTGGTGCCGATTTTGGCTTTCAGCGAAGAAAGTACGAACTGCGTGAACTCTGGCTGTGGCTTCCGCCAGGGGTGGACGTTCGTCCCGTAGATGCCGTCAAAGAGATGGCTTAACTCCAGGTGCTCCATGATTTTCTTGGAATTAGCATCATCCTTGTTCGTGTAAACCGCGGTGCGCACTCCGCGGGCCCGAAGGCCTTCGAGGATTTCGCGACAGCCTGGGTAGACGCGTAGTCCGTGGTACATGACGCTGGGGAAGTGTTCGCGAAAGAGGCGGGTAGCGGTCGGCGCATTGGCTTCGCCGGCGAGCTTGACGACGGTGACATTGACCGAACCCCCGACGGCGCGGCGAATCTGTTCAAGGGTGACGCCGGGCAGCCCCATCATGCTCATCACGTCATCATAGCAGCGGTGGATGGCCTCAAAGTTATCGACCAAGGTGCCGTCGAGGTCGAAAAGTACGGTTTCAGGAAGAGGGTGGGCCATATCTGCCATCCATGAGGCGTGAATATGTCAGGTTTCCAAGTTTGGAATTGAAGGCGAGGGTGGGTCATCTAATTTCCCGAACTCAACCTATGACCTTCTCGCTGGATCTGACAAAGCCACTCAGCCGCTTCGGCTTGGCCCTTAACCTCGCCCTTCTTTCCGTCGTTTTCTATGCGCTCTCGACGGCAGCCTTCCACTACATGTCGGAAACGCTTCCTCATGGTGAAGTAGCCCAAAAGGTCGCGGAGGTCTCCCGTAAGTCCGAAGAGGCTGCTTTTTCCAAGGCGAAGTCCGCCGCTAAAGGTAAGGCTTTTGACGAAAAAGCCGCCCATGAACAGGCCAAGGTCGCCGCTGAAGTCGAAGTGAAGAAGCAAGAAGAAGAGATCCATCATCATGCCGTATCGGGCTGGGCTCCTTTCGCGGTCTTCCTGATTATCTTGTCCGCTGTTTTCTTTGCTGGTTTCCTTTCCGTCTACGTCCAGCGTCGGGCAAACGACGCTGGCTTTACGGGCTTATGGCTCTTCGTCCATCACCTTGGCGCATGGGCTTTGGCGGGTTACATCGCCTTCTACCCTTTCTTGGCTCACAACGATCTGCGTAAGGCATGGATGCCTGCGTTCATCGCCGGCCTCGTGCTTCTCTTGCCCGTCTTCGTTTCAGGCGAAGGTCATGGCGAGCATGACGACGACCACGGTCACGCGCACTGAGCTGACTCAGAGCGGGCCGACGTTGCCGAAGTCGAAGACGGTATGGCTGATCAGACCCCGTTCGATCACGGCTAAATCCGTTTGGCCGCCTTCGCTGACTTGCTCCCCGTCATTCCAAGCGAAACTGAAGCCTTGTGCGGAAGGTTTGAAAAGCGACCCGTGGCGAACCAGGGCCGGGACGCTCCGTTCCATCGCCGTGGTGTCCGTGACGGTCGCCGGGTAGTTTAAGCTGTGGACATGGAGGCCGCGGACGGGGTGGCCCACAAGTCCGCGGGCAAAACGTGCGGCGTGCCGACAGGCGGCTTCAAGGTGCGGACGGAGGGCGGCGGGGCACTCGGCGGATTTGCGATGGACGCGTTCAAAGATATCTTGTTCCAAGTCCATTGAGCAGGCCACGGCAGGCAGATTCCAGGCTGCCCCTTCGGTCGCTCCCGCTAAGGTGCCGGAGCTGAGGCATAATGGCATCGTCGCATTAAAGCCGATATTCATACCCGAGATCACGACGTCAGGTTGGGTTTTTAACAGATGTCCGAGGGCTATGTTGACGCAATCCGAAGGAGTGCCGTCGATGGACCACGCTTGACTGCCAAGATTAGGGTAATCCGACAGAGTGACTTCTCGGTGGCGACTGAAAGCCCGTCCGATCCAGCTGCGCTCGCCGGCGGGGGCGGCGATGATCACCTTGAAGCCTTCGGCTTCGCAGGCCGCGACCAGGGTATGGATGAAGGCCGCGTTGATGCCATCGTCATTGGTGAGCAGGGCGGTGGGCTTCATGCTTTTGGCCCAGCGTGCCACGTCCGGCTTGTCGAGCAATGCGGAAGGTTATTTCTTACTTTCAAGGGAATTGCCCTCTAAGTCGGAAATCTGATCCCGCAAGACCGCCGCGGTCTCATAGTCTTCGTCCTTAAGCGCCTCTTTGAGTAGCTGCCGGGCTTTGGTCAGACGCATCAGGGTATCGGCGGCAGAGCCGAGGGGGCGCCGACCTTGGTGTTCGATGCCGGGCTGAATGCGCGCAATCGTCTCAAGGGCCTCTTGGGCGTGGGTCTGATAGCAGGTTGGGCACCCCATCCGGTGGATGCGCACGAAATCCGCCCAGCGGAAGCCGCAAGTCGGGCATTTGCCTCGTCCATGTGGGGTCGGAATGTCGAGTTTAAGTCCCAAGGCTACCGACGGTAGTTGCCCGTCTGCTGCGGCGGCTTGAAGGGTGGGGCAGTCTTGGCAACAGGCATGGGATATCGCCTTGCCGCCAGCGACGACGGTAAAGTAAACGGCGCAGGCTTTGGTGCAATCGGCGCAGGATGATGGACGTTGTATCATCGAGCTTTACTATGAAGGAGAAAGTCTTCCGTTTCAAGCATCGGAAGGTTTTTTCAGGTTGAAGCCCGGCTCGAGTCGGATTGCCTATGAAAGCGATGCTTTCTCCCGTCTTGATGGTCGTGCTGGCCGATGCCGAAAAAGGGGCTCTCTGGTATTTTAAGCAGATGGACGCTCCCGGTCTCGCCGTGGCGGCCGTGCTGGTGGTTTGTTCTTTGATTGGTTGGGGCGCGATGATCCAAAAATGGTCCGACGTCCAAGAGCTTCGTCGCCGTAATCATGGCTTTGAACGTCGCTTACGTGACGAACCTTCCGTCGTTGCTTTGAACTTTCCCCGCGGCGCCAATCTTGGCCCCTATGAATTTCTGGTCGCGGAGGCGGTCTCAGCCGTCCAACGCCACAAAGGACGTTTGCTAAAGCCGTCCGACGTCACGCTTTGCATGGGTCACGTCGAGAATGCGATTCAACGCGGTGTTTCCCGGACGATGGTAAATTACGAAAGCAAGATGGTCCTGCTAAGCTCCTTGGTTTCAGGCGGTCCGTTCTTAGGTCTCTTGGGGACGGTCTGGGGTGTCATGGTGACCTTTGGCGCGCTGACCGAGAAGGCCAGCATCGCCCAATTGGCGCCAGGTGTCTGCGGTGCGCTCGTGACGACGACGCTGGGGCTCTTGGTGGCCATCCCGGCGACGTTCGGTTATAACTATCTTTTGACGCAGGTTAAGATCATGACGACGGAACTAGAAAATTTCGCCAGTTCGCTGGCCGACCGGGTGGAACTCGAACTGGAAGGGGAAGCTCGCCGTAATTTCGAACAAGCCCAAGAACGCGAACGTCTGGTCCGGGCGGCCCAGGTGGCTTCGATGACGACGGCGACGGCCGCCAGCATTTCACCGGCGAGTCCGATTGATACGCCACCTTCCGCCCTGCCAGGCTGGGAAGATGCACAGTAAGGCGATGGCTCGATCTTTTTCCAGGCCCCATCGGTTGCACGTGATGAACGATCTGAACGTCACGCCGATGCTCGATTTGTGCTTCGTCTTGCTCATCATCTTCATGATTGCGACGCCGGTGTTGGAGCAAACAACGGCCGTTAATCTACCGAAGGCGGAAAAAGGCGCGGGTAAGCAGGCAGACACGAAAGATCGGTACCGTTTTGTCAACGTGGCTCGCGACGGTACGTATACCTTTGGCAATCGCACGGTGACGGTAGCCCAGCTGGAAGCCGAATTTTCTACCATTGCGGCGCTGCCGGAGTCGGAACAGCCGATTGTCCGCATTCGTGCCGACTCCACGTTGCCTTACCAAAAAGTGATCGATGTGATGTCCAAAGCCAAGGCAAAGGGACTTACCAAGGTCGGTCTTGATACCGAAATCCGTTGAAGCCATGTCTGCCGAAGGCAAAGGAATGATTGGTTCGATTGCGGTGCATGCTGGTATTATCTGCGCGCTGGTGGCGGTATCCTGGCTTGCCTCTCGGCATGACGGACAAGCCGTCGAGGCGGCTGACCCGCTCCTGGTGGATTTGAACGGCATCCCAGGTAAGCGTCCCGGAGAAATCGGCAAGGCAGCCGGCGTCGCACAAGGTGAAGAAAATGGCACCAAGACGGGCGTGAAGATCGTCAAAATCAAGAAACTGGACGTGGAGAAAATCCAAGAAGCCAGAGCTCAGGCCGAAGCCGAGGCCGCCGCGCCTGCCCATGCGACGAGCAAGGCCACGGCTAAGACTGTCCCCAAGGCTTCGACGGGTTCCGGAAAAACATCCTTGAGCGATTTCATGAATACCAAGGGTGGTAAATCTTCGGCTTCGGGTAAAGTGGGCGGTATCGGCGGAGTTTCCGTCAAGAAGGGACGTAACTTTGGCACCGGAGATAACGGCGGAGAGGGCGGTTCGGCGACGGAACAGCAGCTTTATGCGGGTGAAGTCCTGGCTCGTTTCCGTTCGGCTTGGACGGAAATCATTTCGGCAGAAGGCGGGGTAATTTCTTCAGCCGGGAGCTGCGGGGTGACGTTGTCTGTGGATGCAAGCGGCTCGGTTTCATTCTCTGGATGGCTGAGTCGCCCGCAGGATAGCCATCTTGCGGAACTTGTCCGCCGCGCGTGCGCTCAAATCGGCAACTGTGGTAAGCCCCCTAATGGAAGGGCTTTCAAAATCGATTTTCCGAAGGTCGGCGTATCCGAAGGCTAATCTGCCGATCAGTCGCGCACCTCAAGGACGATTTGGACTTCGACGGAAGCTCCTAGCGGCAGACCGTTGACGGAAACGGCGGCCCGTGCGTGTTTGCCGCTTTCGCCGAAGATGTGCAGAAGGAATTCGGAAGCGCCATTCAGCACCTTGGGGCTGTCGCTAAAGCCATCGATGCCATTGACGAAGCCGTTTACCATCACTACGCGGCTGATCTTATCAAGCGAGCCCAGCGCGGCTTTGGCGTTGGCTAAGGCGTTGAGCGTGCAGAGCTTCGCGGCTTCGGCCGCTTGGGCGAGGTCGATCTCTCTCCCGACTTTACCGAGGGAGACGATTTTGCCATCGCGCATGGGTAATGTGCCAGCGAGATAAAGTAGATTACCGGTCCGGACGGCGGGCACATAGGCTCCCGCCGCGGCAGGCGGTGAGGGAAGGGATAGTCCGAGCTCTTGCAGGCGTGATTCAGGGTTTTGCATGGTCCTTACCAATGTTTGGGCCAGCGTTCCTGGCGAACGACATTATTGTAAATGAGGGCGAAGAAAAGAATGACGAGCGTTCCTACTAAGGTGGGCAGGAAGATGAACATCCACGAGGATTTGAGCGCGAAGACCGCGACCGGGGTCGAGCTTGCCGGAGGGTGGACGGTGTGGGTAAGCATCATCGCCGCAACGGTCGTGCCAAGCGCCAGGGCAAGGATCACCCAATTATCCCCAAAAAGATGAAGAAAAGTGAGGCCGATGATGGCGCCAATGATATGACCAAGCACGAAGTTGCGCGGCTGGCTGAAGGGGGCATCAGGGTAGCCGAAGACGAGCAGGCTGCTCGCGCCAAACGAACCGATTAGCAGTACGGTGCCGATCTGGTCGGAAAGTTTTGACAGTAGCGCGACGACCAAGACGCATCCCGTAAAAGCCAGCCCGACCTTCTGAAGGGAAGGGCGAGGGGGAGGAGCGGCGCCATCGCCCTTCATCTTGTGGAGCAGGCGTCGCATGGTCTGCTTAGTTGCCTTTGATTTTCTTGATTCCGTCGATCAGTTCCAAGACGGCTTCGCGACTTCGATTTTTAACTTCGCGCGAAAGCGTATTATCCGATGACCCCATGGATTTTTTGGTCTGCGTATAGGTCGTCGCCAAGACGGACTCTTTGTTCCTCGTTACGGTTGCGTTATCGCTGATGGAAAGAATGACGTCGGCCGCATAACGACCCAGGCCGCGGTCGAAGCGAACTTCGATTGTGAGCAAAGGGGTCGAGGTTTCGGGGCTGAGGCCGTTGAAATCCTTCGGGGTGATGTTGCTGCGGCGCAGTTCCAACTCGATCGCATCGCGGATCTCTCCTCGTAGGTCAGCGTCTTCGGGACGGGTTTCGGAGGTTTTGACGTCGATATAGAAGAAACTGATGCCGCGTAATTTCGCGAAACTTTGATCGATGGCGTTGCCGATTTTAGGGATGGGCTCTCCGGCGGCCTGCGCGAAGACGAGCGTGGATGTTGCGAGCAGGAAGGCGAAGGCGAGGAGACGCATGAGAAGAGGATGTTGGGGTTTGCGGTCAGCATCAATCCCCTTTCGTAGGGACGAGCTTAACCGCCGTGAAGGGGTGTTGGTCAAGGACGGTTGGGTACCAGCCCTGGACCTCGGGCCGGATGAGGAACTTATTCTTATTAAATACGACGGGCAGGACCGGGGCTTGGCTGACGAGCCGCGCTTCGGCTTGCTGGAAATATTCGAAACGGCGAGCGGGATTCGCCTCCTTGGCCGCCTGGCCGATCAGCCGGTCATATTCGGCGTCGCTCCAGTTGCATTGATTGAGTTCGTTGCCCGTGATGAACATTTCCAGGAAAGTATTCGGGTCGTTATAATCTCCGCTCCAGGCGCCGCGGCCAATCTGGTATTCTCCTTTGTGCATGGCGTTGAGGTAGACTTTCCATTCGAGGTTTTTGAGTTCGACTTGGATGCCTAACCGTTCGCGCCACATCTCTTGGTAAGCCTGGGCGGCCATCTGCGAACCTTCGGAGGTATTATAAAGATATTCCAGTTTCGGGAAACCTTTGCCGCCAGGGTAGCCGGCGTCCGCTAAGAGTTTCTGGGCGAGGGCGACATCTTGGCTCCAGCGGGCTTTGGCCTGGAAGCCGCCGGCGCCGGGCGGCGTGAAGTGGTAAGCGGGAGCGTCGTTCGTGCGCAGGACTTTGCGGACGATCTGTTCGCGATCGACGACCATCCCCAAGGCCTGTCGCACGCGAGCGTCTCCTAAGGCCCGCCGGACGGGCTCGTTATTTTTAATATCATTATTTACCC
This sequence comes from Opitutia bacterium UBA7397, assembly GCA_002470605.1. Lineage (GTDB taxonomy): Bacteria > Verrucomicrobiota > Verrucomicrobiia > Opitutales > UBA953 > UBA953. Next base: position 56,845 of record DKND01000069.1, read on the forward strand.
AGATGAACGCCACGGACATGAACGGATCGAGGCGCAGGGCGGGAGATTTTTGTTCGAGCAGTTTGGCTACTTTGTAAGGCGGCACCGTGCCGGTGATGTGCAGCTCGCCGCCGCGGAAGGCGCGCTCTTCGGCGTAGAGGTCCGCGATGGTCCGGAATTCGACGGCGTTGAGCGAGACCTTGGCGGCATTCCAATAAGTCGAATTCTTCCGCACCACCAGGCTTCGGGCCACTTCCCAGCTTTCCAGGGTGAAGGCCCCGTTGCCGACGAGCGCGCCTGGTCGCGTCCAAGGCGTATGGAGCTGATCGATGGTCCCGAATTTCAGGATCGTCGAAGGGTGGACGGGCAGCCAGCTGTTATGGCATAATAGCTGGAGAAAATAGGGAACGGGATTTTCCAGCCGAATCTCGAGGGTGTGAGGGTCGGGTGCTCGGAAGCCGACGTCGTGGAAGGATTTGGTTTTCTTGGTATTAAAGTCTTTGGCGCCTTTGACCACATGGAGCATCGATGCGTATTCGGCTCCGAAGCTCGGCATGAGCATTCGCTCCCAGCTGAAGAGGAAGTCTTGGGCGGTGACCGGGTCGCCATTGGACCAGCGGGCGTCGGGGCGGAGTTTAAACGTCCATGTCATGGCGTCGGCGGAACTCGTCCAGCTTTCGGCGACGCCCGGAACGGGATGAAGGTCGACCGGGTCATAATTGACCAGCCCCTCGAAGAGGGCGTACATGATATGGCTTTCGGAAAGGCCCGTGACGGTCTGCGGGTCGAGGCTGGACGGCTCTGCGATATTATTAATAACCAGAACCCCCTCTTCGGCCTTGAGGGCGGCAGTACTCTTCTTGGCCCCACAGCCAGTGAGGCCAAGGCTGGCCAGTAGGAGTAGGATAAGGGTTCCCTTGTGGGGGCGCGACATAGGCACAGATTAGCCGCGGGCCTGTCCCGAGTGCAAGGCGGTCCGTGGTGCCAGGTCGACAAGCCGTCTTTACTCCCCGCCGGGGTGGTCTAGAATTGTGGGATGATACCCCTTAACCGTCGTGATTTGCTGGTCGCCGCCTTGACGGCGAGCGCCTGCCTTGGCTTGGTCGGCTTCATATCCTCGCCCCCAGTGGCCGCGGTCACCCCGGCAGCTCCTAAGCCCATCATGGGTTCTATCGCTTTCGATTGGGAAAAACTCATCGTAAAGAAGACCAAGGTTGGCGAATCCCGCTCCATCTGCCGCGCTCCGACTGCGACCTTGGATGAACTCGAGATGCATGTGACCACTTTGGATAAGGGTCAGATGCCGCACCCTGCCCACCAGCACGCCGACGAAGAGCTGCTCATTATCAAGGAAGGTAATGTCGAGGCGCTCGTCGCCGGAGAATGGGTGAAGCTTGGTCCGGGCTCGGTTATCTTCCAGGCCGCCAATATTGAGCACGCGATCCGCAATGTCGGCGAAGGGCGTGCGACTTACCACGTGATTAAATGGAACTCTCCTGGCATGCTGCAAAAAAAGGCCGAAGCCAAGGCAGCCACTGCCAAATAGCCCAAGTTTCGCATGGGTGCCAAAAAAAGGGCGACCCTTGGGTCGCCCTTTTGCTTTCTAAGGATGCGCTTAGATGGCAGCTGGACCGCGTTCGCCAGTCCGGATCCGGATGACGTCGGTGAGGCCGAGTACGAAAATCTTACCGTCGCCGATTTTTCCGGTGTGGGCGGCCTTGGAAATCGTGGCGATGGCCTTCTCGACTTGTTCGTCGGCGACGGCGGCTTCGATCTTCACCTTAGGAAGAAAATCGACGGTGTATTCGGAGCCACGGTAAATCTCCGTGTGACCCTTTTGGCGGCCGAAGCCTTTGACTTCGGTTACGGTCATACCCTCAATGCCGATTTCGGCGAGAGCGTCCTTAACTTCTTCAAGTTTGAAGGGTTTGATGATGGCGACGACGAGCTTCATGGTGTTATGTAGGTTGGGTTAGGCGTTCGGTTGGGCAAGTCCACTTATGCATCCCCCGTGCCAAGTGGATTGAAAGCGGGCAGGGGCTTAGGATTGGTCGTTTTTAAGCAGAGCCTGCTTCACTTCAAACAATAGTTCGGCAGATTTTAAGCCCGGGGCTAGTTCGACCCCGCTATTAAGGTCTAAACCCATGGGTTGGGCGTTTAAGGCGGCCCCCACGTTGGTCGGCCCTAAGCCCCCCGCCAGAATCCAAAGGGACTCTGGATAGGTTTGCGTGAGCTTCTGGAAGCGTGCCCAGTCCGCTTGCTTGCCCGTACCGCCGAAGGAATTTGGGGCATGGGCGTCATGAATGAAGCCGGCGGCCAATGCGATCAGGGCCTTAGGCCATTCGGCGCCATCAGGTAATTTGGGAGCAAGCCAGAGATGGGTTTTCCCGATGCGGGCCGAAAGGCCGGTGGGGTCGCACTCTTTTTTTGCAGGATCAAAATGAACCTGAATAATGTCAAAACCTTCAGTAATTAAGGCCGATGCCTCTACGTCGGTCGGGTTGACGGTGACGGCGACACGTTTCCCCGGGGGTATTTCCCGTAATAAAGCTGCCCTGCGGTTGGCCGGGACAAAGCGGGGTGAGCCATCCCAGCAATTGATGCCTAAATAGTCGGCTCCGAATTCAAGGGCGACGACGGCGTCGGCTTGCCGCGTGATTCCGCAGACTTTGACAATAATTTTTCCAATCATGTCAGGGCTGCGATCACGGCATCGCGGATGGCTTTGGCGGTGGGAGCTACAGCCGTGCCGGCTAAAGGCACGCCAGCCTTACGAAGGGCGTCGGCGGTCGTCGGCCCGACGGCGATGGCTTTGGGTTGTCGCGCACCAACGTCAGGGCGCAACGAAGCAGCCTGGTGTAGGAATGATTCTACGGCCGAAGGACTGGCGAAGACGATCGCATCGGCGCCATGGCGACGGAATTCGGCCGCTTCGGGTGTTTCCGCGACGGATTTTTCTTCGGTCGCATAGACTTTGATCACGTCGACGATGGCCAGAGCGCCCTCCATCAGAAGCCGCGAGAGTTCGGGAGAGTTAAGGTTTCCGGTGACGAGCAGGATTTTCTGATTCTCGACGTCGAACTTGGTCATGAGTTCTTGTCCAAGGGAGAGCGCGTCCGGTTTGGCGGCCGTCAGATCCGAATCTAAATGATAGCCGCGCAAGGCTTTCTCGGTCGAAGGGCCGACGCAGGCGAATCGCACTCCTCCCACGGAACGAATGTCGGAAAAACGTTCGAAGAAACGGTCAAAAAAACCGCGGACACCGTTGGGGCTCGTGAAGATGATCCAATCGTATTCGCCCATGGCATCGAGGACTTCGCTCAGTACGGTGTCGTCCGGCTCAAAGCTGATTTCGATCAAGGGTAGTTCGGAGACCGCGGCTCCGGCGTCGACGAGTAATTCCTTCCAATCGCCGCCGCGTCCTTCCGGGCGGGTGAGAACGATGAGTCGATCGCGTAAGGGAAGTTTGCTCATGATTGACGGGGCAGGATTTGTTGCAGGATGCGGTCAGCGAGTTGAGAGGCGGCGGTCAGGTCGGTCGCGGGGAACTCAATCTCATGGCGACCAAAGTCGCTCCGGAAGAGATGGATTCGGCCGGCGGAGTGGTGACAAGCGAAGGCGGTGTGGCAGCCTTCGCCGAGTTTCGCCAAGAAGAGTCTTTCGACAAAGACGGAAAAGGTCGTCAGGGCGCAGCCGGCGACGGCGAAGTGCAAAGTATCGGCGGAGCGTGTCTGAATCGCGACGGCTCCTTGACCGGCGGCGGGTACCATCTGGGCGATGGGGACGGGTTCAAAAGTGAGACCCTCCCAGTTTTTAATTCCGAGACGATTCAGGCCGGATGCTGCAAGGTAGGAAGCTTCCGCATCGCCGTTGACCAATTTCTTAAGGCGCGTGTCCACGTTGCCGCGCAATTCCGTCCACTGGGCTTGGGGAAATTTCAGGGCTCCCTGGGCGCGGCGACGCGGACTTCCGGTGGCGATTAATTTAGGCTCTACGATTTCCGTGCGGCGGACGAGTACGTCGCGGGCGTCCTGACGGGTAAGGCAGGTTGCGATTGCCAATCCGGCAGGCATCTCGGTCGGGAGGTCTTTGGAACTGTGGACGGCCACGTCGGCTTCTCCTCTTAGTAAGGCCTGCTCAAGTTCGGCGGTGAAGAGTCCCTTGCCGCCCTGTTTCTCCAGTGACCAATTGGCTTGCCGATCTCCGGTTGTCGTCAGGATTCGTATTTCCGTCGGGCGTTGCAACGCTTGCGCAATCCGTGCCGCCGCATCATGGGCTTGCTGGAGCGCCAGCGGGCTGCCGCGAGTGACGATGACGATGGGCTGGGACATCTTAGCGTGAGAAGATGCCGGATTTAATAAGCCAAAGGAAGCCCCACGTCAAAGGGATGAGGAGGTTGCCGATGAAAATGAAGGTCGCGAGGCCTCGCACGATTCCCCAGCGGCGTTCGTAGGCGGCTAAATACGCGACCGCAGCCCCGCAAATAGAGGTAGGTATCCCGACGAAGGCGCCCACCATGGCGTCTCGCTCAAAAGGGTCTATTTCCAGTCCAAGGTAAACGGGCCCGCCTTTTCGGGTCATGAGGATGGCGGCGTAAAGGGCTCCCCCGGCGATGAAAAGCGAAAGCGCCTGTACGACTCGGTAGCCCTTGAGGTCGTCTTCGTTAGGATCCGTTTGCACGACCCCAACAAAGACGCCTCACGGCGGACTTCCAAGTTTCAAGTGATTGCAGCGGCGAAATTAACGCAACGATCAGCTTAGTGGCTGAGGCCTTCGTGTTCCTTGATGTACTCTTGTTTGAGTCCCAAAGCTTCAGGGGCATGCAAGACGAGCATCTTCATGCGGATGTCGCCGGGAACCTTAGCCGCAGTGGCTTTAGAGACGACAATCATGAGCGTGATGGAGAGGGGGACGGCCCAGATGGCGGGTTGTTCGCAAAGGATGCGGGCGAGCGGATGGGCCACCCACATGTCCGCGAGGCTTTTGGCGACGGGATGGTCTTGCCAGAAGGAGGCAAGCTGAGCGACGTCGGTGATTTTCTTCGCACCCGCGGCGGCGACATCGGAAATGGAAGTCATCGTGATCGCCAGCAGGGCGCTGACACCGCCGCCAAGCATGCCTGCGGCTGCTCCCGGCATCGTCATGCCGCGCCACCAGACGCTCATGAAGAGCAAGGGGAAGTAGCTGGCAGCGGCGATGGCGAAGGCCTGACCAACCATGAAGTTGATTTCCAACGCTTCGACTTGCATGCCGAGCAGGATGGAAACGGTACCAATGATAACGGCGGCCCATTTGAAGGCGCGTAGACGCTGTTCGGGCGTCGAGTCCGGCTTGAGCATGCGTCCGTAGACATCGTGCGCGAGCGCACCGGTCATAGAGACGAGCAAGCCCGAGAACGTCGACATGAACGCGGCGAACGCACCCGCACAGGTGATGCCAGAGAGCACTGACCCGAGCAGCGCGTGGTTCTTACCCGCGAGCAGCGTGGGCAGTTCGAGTACGACCTTGTCCGTGCCCTTGGCGCCGACGGCGTCATAAAGTTCGGGGGTGAGTGAGCGACCGATAACGCCGTACACCGGTGGGAAAACGTAGAAGACACCGATGAGGATCATCACCCACATCGTCGTACGTTTAGCCGCGACGCCGTCCGGGTTGGTGTAGAAGCGGACAAGGATGTGCGGGAGGCCGGCGGTTCCGCACACGAGTGCGATGATCAGCGAGTAGGTGTAAAGAAGTGAGAAGGGCTTCTTATTTACTTCGAGTGCGGCTTTGGCTTCGGGCGTGGGGGCCGCGGCGATGGACGCATCGACGGCTTTGGTGGTTAGCTTGCCGAAAGGAGAAATCCACTGCTCGTCTTTCGGAGCTTTGGCGGGCAGGGCCTTTCTTTCGATGTTCGCCGGGGCGGAAGCGACGGTTTCAAAAGCGGTCTTATTAGCGCTGACGTGATCTTGATAATGTCCGACAATCGAAGCTAAGACGAAGATGGGTACGGTGATGGCGAACACTTTAAGCCAATACTGAAAGGCTTGTACGAGGGTGATGCCTTTCATGCCTCCTAAGGAAACATTGAGCGTGATGACGGCTCCGACGACTACGACGCCCGCCCAATAAGGCAGGCCTGGGAAGATGTAAGCCAAGGTCGTACCTGCGCCTTTCATCTGCGGCATCGTGTAAAAGAAGCCGATGAAGAGCACGAAGCAGACGGCGATCTTGCGGAAGAGCGGGGAGTCGTAACGACCTTCGGCGAAGTCCGGAATGGTGTAAGCTCCAAAGCGACGCAGCGGCCCGGCGATGAAGAGCAATAAGAACAAATACCCGCACGCATAGCATACCGGATACCAGAGGGCATCGTAGCCCGTCGCCATCACCATGCCGGCCACGCCCATGAAAGAAGCGGCGGAAAGGTATTCACCGGAAATCGCGGAAGCATTCCAGCCGACCGAGACCGAACGACCTGCGACGAAGAAGTCACCGGCATTTTTAGATTTTCCAGCGGACCAGAAACCCATGCCGACTGTCACGAAGACCGTCGCGAGCGAGCAGATGGCAATCCATGGATCGACCTTGCCGAGTTCGGCGAGAAAGAGGGAGGCAAGTGGGAGGCTCATGTTCAGCGGTTGGCGCCATCCTTGGTGGCGGCTTGGGCTTCGGCGACTTCAAGGGCGATGGA